>JBAVKA010000063.1:0-22267 GCA_049688075.1 Gammaproteobacteria bacterium
ATAACAGCCCCACGCTGGCGCCACCCAGAACATCGGAGAACCAGTGCACGCCGAGATAAAGGCGGGAAAAGGCAATGGCAATGACCGGAATGCCGGCCACGGTGTAGGGGAGCCAGCGATGTTTGAACGGGAGTTCACGGGCAACCAGCAACGCCAGGAATCCAAACACGGCAAGGCTGGTGCTGACATGTGCGCTGGGAAAGGAAAAGCCGTTGTGGATATCCACCGGCCGCTCCACCCGGGTCGAGTACTTGAGCGCATAGGTCATGATGACAGTGCACACATACGCTGCCAGCCAGTGAATGGCGGCCTTGCGATTACCCTTCCAGAACAACAACAGGCTGCCTGCCAGCAGCACAACTGCCAGCAGAAGCTGTTTTCCGAAGAGGCTCACAAAGGTCATTACCTGGTCGGCTCCGGGTGTGCGCAGGTTCTGCAGAAAGTGGAACAGATAATTGTCCAGATCCCCCATGAACCGACCGTGCAGGGCTTGTCGCGTAATCAGCAGCAATGCCCAGAAAGCCAGGAATGACAGGCCCAGCAGTATGCTCAGGCCGCGTGCCTCCGGATGGTCGGGGTCCAGCAAGGAACCTGCCAGTGGGCGTATCCGCGGATGTTTGCGGCTCCAGCTCAGCGCGATTTCCACCGCGGCCGAGGCGTGCGGCTGCAGTAGATGCCAGACGCCGCGTATTACCGCGAAACTCAGCCAGATGATTCCCACCAAAACGACCAGCAGCACGACGAGGCGCCCGGCCACCTCGGCCGCCAGTCCCAGCGAGGCGCCGAAGGCCATGCCGGGCAGGATGAAGGCGGGCGCCCAGAGTACGGAGGCGATGATATCCACCAGCAGGAAGCGCCAGATGTTCATATCCATCATGCCGGCAATGGCCGGAACGATGGGTCGTACCGGACCGACGAAGCGTGCCATGAACACGCTTTTCCCGCCGTGGCGGCAGAAGAAATCGACCCCCCGGTTGACCAGGGCCGGATAGCGTTTCAACGGCCAGAGGATACGCAGACGCTGATGATAGTGGCTGCCGATCAGGAAACTGATGGTGTCACCGACCATAGCGCCGAGGGCTGTCCAGGCCATGGCCGGGACCAGCTGCAGCGCGCCGGTAGCGATCAGTGCGCCAATGCCGAACAGCAGAAACGCACCGGGAATGAGCAGGCCGACGAGCAGCAGGGACTCCAGTACGGCGATCACGAAGATCAGCAGATTGGAAAAATTCGGATGCTGCGCTATCCATGCGAGCAGATCCTGCAGCAGGTTATCCATGGCAAACGGGATCCTTACGGTAAGCGGTACATGCCGGTCCCGGTGCTAGTGTATTGACCTGAATACCTGTGCCGAGGCATCCAGGGTGGCGTCAATCACGCTGTCGGTATGGGTTGACGAGACAAACCCGGCTTCATAGGCTGACGGAGCAAGATACACGCCGGCCCGCAGCATGCCATGATAGAAGCGCTGGAACGTCTTCATGTCACAGCGGGTAACCTGGTCGAAGCGGCTGATGGTGCTTTCGGTGGAAAAGAAATACCCGAACATCCCGCCGACCTGGTTGGTGGTGAATCCGATGCCGGCGGCGTCGGCCAGTGCCTGCAACCCCTCGACCAGCCGTCTGGCCGCGGCATCCAGCCGTGCATGAAATCCTTCAGCCGATGCCAGTTCCAGTGTGGCCAGCCCGGCCGCCAGCGCTACGGGGTTGCCGGAGAGCGTACCCGCCTGGTAGACGGGACCGAGCGGCGCGATCCGTTCCATGATATCGCGGCGCCCGCCAAAGGCCCCCACCGGCAGTCCGCCGCCGATGATCTTGCCGAGCGTCGTGAGATCGGGCCTGATGCCATAATGCGCCTGCGCACCGCCGGCCGCGACCCGGAAGCCGGTCATGACCTCATCGAAGATCAGCACGCTGCCATGCGTATCGCACAATCCGCGCAGTCCCTCGAGAAAACCGGGTACCGGCGGAATGCAGTTCATGTTGCCCGCCACCGGTTCCACAATCACAGCGGCGATTTCCTCTCCGGCCAGTGCAAAGGCCTCCTGTACGCTGTCCAGATCGTTATAGATCAGCGTCATGGTGTGCGCCGCGACTGCGTCGGGGACTCCCGGCGAAGTCGGCACGCCGAGCGTCAGTGTACCGGAGCCGGCCTTGACCAGCAGGGCATCGGAATGACCGTGATAGCAGCCCTCGAACTTGACAATCCTGTCACGCCCGGTGAACCCGCGGGCCAGACGGATCGCACTCATGGTCGCCTCGGTGCCGGAGCTGACCAGTCGCACCAGGTCCATGGACGGCACCATCGTGCACAGCGTGTTCGCCATGCGCGTCTCGATCTCCGTGGGCGCTCCGTAGCCCAGACCCCGGGCGGCGGCTTCCTGCACGGCGCGGATGACATCGGGATGTGCATGTCCTGCGATCATCGGCCCCCATGAGGCGACGTAGTCGATATAGCGCTTGCCGTCGACGTCGATCAGATAAGGACCCGTGCCGTTGGCAAAGAAGACCGGTTCGCCACCGACGCCGCGGAAGGCGCGCACCGGCGAGTTCACGCCGCCCGGAATGTGTTCACAGGCGGCCAGGAAGTCGTCATGGGATCGGGTCATGTTGTGGGTCCCTCGTTCTTGTTTATCACCGGGGTAAGCTTACCTGCCGTCTCGGGCCGCGCAAACAGCAATTTTGGCATCATGGTATTGAAGTTGAGTAGTGAGAGGTGAGAAGTGATGCGATTTTAATGGCCACGGAATCACACAGAAAAAAATGGGCGCTGCCTATGACGGTTCATGCCGGTCCTGTTGTATGGCCCTTGTGCAGCTAAAAGAAGAATCCAAACTCTTTTGATTTTTTTTCAGAATCTTCCGTGTATTTCCGTGGCCATTTTTAAAGATGATTGTCTCACGGATCAGGTCCATGGCCCGCATCGAAAAGCGCGGTATAGGCCTGTGCGGCTGCCCGGATGTCGGACTGGCCGAACAGCCCGTGGATAACGGCCAGCAGGTTGGCGCCGGCGTGGACAAGTTCGGCTCCATTCTCGGGGGTGATGCCACCGATAGCGACAATGGGCAGCTTGATTTCCCTGCGTGCCTGTGACAGCAGCGCCGGCAGCGCCTGTACGGCTCCCGGTTTGGTGTTCGAGGGGAAGAACCGACCGAAGGCCACGTAGCTGGCATCCGTCCCTGCGGCGGTTCGGGCGCGCTCCATCTGGTTGTAGCAGGAAACACCGATTATCGCCCGTTGTCCCAGCCGGCGGCGTGCGCGGCTGACGGGAGCGTCATCCTGGCCGAGGTGTACCCCGGCGGCCCCGCATGCCGCCGCCAGTTCGATATCATCGTTGATGATCAGAGGGATATCACGTTCGCAGCATAACGTCGCCAGTGCCCGGGCTTCACGGCCGCGCTCCTTCCGGGGCAGGTGTTTCTCGCGGTACTGTATCACTACCGCACCCCCGTCGATGGCCAGCGATACCTGTTCGATCGTTGTCCCCGGGGGAGTGAGGCGACTCTCCGTGATGGCGTACAACCCGCAGGGGGGTAGCGCGGACGCCATTCAGTCCTCGTCGTCAACGGACCAGAAGAATCGATGGGGCAGATGCTGACCCAGACCGGGTCGATAACCCTGGCGCAGGGTGTTCCAGGTGTAGTCCTGCGCCTCTTGAATGGCGGTAAATGGTTCCAGACCCTGTGCCAGCAGACCGGCGATGCTCGCTGCCAGGGTGCAGCCGGAACCGTGGTAGCTATGCGGCAGACGTTCCCAGGTAAAGGTTTCCAGGAGTCGCTGGCCGCTGTACAGGCGGTTGATGACGGCGGGGGTGTGTTCGTGGCTCCCAGTCACCAGCACATAGTCGACGTCATGCTCCAGCAGGGCGAATGCACAGGCATCCAGGGTATCCGCCCCGGGCGCCAGGGCGCGTGCCTCCGGGCCATTGGGGGTGAGAATGGTGGTGACCGGAAGCAGCAGTGCCTGCAGCACCTCGATCAGTTCCTGACCACCGAGATCCGTGCCATGCCCGGAAGCCAGCACCGGGTCGAACACTACCGGTATCTCGGGGTAGTCCATCAGGATGGTATGGACTGCCTCGGCATTTTCGATGCTGCCCAGCATGCCGATTTTGAAAACGGCAACCGGCATGTCTTCCAGAATCGATCGTGCCTGGGCGATGACCAGGGTGGACTCCACCGATATGAATCCGGCAACGTCCTGGGTATCCTGAACCGTCAGGGCCGTGACCACCGTGGCCGCATGACAGCCCTGGCTTGCGACGGCTTCGATATCCGCCTGCAGCCCGGCGCCGCCGCTCGGGTCATGACCGGCGAATGTGAGTACGACGGGGATAGTGTGTGTGCCGGTATTCATGTGAAGAACGTCGCATGTTTATAGGCGAAAAGTGAATTTGGTGTCTTCCGCGTCCCCTGCCGTCCGCGGGAACGATCGCTATTGTAGCACCGACGGGATGGTGTTTTGCGAAGCTGTCGAAGGTATACAATGTCCGGCAAATCGGTGTATGCCATGAATCCACATGAGGTTATGCGTAATGAGTGAATACAAGGAATATGTGTGTGTCGTATGCGGATTCGTCTACAGCGAAGCCGGCGGTCTCCCGGACGAGGGTTTTCCACCCGGGACCCGGTGGGAAGACATACCGGCAAACTGGGTGTGTCCGGAGTGCGGTGCGGCCAAGGAAGACTTTGAAATGGTTGAAATCTGAAATCTGGCAGACAGCGGTTTTTTTACTAGACTCAGTGTTATTCATTTCTGTGACTGTACCAGTGGCGGCTGATTGACCCGCGGGTATCTTGTGAAATTCATACATCAGGGAAGGGCAGGTGCCTGGCCCGGCCTGCAAGTTAACTGAATTGATCAAGACAGTGGGTTAACGGAGTCCTTGTGAACATACGCCGATGCTAACCATTTTTGAAAAACTGACTGAAATGGCAGGCGCTTCGGAAGCCTACTGCGGTTTGATCGAAAACCACGAGTATACCGGGGGCCGCTGGCTTTACGACTTATGTATTATCCTGCCCCGGCTGCATTCCGCGGTCATGGCGTTGAACCCCCATCATCACGAGGAACTGCTGGGTCCCGATGTTGACCTGGATGAACGGTTTGATCTCTACACCCGGTTGCGGAAGTCGTTGGGCGAGCGTGACAGGTACTGGCTCGAGTTTGATGAAACCCCCGACCGTTTGCACATGTCCGGCAGCCTGGCGGACGACCTGACCGATATTTTTTTCGATCTGCAGTACGGGCTCGACCTGCTGGAAGAGGCCTGGCCGCAACGCGCCGCTCAGGTCTGGCAATCCACCTACCGCCGGCACTGGGGCCAGCACCTGGTGGATGCAGAGCGTCATCTCTATGCACTCAAGGTTCGCAATCTGTTGAATACAGCTTGATTCTCCGCGCCGGCAGGCGCTGGAACGGCCGTAGTACTTCACAGTAAAAACCTGTTGCGCGGTTTGGCCATCCTGCATTTACTTACTCCGCTCTTCGGACTGAATGACATTTTCTTACGGATGCAGACTGGGTTGAGCGGCGGCGTACCCCGGGTTTCACTGCATTCAACACAGTCCATCTCCTGTCAATTGCGCTTATGTTAAGTGGCATTACTATCCGGAACTGAAAATGCATCCGGAATTAGCGTATATTCCCCCCATCGGAATGTGCGGTACGCCTATCGGTCAAGCCAGAGCGCGGAATAATTTCATGATTAAATTAAATAGGCAACAAGGGTTTACGTTGATAGAAGTCATGGTGGTGGTGGTCATCCTCGGGATACTGGCCGCGATACTGGTGCCCAAGGTGATGGATCGACCGGAACAGGCACGCCTTACCAAGGCCCGCCAGGATATCCGGGCGCTGGAGGCCGCGCTCAATCTCTACAAGCTGGATAACTATGTGTATCCAAGTACCGACCAGGGGCTGGAGGCGCTGGTTGAGAAACCTTCCTCACCCGAACCTCCGAACTGGAAGGAGGGCGGTTACCTGGATCGTCTGCCGCAGGATCCCTGGAAGCAAGACTATATGTACCTCAGTCCGGGTGCCCACGGGGAGATCGATATCTATTCGCTTGGGCCGGATCAGGCGCCCGGCACTGAAGATGACGTGGGTAACTGGGAACTGAAATAACGGGATCGGGCCACCAGCCGGCTGTTGAAAAATGTCGTGAGGTGCCCGGATGTCGCTTGCATAAACCCTGATCCTGGTGCGCCTATAAAAAATCAAGCTCACCGCAGGATGCAAAGAACGCAAAGCTACACACTTTTTATTTATGAATTTCTTTGCAAACTTTGCGGTGAATAACAGTGTTATGGATGAACACCAGTCTTGTTAAGTAGCTACGTAATCACACGGAAAAGAGCGTTGTGTCAGTGTATAGTCCGTGTACTTCCATGACCAGATAGACGTTTTTACAGACGATATTTCCTAAGATAAGTGCCATTCCCCCAGATCCTTTATATCCCAGGAATGTCCCCGGCAGGGAAGGGCTGCCCGTCTTGCCGCAAGGTAAATCAGTGCTCGGTGCGTAACCATCCGAACTCCGGATCGCCGCCAGTCGGACCGGGCAACGGTCAAGACCGGGGGTTGTTGTTCTGTCGTGGATTCACCCTGCTGGAAATCATGGTGGTGCTGGTTCTGATCGGGATCATCTTCAGCTTTGCCGTCCTGTCCGTCAGCAGGAATGATCAGGACGAGGTGATGAAACGCGAGACCCGTCGTCTGGCAACACTGATCGACATGGCCAATAATGAAGCTGTGATACGCGGACAGGAACTCGCCATCCATTTCACCGAGGATGGCTATGCCTTCCTGGTTCTGCAACTTGAGGGCTGGCAGGAACTTCCTGACGATCCCCTGCTGAAGCCACACAAATTGCCGACGGGCTTCAGCGTGCGTATTGAAGTCGAAGGGGACCCGCCCGGCCTGGGTCTAAAGGACAAGGGGGATACGCCCGGCCTGGGTCAGCAGGACAAAAAAGCCGATGACACCCTGACCCCGCAGGTCTACATCCTTTCCAGCGGCGAGATGACCCCGTTTTCCGCCACTCTCCAGGCGGAGCACAGCCAGGTACGCTACCACCTGACGGCTACGATGCTGGGCAAACTGGACTGGGAAGCGGAGAAGGTATTTTGAGGCGGGGGATCAGAGGATTTACCCTGCTGGAAGTGATGGTCGCCATGACCGTTCTGGCACTGACCATGGGGGCCGTGATCAAGGCCGTGGGAGGCTACACCGCCAATCAGGCGTATTTGCGTGACCGCACGCTGGCCGTCTGGGTGGCACGTAACGCGCTGGTCGAACAGCAAGTGAAGGACGCCTGGCCGAGCGTGGGTGAACTGAAGGGTAGCGCCGAGATGGGCGGCAGGGAATGGCGCTGGATTGGGACCGTATCCCAGACCGACGAGCAAGACCTGCGCCGGCTGGACGTCAAGATACGCCCGATCGACGCGGAGGATTCCGAGCCGATTGCTGTTCTGAGCGGGTTTCTACGGCGGCCCGACCAATGAGGTTGAAATGCGGGGGTATCAATCATGAGGGTTTCACCCTGCTGGAACTGCTGGTGGCCCTGGCGATTTTCAGCCTGATGGCGGTGATGGCCTACGGTGGTCTGGAAACAGTGCTGAAACAGCAAGCCCGCACCGAGGAAAACGCGGAGAGCCTGGCGGAACTGCAGAAAACCTACCTGGTCATGCAGCGGGATATTGAGCAGGCAGTGCCGCGCGCTATCCGGGATGAGTTCGGCGATCAGCAGGCAGCGCTGATTGGAACGACCCTGTTCCAGTTGACCCGGGGCGGATGGAACAATCCCGCCAACCAACCGCGCAGCACCCTGCAGCGGGTCGGTTATTCGCTGGAAGACCAGCAGTTGATCCGCTACGCCTGGGTGGTGCTGGATCGTGCGCAGGACAGTGCACCCACGCGCCAGCCCCTGGCCGCGGATATCGAGAGCATGCAGGTTCGTTATCTTGATGAAACGGGAAACTGGCAGGAACAATGGCCCCCTCTCCAGGCTGGCAGCAATCCGGCTGCCAATCCGGCAGTTTTCCCCAGGGCCGTTGAAATGACGCTGGAGCATGCGCGTTTCGGCTCCCTGATCTGGCTGTTCCAGTTGCCTCGATGAGATGTTTCTGCCGGAGACAGACGCAGTATCCAGCCGGCTCGCGGCAGCGCGGAGTCGCCCTGATCACGGCGCTGCTGGTGGTGAGCCTGGTCACGGTGATCGCGGTCGCCATGGCGACCCGCCAGCACATCGACGTACGGCTTACCGGGAATCTTCTGCACGGGGAGCAGGCCTATGCCTATGCCCTGGCAGCAGAATCCTGGGCGCGGGTCATCCTGCGTCGTGATGAAAATGAAAGTGAGCATGACTCGCTGGATGAGGACTGGGCGACGGCATTGCCTCCCATTGCCGTGGAAGGCGGGCAGGTTAGCGGCAAGATCGAGGATTTGCAGGGGCGCTTCAATATCAACAATCTGGTCATGCAGGACGGCAAGGCCAGTGAGGCGGATGTGGCCTATTTCCGGCGCCTGCTGGAAATCCTGAAACTGGAACCGACCCTCACCAATGCGCTGCTGGACTGGATCGACACAGATATCAATGTCAGGTTCCCGGATGGCGCCGAAGACGAGAATTACCTTTCCGGCAGTACTCCGTACCGGACGGCCAATCGCCCCCTGGTCAGTATCAGCGAATTGCGCCTGGTTGCAGGATTCGATCAGAATACCGTCCGGTTGCTGAAGCCCTATGTGACCACCCTGCCGGAACGAACGCTCATAAACGTGAATACGGCATCGCCGGTCGTGTTGCTGGCCATGCACAAGGATTTTACCCAGAGCGATGTCGATGCACTGATTAGCGGGCGCGGGGAAACCGGTTATCAGACGGTTCAGGCCTTTATGGGCCAGGATGCGCTCGCCGGGCGTGAGCTGGAGGAATCGGTCGACGTCAAGAGTCATTATTTTCTGGTGCACACTGATATCATCGTTGGCCAGGGCCAGGCACACCTCGAGAGTCTCGTGACGCGCGATAAAGGCAGGACCAGTGTCCTCTCCCGGACAAGAATACCGGTCCGGTTCCAGCAGACTCCCCAGGGCGACACGAAGGATTCGGGCGAATGATTGATCCGGAAGTGTTTTTTGGTAGGATGGGGGACCTTGTGATGAAGGGGTACCGGAATGCGTAATACCCTGCTGATACGAACAGGCCAGGGCGAGGACGGGAACTGTGAATGGTTGCCGTTGGACGATGCCGGACAACCGGTCGGGCGGGTACGCAGCGGAGATCTGACGGCCGCCGCCGCTGAAGCCAACGGTCTGCGTGTGGTAGTGCTCGTTCCCGGTATCGATTGCCTGCTGACGCAAGCGACCATACCGGGACGCAACCGGCAGAAATTGCTCCGTGCCGTACCTTTCGCGCTCGAAGAACAACTCGTCGAGGACGTCGAAAACTCGCATTTTTCACTTGGTCCCGCGTTGCCCGGAGGTGGATACCCGGTTGTCGTCATCGCCACGCGGCGTATAGATGCCATTCTGGATGCCTGCCGGAGCGCCGGCCTGGATGTCTATCAACTGGTACCGGACCTCCTCGCGGTACCCTGCACCGGCGACGCCGTCTGCGTGGTTATCGACGGGGACATGGCGCTGGTACGCACCGGCCCGTACTCCGGCTTCGTCGTGGATACGGAAAACCTTGGATTGTTGCTGGCTGCTCAGGAACAGCCGGAAGGCTCGCTGGCCAGGCCCGTCTCCATCCAGATACCCACCGGCGCCGTTCTGCCGGACCTCGGAGAGGCGGCGGCTACGGCGGAGATCTCACGTTATGAGGGGTCAGCGCTGATGCTGTTCTCGCAGAGCCCGGGCGGTGGGTTTATCGACCTGTTGCAGGGTGTTTACAGCCGCAACCAGGAATGGGGCAAGCTCTGGCGGCCGTGGCGGGCTACCGCCGCACTGCTGCTTGCAGGTGTGCTGCTCAGCAATATCGTCACGGGTGTTGACTATTTTCGACTCCGCAATGAACAGGAGGAGCTGAATGTCCGCATGCAATCCGTATTCATGGAATCTTTTCCCGGCACCCGGAGAGTTGTCGACCCGCGAGTACAGATGCAGCAGCAACTCGAGCAGCTGCAGCGCCTGGCGGGAAGCGGCGGGCGGTTTCTGACCCTGCTGGCGCGCTCGGCGGATGTGCTGCGCACGGCGAAGGACATCGAGATTGCGGGCGCCAGCTACCGTGCCGGAAGGCTGGATGTGGATCTGACGGCCGCCAATCTGCAGGTTCTGGATCAGCTTAAGCAATCCTTGTCTGCGCGTGGCCTGGTGGTAGAAATTCAGTCCGCCGCGGCGGATGCCGGGCAACGCGTGAAAAGCCGTCTGCGGATTCAGGGGAGTGAGGCATGAAGGAGTGGCTGGCTGGTCTTGACCCGCAGGAACGACTACTGGTCTACGGCGCCGCCGCCGTACTTGCGGTAATACTGCTGTATGCGGTGCTGGTGCACCCGTTTCACAGCAGCTACGACAAACTCAGGAATGGCGTGGAAGAACGGCGCGCAACCCTGCTGTGGATGCAGGAAAGCGCGCTCAAGGTCAAGCAGCTGAAGGGCGCTAATCCTGTCGCCGGCAAGGGCATGGAGGGGCGTTCACTGCTGTCGGTTACCGATGACTCGGCGCGCGCAGCCGGTTTGGGCTCGGCGATGAAACGGGTGGAACCGGATGGCAGCACCGGTGTGCGCGTCTGGCTGGAGGATGCATCATTCGATTCCGTTGTCGGCTGGCTGGGCGTTATGGCGTCACGCTACGGTGTCGACGTGGACAGCGCCTCCATGGAGCGTGCTGCGGCGCGCGGGCGTATCAATGCGCGACTGAGTCTGCAGGCCCCGGCTCCTTGAAGGCAATCTGGCGTCTTCCGCTGGCAGGGGCCGCTGCCTACCTGCTGATACTCCTGATTACCCTGCCGGCGGATCGTGTGGCCAGACTGCTGGAGCAGAACGTAGTCGGTCTGGATCTGCAGTCTGTCACCGGTACCCTGTTCTCCGGCAAGGCAGATCGCGTGGTAATAAGCGGACTGGGTATGGGGCCCGTTACCTGGGCCTTGCGGCCGTTGTCGTTGCTGCTGGCACGGCTGGAGTACCGGCTTGACCTGAAAGACCCGGCTTTCCGGGGAACGGGCGTCGTGGGTACGGGACCGGGCGGGTATGTTTACCTCCACGACCTGCAGGCGGAGTTGAAACCTGATTCTCTGGTCAATCATTTTTCGCCACTGCCTGTGCAGACTTCCGGGGATGTTCGGCTGTTGATCGAGTCGTTGGAATATGTTGACGGGTTTCCCCGGGAACTCTCGGGGCATGTGGACTGGGTCGATGCGCATATTGTCGAGCCGATAGAAATGTCGCTGGGTCACGTCGAGGCAACCCTGCAAAGCGAGGAAGATACCCTCGTCTGTCATCTGAGCGGTACCGGTAAAACCGCCTTGTCGGGTGATTTCTCCTTGACCCGTGAGGATGATTACCAACTGAACCTGCTGCTGACACCGGGAGCGGAGGTGTCGGCGGATATCGTCGATGGCCTGAAAACATTCGCACAGGCCCGTCCGGGCGGCGCCTACCTGATCACCGACTCCGGACGCTGGTAATGCCTGCAACGCTGGCGCCTGGCATGATTAGTGCCGTGCGATCTGTCACAGTCAAATACCTTGATAAAATGGTATTTTTTTACAGGTTTAACTCGAAAAATCGAGGTTATTTTGTGTAGGAGCGGCGCTGGCCGCGATCGAGCTCAAAATCGCATGAAACCATTTGCGGCCAGGGCCGCTCCTGCATTTCGCCGATCCACCTGCAGCAGCGGGCTTGCCCGCGAACATGTTTTCCCGCGAGGACGTCATTTCTTATTTTTTTCTGCCGCCATTTAGAATAATTGCAATGGATATCCAGTCGCTCGGTACACCCGTACAGCATAACTACAACGATCCGACAGTTGAACGGGATACCAAACGGCTGCGAGTCTGGTTGACCAATCTACCCTTGCTGGACGTGGTCAAGACGTTGCGTCTGGTGCAGGGGGCACTCGATTCCCTGAACCAGCAGAAACTGGAACCTGAAAAGCGCTATCGGCTGCTGGAGATCTTCCGGTACACGACCGAGCGTCTGTATATTACCGTCGATCCGATTTACATGCGGCAGCTCAATCTGAGCAAATCACAACGGGAAAAAGCCGCAGTTGGCCTCGAGCAGTTACTCCTGGCCATGGCCGGTGGTTACAAGATTCTCGTCAAGGCGCTGTATGAACATGCCACTCACGGGACGTCCACTGGTCTGTTCGGACTGGCGATAAATCGCGCCATTGAACAACTCGGTTACGTGCTCCTCGACAATTATCGTTGTTACCGTGCCGTTCCGGAGTCGCTGTTTGCCGAACTGCATCAGCTCTATCGGTATGCACGGTACTTTGGCCTGCTGGCGGTGACCGCAACCGACGAGGATACCGGGCAGTCGCTCGGGATCGCCGAGAATTATCACGCCATCATGTTGATTTCGCTGACCGACCCGTTTCGTCTGGCGGAAGGGGAGGTGGGCCTGCTCTACGATATCCTGAAACAACACGCCGGTCAGTGTCGCGTCACCCCGGGAGCTCACTGGCCAGGCGACCCCGACGGACTGTTCCTGCTGGATCTTGGCAGCGATGCCCCGCCCCGCTTATGCGCGCAGGTGGATCAGCCAGTGGCGGATGTGCAGGAGCCTTACCTGCTGGATGCCCTTGAGGCGCTGAGTGCAATCCGCAAACGACTGGAGCAAACCCCGATCAAGGTGCGTATGCAAAGTCCGGAAGCCGTGCTGTTACGGTACCTGTTGCCGGGCCACGCGGTTGCGAATCATAAACCGGAACCGCGCCACCCCGATAGTCGAAGCACCTCCCTTGTCAACGGAGTGAATGCCATACACGACTACGTGCTGGCTGCGATGCCTGGAGGTCAGGAGGCAGCGGAAGGTGCAAGTGATGGGGCATTGGTCAAATCATTGCCCTGTCTTATCGTCGATACCAGTGAGAATGGCATGCGGCTGGCCTGTGACGAAGGCCGCACCGGTGATGCACGAGTGGGTGACTTGCTGGGCATCGTCGAGGATGAGCGTCGCCTGCAGCTGGTTATCACCCGCTCGGTACAGATCCACCGGGAAGCGGGGATGGAACTGGGCGTACAGAAAATCCATGGCAGCTGCGGTCCGGTCTACTGCCGGACTCAGGGTGATGAGGCAGAGGAACTCCGTGCACTGTTTATTACCTCAAGTGAGGCGGACGGCATTTCCGCCACCCTGATTATGGCCTCGGGGTTCTATGAAGCCGGCAGACGCCTGCAGGTCAACAGCTTCGGCAGGAAGGTGAACGTTCGCGCCGGACGCAATGTTTCCGACAGCCCGGTGTTCGATCGTTTCGAGTTCACGACGGATGATTCGTGACGGTAAATGTGAGAAGTGAAAAGCAAGAAGTAAGAAGTAAGATGGAATTCAATGGCCACGGGCCGCTCCCGGCTTCCTGCCTCCCGCGACACTTGTTCATCCCTGAACATCGAATCACACTTAAGAATATGGAAATATAGTATCGTCCTTCGTCTCGTTGCCATAATTCCCCTATCACTGCTTCCTGTTAAGAACTTCACTTCTCACTTTGCAACTCTGTATCCCGGGCGCCTCTGAAGACAGAGTCCCCACGCCATGGTACGCTAGACCACCATACACACAGCCGAATGTCGCTTTTCAATATCGGAGGCAGTGGCGGGATGGAAAAGATGATACCCATCGATATCCGGATTACACCGGAAAACAAGTGCGGCTTCTGCACGAATTCAAAGTGCTGCAGCTACATCACCGAGCAACTCGTAACCCCGCGCTCGATGTACGACTTCGATCATCTGTTGTGGCAGCTGTCGCACAAGGACGTGCAGGCCTACAAGGACGAGGATGGCTGGTATCTGCTGGTAAACAATGTCTGCACACATCTGCTGTCCGACGGGCGTTGCGGGATTTATGATGACAGACCCCGGATCTGCCGCGAATATACCAATGACTACTGCGAATATGACGAACCGGCGGAGAAGGGGTTTGAGCTTTTCTTTGACGGCTACGATTCCCTGCTCCGTTATATTCGCAAGCGGTTCAGGACCTGGAACAAGTACGCGGCGAGCCGCGATAGCTAGAATTTGTGGCGCTGCATAAAGTTTTCTACTGCGATTTAATAGCCACGGAAAAACACAGAAGAATGACAACGAAGTCTTTCCGTGTTCTTCCGCGGATTCCGTGGCCATAATAATATGGCTGCAAAATGAACAACGACGCGTCATGAAAAATGTGACGCTTACTGTTTCCCGCGTCACGGCGGGTTTCTTGCCGGCATGATGTCCTTGAAACTGTCGATCGCTGGGAATTCATCGATTTCCCTGGGCGGTGAGCGGCTGTCCGGGCGGCGTACCGCCAGCAGGTGACGGATTCCGTAACGGCGTGCCGTGCGCAGCACCGGCAGGCTGTCATCGACGAACAGGGTTGATTCCGGGTTGAACGGTTCCCTCCGTTCGAGTTGATCCCAGAAGCGCAAATCCTCTTTCGGGTAACCGAAGTCATGCGCACAGACAAGCGCGTCGAAGTGTCGTTGCAAGCCGGTTCGAGCCATTTTCAATGCCAGACTCCTTGAATGCGCGTTCGTGACCAGCACGGTTCGCTTGCCGGCGTTGCGCGTACCGTCGAGAAACTCGATAACGTGCCCGTGAACTGCGATCAGGTGGTCGATTTCCTCCTTAAGCCCGGCGATGTCCAGCCCGAGTTCGCGACTCCAGTATTCCACGCAATACCATTCCATGGTGCCCTCCCTGTCGCGGAATCTGGCATACAACTGCGATTTCGCCGTTTCCAGTTCCAGACGGTTGGCCTCGGCATAGCGCGCGGGCACGAGTTCCCGCCAGAAGTGATTGTCGAAATGCAGGTCGAGCAGGGTGCCATCCATATCGAGAAACACGCTGTCGATTTCGTGCCATGGGACCATAATCTGTGTAACATAAATTGTCTCGGAGGGTATGTTAGCAGATATGGTCCTGACGATTACCTCCGGCGACAGGAACGACATGCTAAAGGAAAGAAAATGAATCCAAATGAATTCAACGCAGATCTGTCTGCACTGCTCGATGCTGTCACTCGACTGGCGCATGCGGCAGGCGAGAAGATACTCGCAGTCTATGACAGTGATTTCGCCATCGAGCAGAAAGAGGACCGCTCGCCCCTGACCGAGGCGGATCTTGCATCACACCACGTCATTGTCGCCGGACTGAATGAATTAACGCCTGGCGTACCCATCCTGTCGGAAGAATCCGCCAGCCTGCCTTATGCCCAGCGTTCTCTCTGGCAACGCTACTGGCTGGTTGACCCGCTGGATGGCACCAGGGAATTTATCAAGCGCAACGGCGAATTCACTGTCAATATCGCCCTGATTGAAGGGGGTGTGCCGGTGCTGGGCGTGGTGTATGTGCCGGTCACCGATGTCAGCTATCTCGCCTGCCGCGGCCGGGGAGCCTTCAAGCAGGAGCCCGGACGGGAACCACGGCCGATCAGGGTGCGCGAGCTTCCGGATGGTCCCGTCATGGTCGTCGGCAGCCGTTCGCACCGCGGCGATTCACTCAACCGTTTCCTGGAAAATCTGGGGGAGCATGACATGGTCGGCATGGGCAGTTCTCTGAAACTCTGCCTGATCGCGGAAGGCGCCGCCGACATTTACCCGCGGCTGGGGCCGACCTCCGAGTGGGACACCGCCGCAGCGCAATGCGTGGTTGAACAGGCCGGCGGATACGTCACCGACACGGACATGTTGCCACTGCGGTACAACACCAAGGATTCCCTCCTGAATCCCTATTTTCTGGTGTTCGGCGATGACAGCAGGGATTGGTCCGGGTACCTGTAAGAAATTACCTCGTGATGCGTGCGTGCGGTGTAACCTGCGATGTTTGAAAAACCGGGTGCCTACCCCGGTCCTGCGCTTAGGCGGGTGTTCGAAGGCGTGTCATGACAAAGCGATAAAACAGCCAAACGCCAAGCATACCGCCCGCCGCATCGGACATGACGTCATAAATATCCGGAGACCGGCCGGGTACAAAATGCTGGTGAAATTCGTCCAGCACGCCATAGATCGTCACCACGATCACGGCAAGCCATGGCTGGAACGGTCGATAACCATCCGGTGTGGTCTTCATGGCGCCCAGAGTGAAAAAACCGAGTATCCCGAAGACGAGAGCATGGAGTAGTTTGTCGTTGCCAAAGAACAGCTGCGGGATATCCGCTCCAGGCTGGCTTGAAAGGTAGAAAATCACGCCTGCCCAGCCCAGGGCGCACAGCAGAAACAGGTTTCGCGGGGTATTCGGCATGAACTTTCCGATATTTTCAGTAACAATGACACAGGTGCGGATGGCGCTCGATTAATGCTCATCCATAAACGCTGTTTTCACCGCAGAGCCGCAAAGGACGCAGAGAAGTTCATTAATGTCAATTAAATGACTTTGCGTTCTTTCGGCAATTGCTCCTGCATCGCCTGAAGCGCCTGCTTTTGGTGCTCTATCTCCTCGGTAACTGCTCCATGCGTCGCCTAAGACGCCTACTCTTGGTACTCTACCTTCCTACATCCCTCTAGTCGTGCACGGCCCAGGCCGGTTTCTCGACCGGTACCCGGTCTCACCTTCTGGCCCAGGCCAGTTACCCGAACGGTTCCCGGTCTCTCCTTCTCCCTGCAGTCGTGCGTCTCTGCGGTGAGTTTTTTTCTTTGTGGAAGGACACTATTTAAAGCCCTATTTCTGCTAAACAGCCACGGGTCTACACGTAAAACACGGTTGTGCCAGTGTATATAGTTTGTGCTTTTCCGTGTGCTTCCGTGGCCAATTCTCACTCTTCACTTCTCACGTATCACTGTCTCATGGCGTTTTATAATCCGGCTTCTCTCCGGTGCCAGCTCCAGGCCGTGCGGATGATGTCATCGAGGTGTTCGTAGCGCGGTTCCCATCCCAGTTCATTTCGAATCCGGCTGGAATCGGCGATGAGTACCGCCGGGTCGCCGGCCCGCCGTTCCGCGGCGCTGACCGGGATCGGATGGCCGGTGATCGCCCGCGCGGCCTCGATGACCTGTCGGACGGAATAACCGCTGCTGTTGCCCAGGTTATAGGTCGTATTGCCTCCGTCATTGAGCAGGGCTTCCAGTGCCAGCAGGTGCGCCCGGGTGAGGTCGGAGACATGGATATAATCGCGCAGGCAGGTGCCGTCCGGCGTGGGATAATCCTCGCCGAATATCCTGACCGCGTCCCGCTCGCCCGTGGCTACCTGGAGCACCAGGGGAATCAGGTGGGTTTCGGGCCTGTGGCGTTCCCCGATGCCGCCGTCGGCGTCGGCGCCCGCGGCGTTGAAGTAGCGCAGGATGCTGCAGGTCAGGTCAGAGGCTGCGCTGACATCCGCCAGCAGGCGTTCCACTGCGAGCTTGGTCGCACCATACGGGTTGGTGGGTGAACAGGGATGCGCCTCGGTGATGGAGGTCTGCCGTGGTTCGCCGTAGACGGCGGCGGTGGATGAGAAGATGAAATGCCTGATCCCGTGTCGCTGCATCGCCTCGAGGAGGGTGATGGTGTCGGCGACGTTGTTGCGGTAGTACGCGAGCGGTTTCTCGACCGATTCACCGACCAGCGACCAGGCTGCGAAGTGCATGACCGCCTTGACGGAATACCGGCTGAGAACCCTGTCCAGAACTGCCGGATCACCAAGGCCACCTTCCACGAAGTCACCGCCGGATACCAGTTCGCGGTGGCCGCGCGAGAGGTTGTCCAGGGTGATAACCGGGTAATCGGCCCGCAGCAGGTCGAGCACCATGTGCGAACCGATGTAACCGGCGCCGCCGATAACCAGTATGGCAGATTTGCTCATGTCATCATTTCCCCAATTCGAGTGTGATGCGAGGTGTGTCCATCACCACCAGTTTCACTGCAGAGACGTATAGATCGCGGAGAAAATTATTAATAAAAACTACTGCTGTCCCATTAATACACTCTCCCTCCGGGAGAGAGCAAGGGTGGGGGATTATCTATAACATAGCTGCTTATTTTCATATCCCTTATGCTCGGCAACTGCTCCTGCGTTGCTCTACATCCTGCTTCCATGCAGTTGTGGCCTTCTCCCGGAAGAAGAAGGGATGCCCTGTTTGACCGTGGTAACTAGTATACCCGTCCAGTGGGTATGAACCATTCAGCTGCATTTTTTCATTCACGGCCTTACAACTATTTCAATCAATGTAAAAAGCCGTCAGGTGTCATCAGGGGTCAATAACGCGCAAATCTGCTTCAACAGCAACCGGCCGAATTCCGGATCGCCCTGCTGCAGGCTGATTCTGGTAACCATGGAGTCGTTGAACAGCACGGGCCTGTGCCAGTTTCTGAGACGTTCAGCAGCATTCGGGGACATTGTGGGGAGCTCCTCGTCCTCATCGATGAGCAGTACCTCGTGTTCGATCAATTCAAGGCCACCGAGAAATTGTTCGTTTAACGGGCCCGCACTGACGATCTCGAATCCATAACTTTCTAATAGTCTGGACAAGTGTCTGAGTATATCGTCGTGAGAGGAGGCGAGCGCTATATGAGCTTTTTTTTTTAGGTATGCTCTGCGGTGGATAAATCTCGGATGCGGACATGGACTGTGTTTCCGGACCTGTTTCCGCTTCCTCGATATCCGGATCGGCTGTTGCTTCGTGAACCGTATCGGAGCGGGTTGTTCCGGGGGGGGTCCAGTTCGCGGGGGGATGTGGTTCCGCCTGGATCGCTACTGACGGTTCAGTCTTCACGCGCTCGACATCGCGTACCGTCCCGGATTCAGCATCCGGACTGGTGTCCTCCGTCTCTGGACCTGGCCGGGGGCGAGTCTTTTCAACGGGCGTCGCGGGATGAAAGGTTGGAAAAATTCCCCCCTGCTGTTTTTCACGTGCGACGTCGGTTACCAGGGCGCTGTCGATCACTTCACGTTGCTCGGCATAGCCATAGACCAGCGCGGTATCGCAAAGGAGGTTGATAAGGCGGGGCACACCGTTGCTGTAGCGATACACGGCCCGGCAGGCATCCTCCTCGAAAAGCTGAGGGTTGCCGCCGGCGACCTCCAGCCGGTGGCGAATGTAGCCTATGGTTTCCTCATCCGAGAGCGGTTCGAGATGGTAGTCCACCGAGATGCGCTGGGCGAACTGGACCAGGTCGGGGCGGCGCAGGGTATCGCGCAGTTCGCGCTGGCCGACCAGGATGACCTGCAGGGCCTGGTCCTTGTCGGCATTGACGTTGGACAGCATGCGCAGTTCTTCCAGCGTTTCGGCAGCCATGTTCTGGGCCTCGTCCACGATCAGCACCACGCGCCGGTTGTGGGCATATTCATCGATGATGAAATCAACGAAACGACGGTACATCTCGACCTTGCCCAGATTGGCGTATTCGAGGTTGAAGGCCAGCAGGATCCACTGCAGCAATTCGCCAAAGGAACGGTGGGTATTGGAAATAAGTCCCACGGTGTGTTCCCGGTCCATGTGATCGAGCAGGTGGCGAATCAGTGTGGTCTTGCCAGTGCCGATGTCGCCACTGATGACCGTAAAGCCGGCCTGATTCATCAGGCCATATTCAAGCAGGGTCAGCGCCATGCGGTGCTTGTTGCTCAGAAAGAGAAACCCGGGATCCGGCAGCAGCGTGAAGGGTTTCTCCCTGAGCTTGTAGAAAGACTCGTACATGGTGATATATGACCCGCTCAGGACGCCTTCGGTTCAGCCTTGTTGAGGACCGTGCCGACGATATTGGTATTGCCGAGGAGTTCGACGGCGCGTTCGACATCCTGCTTCTGCGTCTGGCCTTCCTCGATCACCAGCAGGGCGGCATCCACATAGGGGGAGAAGGCCAGCGCATCCGCTGAGGTCAGAACCGGCGGCAGATCGAAGATGATGATTCGGCTGTGATAGCGGGATTTCATTTCCTTGACCAGTTCGGCCATCCTGGGCGAGTTGAGCATTTCCGCCGAATTGGTCAGTGCCTGGCCGGCCGGCAGCAGCGCCAGGTGCTTGATCCGTTCCGACTGTATCAGCAGTTCCGACAGCGGTACGTTGTCGATGAGGTAGTCGCTGAGGCCTTTGTGCTGGGAAAGTCCGAAATGTTCCAGCATCCAGGGGTGGCGCAGGTTGGCGTCGACCAGTAGAACGGAGTAATCGACCTCCCGGGCGATGCTGACGGCGAGGTTGATGGCAGTCAGCGTCTTGCCTTCGCCGCTGCCCGGGCTGGTCACGGCCAGCACATTCCAGTTGTTTTCCTTGAGTCGCTGCAGGACCTGCGTGCGCAGGATGTTGTAGGCCTCGGTAAAGTCGCTCGGCTCCAGGCCGGTGATGATGCGATTTTCCCGCAATACGGCATCATCCAGGTTGATGTACCGGGTCTGGGTGTTCGTTATGTCACCGCTGGCTCCTGACGCAGTGGCCTGGGTTGCAGAGCTGCCACCGCCTTGCCTGCGCACGCGTTCCTGCCGTGCCTTTTCCAGTGCCTGTTTGATGCGTTCCATAATCTGGCTTTCCTATAAGCCTGTTTTAGAGGTAATCAATCTTTATATCCCACCTGACTGGTGGCTGTCACCTGCCGTTCGAAAAACGTGAGGAAAATCTCGAATGGTTTTATGGGTGGATTACATCCAGAATCATTCTCTAACCGCCTACAATCGAATCCATCTTCCTCAAGCCACGGAACCACAGAACATCCAGCGGTGAATAGAGAAAATTAATCAACAGCAGAACAACGATGATTCCCGTGATTAGCCCGGCAATCATGAGCCAGCGCCGCTTCCTCTCGCGGCCGATGTCCGCATCACTGGCAAGGTAGGGTATGACCGCCAGCGGCGCTGTATTGAGTATGGATATCACGCCCTTCGCGCCCCTTACCGCGGAATCCATGCTTTCTGCCGCGGCCGCCGACCCGATGCCCGCCCCCAGCGCCAGGACCAGGGACAGGAAAATGATGGCGGGACGGTTCGGGCTGATGGGTTCTTCCGGCAGGATGGGGGGATCGATCAGGGTAAACTTTTCGCCCTTGCGTTCCTTTTCCATGGCCTGCGCGACTTCCGCGGTCATCTGTTTGGACTTGATTTCCCGGTAGCGTTGGGATGAATTCTCAAAATCGCGGACGATTCCCAGGTATTCACGTTCAACCTGGGGGGTCTGTTGCAAACGTTGCTCGTATTCAGTGAGTTTGTCGCTGAGCTGTGAGCGCTTGGTTTTGAGTGAGCGAATTTCGCTGTCGGCGGCTTCGGCTTGAGCCTTGAGGCTGATATAGGCCGGGTTGTCCGGGTTCGCCGGAGCGGGTTTCGTCGCCGCTGCGGGTGGCGGGTTCCGGAGTTCTTCCTCCAACGAAGCAATCTGGCGTTTCAGGCTTTTCACATCCGGATGTTCATCGGTGTAGGTTTTTTCCGCGACGATCAGTTCCTTGCGCAGCGCTTCCAGTCGTGAGCGTTTCTCCGACGTGGATTCTCCGATTCCGGTTTCCTTCTCCAATGCCTCGATTTCCCGCTTGCGGCTGACCACATCCGGGTGGTTGGGGGAATAACGACTGGCATACGCGATATATTCCGTGCGCAATTGCTGCAACCTGGCGGCGGGACTCATGATCTGGCCCGAACTCGAATCGTAGGGATCGAGAATGGCAAGCTGGCCCTCCAGGTAAATTTTGCGCTCTTCCAGCGTGCGGATCTGGGTATCGATATCACTGATATCCCTTTCCGTGCGATCGAGAACCTGTGTGTTCAGGTCTTTCAAATCAGGCAACTCGTTGGCGTGCTTTTCCTTGAATTCTGCCAGAACCGTCTCCAGGCGGGAGATTTCCGCGCCCAGTCGTTTGGATTCTTACGTCAGGAACGATGTCGTTTCCTCCGCCTTCTCGGTCCGGGTTCTCAGGTTCTCATTCAAATAGAGTGTCGTGATTTCATTGGCGACTTTCTGCACCAGTTGGGGATCTTCGCCCTCAAAACCGACGGTGAAGGCGATAGTGGCCGCCGTTGGACGGCCGGTGCGCGGATCCATCACGTCGGCATTGATCATCTCGAAATTGATGTCCTCGCTCATGTCGGCAAGGACTTCTTCCGTTGTTTCTCGCTGGCGCTCCTTTTGGTACAGACCGTATTTATCCATGATTTCCAGAAGATTACTGCGGGTCATTACGCGCTGACTGATGACCTGGATGCGCTCCGCGGCATAGCTGGTGACGGTGGACT
>JBAVKA010000064.1:0-10252 GCA_049688075.1 Gammaproteobacteria bacterium
CTACTCCCGGCGACTATCCCCCCGCGAACCGTAAAACCATGAACGACACTCCGCCCAGCCAACCCGCCTGGCATACCCTGTCCACCGGAGACGTGTTGTCCTTCCTGCAGGTCGAGGCAAGTCAGGGCCTGTCGGGCGAGAGCGCCCGTGCCGCCCTCGAGCGCCACGGCGGCAATGAGATCCAGGCCGGTACATACCGCGGCTCCGCACGCATCCTGCTCGGCCAGTTTTCCGATTTCATGATCATCGTGCTGATCGTGGCAGCCGTCATCTCCGGCATTATCGGCGATCCCCAGGACGCGGCCGCCATCGTCGTCATCGTGCTGCTCAACGCGATGATCGGGGCCGTGCAGGAATACCGCGCCGAGCGTGCCGTGGCGGCGCTGCGCGAAATGGCGGCGCCGGAAGCACGGGTGCGCCGCGAGGGCCATATCCGGACCATCCCCGCCACCGATGTGGTCCCCGGCGATGTCATCCTGCTCGAGGCGGGCAACACCATCGCGGCCGATCTGCGCCTGCTGGAGACCGCCGACCTCCGTCTGGACGAGTCGGCGCTGACCGGTGAATCCAAAGCCGTCGGAAAAACCACGAAAGCACTCACAGACAAGAATCTCCCCGTGGCGGAGCGCCGCAATCTGGCGTTCAAGGGCACTCTGGTTGCCGGCGGCCGCGGCGTTGGCGTTGTCGTCGCCACCGGCATGGACACGGAACTCGGCCATATCGCCACGCTGCTGCACAAGGACGAAATACCCCGCACCCCGCTGCAGCGGCGGCTAACCCGGTTCGGCCAGCGGCTGGCGCTCGCCGTGCTGTTTGTCTGCGCCATTGTCTTCGCCGCCGGACTGCTGCGCGGCGAGCCGGTGATCCTGATGTTCCTCACCGCGGTGACCCTGGCGGTGGCGGCCATCCCGGAGGCGCTGCCGGCCGTGGTGACGATTTCCCTGGCCTTTGGCGCACGGACCATGAGCCGCCACCATGCACTGATACGCCGCCTGCCTGCGGTGGAAACGCTGGGCTCGGTGACCTATATCTGCTCGGACAAGACCGGCACGCTGACGGAAAACCGCATGCGCGTGGATGCGCTGTGCGCCGACGACACACGTATCGCCGCACTCCCGGAGGCGGCGACAGCCGGTCCGGGCTGGCGGCTTCTGGGCCGTGCAATGGCTCTCAACAACGACGTGCATCTGCAACCCGGTGGTGGCGCCGGCGGCGATCCTACCGAAATTCCGCTCTTCGAAGCGGCACGCGCGGCCGGCTTCGACAAGGAGGCGCTCGGGCAAACCCTGCCACGCGTGGGCGAACTGCCCTTCGACGCCGAGCGCAAGTGCATGACCACCCTGCATCGCGACGGGGACGCGATCACCGCTTTCGTCAAGGGCGCCCCGGAGGAGGTCCTCGCGCGTTGCGTTAACCGTCTCCCGAATGGCGGAACGGCCGCGCTCGATGCGCCGGGCCTGCTTGCCGCGGCGGAACGGCTCGCGACCGAAGGCTACCGGGTGCTGGCCTACGCGATGCGTTCCCTGCCCGGGCTTGCCGAGCTGCCCGATCCGCGCACAATGGAGCAGGAACTCGGCTTTCTCGGTCTGGTCGGGTTGATCGACCCGCCGCGGACCGAAGCGCATGCGGCGGTGGCACTGTGCCGTTCCGCCGGCATCACGCCGGTCATGATCACCGGCGATCATCCTGGCACGGCGCGGGCCATCGCCCTGCGACTGGGCATCGCGCAGGAAGCGGACAGCGTACTGACCGGACGGGAACTCGAACAACTCTCGGCGGAGGAACTGCAGGCGTGTGTCGCGCACACCCGGGTGTTCGCGCGCGTCAACCCCGAGCAGAAGATACGCATCGTCCAGAGCCTGCAGGCGCGCGGTGAATTCGTCGCCATGACCGGCGACGGCGTCAACGACGCGCCGGCGCTGAAGCGCGCCGAAATCGGCATCGCGATGGGCCGCAAGGGCACGGACGTCGCGCGCGAGGCTGCCGACATGGTGCTGCTCGACGACAACTTCGCCACCATCGTCGCGGCGGTGGCCGAGGGGCGGCGCATCTTCGACAACATCCGCAAGTTCGTGAAGTACACCATGACCAGCAACGCCGGCGAGATCTGGACCCTGTTCCTGGCCCCGTTTCTCGGTCTGCCGCTGCCGCTGCTGCCCATCCATATCCTCTGGATCAACCTGGTCACCGACGGACTGCCGGGGCTGGCATTGACCGCTGAACCGCCCGAGCGCGACCTCATGACCCGCCCGCCCCGCCCGCCCGGCGAGAGCCTGTTCGCGCATGGCATGTGGCAGCACATGATCTGGGTGGGCGTGCTGATCGGCGGACTGTCCATCGGCGCGCAGGCCTGGGCCTGGCACTCCGGCGACGCACACTGGCAGACCATGGTGTTCACCGTGCTGACCTTCGCCCAGCTCGTGCATGTGCTGGTGATTCGGTCGGAACGTGACTCCCTGTTTACCCTTGGCCTTCGTTCGAACCTGCCGCTGCTCGGGGCGGTCATGCTGACGGTGGCACTGCAACTCGCCGTCATCTACCTCCCGGTCCTGCAATCTGTATTCAAGACCGCCCCGCTCAACGCGACCGAACTGCTGCTGTGTTTCGCCTTCTCCGGCATGGTGTTGATCGCCGTCGAGGCAGAGAAATGGCTGGTGCGACGGGGCTGGCTCTATGCCTCCTCAACATGACCCGAGTGGTGATCCGGCATCCGGCGGTGAGGCGACGACCCTGGGTTACGATGCGGAGCGGGAATAGCTTTCGACCAGCAGAATAATGGCCGCCGTCAGCACCGCGATAATGAGGGTGCGCACACCGCTCCACAGCCAGAATCGCCCGCTGATCGTGCCGAGAAACGCACCGAGCAGAAACAGGATCGCGAAGGCGAGCGCGATGGACGTCTCCAGCGGCGGAAATGGCAGAACCCGGCCGGCCTGCGCCAGCCACAGGGGCAAAATGATCACCAGGGCGATGAGTAACGGCGCCAGCCCGTTGACGGCGGCGATCAGCAGCGGCAGCAGCCGCGCCGCGTGGCCGTGTTCGCTGTCGGCGAGATCGCGCACCAGCGCCTGCTCCAGTTCCAGCAATTCCTGTTCGCGCTCCGCAGCCTCGCTCACATAGGCGCTGGAGAGCCCGCTTACGGTGAGCGCGATTGCCGCGCCGAGACAGGCGTTGATAACAACCGGCAGAGCGACGCTGCCGCTCGAATAGAAACCCATGACCAGTCCCAGCAGGGTGAGCGCGCCGTCGAAGCCGTTGGTCACGAAATAGCGGCGGGCGATCTTGTGGGCATGGCCAAGCCGTATCAGGAAGTGTATTCGTTCTAGCATGCGGGTTTCCGGCGCACGGGTTAATCCGGCCGGGCGGCGCCGCTGACCTCCACCTCGTCGATGCTGTGCACCGAAGCGCCGAGACGCATGATGACCTCGACGATGTCCCGATAGGGAATGTCATCACCCTCGATGGCGACCACGGTGCTCTCGGTTTTCTCATCCACTTCCGTCACCGTCACCCGAACCCGGCAGCAGCCGTCGGTACCTTCGGCGATGGCGCCGGCGAAATCCAGCGCATTGGGATGATGGGGCTTGAGCACGTCGAGCACGATGCGTTTGAGTGTGAACATGGTAATCCCAGAGTGTAGTGCGTCTTAGCGTTGCCTGCTTTGTACGATATCATACCCGGGAGGGCGGTTCGTAATGGCCGGGCGGGCCGGACTGCCTGGATGCCGGCACACTGTCCGAATCGATCGATAATGGTGTAATACTGCAGGCCGTTCATATGCCAGGCAGGCCCCGAACATGAACTCGATGCCAATAGCGTGCTATACCCAGCGCCTGCTCAATCCGTTCCGGGGCGTGATCAACTGCATTCGCTACGAATCCGCGGAAGCGGTGACGCGGGACGGTCTGCGCTGGGATATCTATGTCAGCAATGACCGGCTGCTGGAAGGCATGGACACCGGGCGGCGTGTGCAGATCAGCGACATCCGCTATGGCAACTGGTCACCGGAGACGGGTCTGAAACGCGGACCGCTGTACCCGTCGGATGATTTCAAATACCTGGAGCACATGGGGGCTATCGTCTACGAGCACCTCCTCGAGGTCCATGAGCGGATCCCGTTCCCGCTGGAGGACCGTTTCGAATTGTGGCTGCTGGACCGGGAGGCGCGACCTCTGGCGCTGCTCGATACCGCCGTCAGGCGGGAAGACATCGAGCTGGATCAGTGCGCCGAATGGCGTGCCGGACAGGCCTGTCGCCAGACCTTCACCAGCACCGTCTCGGACCGCCTGGCGCTGGAACCCGGCGATGAAGGCGCCCTCGCCGCGTATCTGTCGCGCCATATCAATGCCGGCGCCGGGCCCGCACCCGCGGCGCAATGGTTCGAACGGCTGCCCGACGGGAGCGGCGCGGGGCTGGCAGGCATCGGCCTCGAGTCCGGGCTGCCGGGGCGCAAACTCGACGGCGGGCAATTCCCGCACCTGCTGCTCGCCACACACCCTCAGGATGATGTGCACCGACAGCTCTACAGCGACTTCCAGCGCTGGCAGGCGCCCTGGCTGCTGGCGCTCCCGCTGCTGGACCGGCAAACGCGGGAACGCCTGGAAGGCGAAGCCTGCGCCCGCCCGCTGCTGGTCGCGCAGCAGTATCGCCTGTACCCGGAAATCATCGACACGACAGCGATCAGGGCCGCCCGGGTCGAGGCCATGCTGCGCGGTTCCCGGCCGGAGGACCGGGACGGCGACAACGTCCTGCCGACCTACTATATCGAACTCCACCCCGGTCCGACGGAATAGCGTGTTATCGTCTTCCGCCATGATCCGGTACAGAACCTTACCTTCCCGGCGCCTTTCGCGCCTCGCATGGCAGGACCCGACAGTCATCGCGACACGTCCGGGAGCCGCCCCCCTGACCGATGCACCCCGTCATGCAGGCTGAGTCCAGCCGTGTACGGTTCGTGCTCGAAAACCCGCTGCGTTTTCTGCGCATGACCATCGCGGGGTTTCGCGCCAACCAGGGCTTGCTGCTCGCCGGTGCCGTTGCTTATTACACCCTGCTTTCCATCCTGCCCACGCTGACACTCATTCTCATCGTCCTGTCGCATCTCACTGATCTGCAGCTGCTGCTCGACACCACAAGGGATTACCTGGATCTCATCGCGCCCGGCCACGCCGACGACCTGACGGCGCAGGTCGCGGCGTTCCTCAACAACTGGAGGCTGGTTGGCGTGGTGGGAATCTTCATGTTGCTGCTGTTCAGCTCGCTCGCATTTACCACGCTGGAGAACGCCATGTCGGTCATTTTCCTGCACCGCGTGGCAATCCGGCGGCGGCACTTCCTGATCTCGGCCATCATTCCCTACTGCTATATCCTGTGCCTGGCCCTGGGCCTGTTCCTGGTCAGCACCGTGAGCGGCGTACTGGCCACGCTCGATGAGCGCACCTTCACCGTCCTGGGGCACATCGTGTCGCTGGGCGGGTACAACAAGATCATCGTCTACGTCCTGGGCTTCACCGGCGAGGTCCTGCTGCTGTCATCGCTCTACCTGGTGATGCCCTTCGGCCGCCTGCCGCTGCATTACGCCCTGATCGGCGGGGTCACGGCCACGCTGCTCTGGGAAATTACGCGACATTTTCTGGTGTGGTATTTCTCTACCCTGTCGATCGTCAACATCGTCTACGGCACCTTTGCTACCGCGGTCATCGTCCTGCTCAGTCTGGAAGCCGCCGCGTTCATCCTGCTGTTCGGCGCCCAGGTGATTTCCGAGTATGAGCGCATCGGCACCCGCCATGCCATGCACGGGGGTCTGCGCACGTGAGTTTCAGCCATTCCCGGTAGTGGACGCACAAACCGCCCGGGAATAGACTTGAGGACGGCTTGATTGGGTCTGTCATTCCCGCGAAGGCGGGAATCGCGGTGCAGGGAAAAGGTGAGACCGGGAACCGGTCGAGAGTCTGGCCTGGGCCATGCACCGTTTGCGAACCAATGGATGGAATCCGGTTTTCCATGATCAACGGATTACCTGTTTCGCGGGGATGACGTGTTTTGAGATTGCCTGAACGTACACACCATGCTCGAGCGCTGCCTGTTGCGCACCACCCGCCCACGATGAATCCGACTGACATCCTTGCCGACCTGATGCGCGCGGGCTGGCACCGGCTGGTCGCCCTGTGCGTGATCATCCCGCTTGCCCTGAGCACGTCGGCGCGGGCGGATGGCGGCGCAAAAACCCTGCAGCGTCTCGCCGACCCGGTAATCCTCGAGGGCAGCGAACTGCCCATGCTGTCCGGCAAGGACATCAGCAACATCCGCGTTTATGTCTTTCATGACCACAGCCCCGTAGCGATCCCCTACCAGATCGACCAGCGCGACTCGACCGGCTGCTGGGTCTGGAGCGTCGTCTACCGGCAGAGTTACAAGATCGATTATGACAGTGGCTCTGCACCGATCATCCGCAGGCCCGAAACCGCCGGCGCCGGAACCTACGACGACCAGGACCCGAAGGGAAAGGCGCTGCTGGACGCCAATGACGTCGCGGTGTTCATGGCGGATGACCTGGGAGACCAGGGCGGCAATGTGCACGCCGCACTGCATAGCGATCTCGTCGAGGAAATCGGGATCACCGACCCCGCCGACGGCACCCGTGCCTGGGCCTACATCGCATGGTACCCGGATTCACCCCCGCCTCGCTCCCCGACGCGTTACATGCAGTACAGCGCCAAAGAACGCATGGTGCGCTCTCCCATCTATGATTTTCACTTCTCGGACCAGCACATGGCCGTCATTCATGACCTGCGCGTGAACGGCATCCCGATCATCGACAGGATCAGGATCAACGGTGAAATCACGCTGGACCTGCCATTCATGGACAGCACCATCACGTTCACCGAGGAGGATATCCACGGCTACACGGAAGGCTATCTCGCGGGGCCGGTGCGCATCATCAGGCGCAATATCGTCCATCTCAGCCTGGCCGGCGGCCTGCTGAGTTCATCCCGGGTCACCTGCGATCACTTCTACTACCCGCGACATGCGGAGGTCCCCGTGTGCCTGTCGATCCGGTTCCCGGTCAAGCAGGTGTCCATGACGCTGACCACCGATTACCGCAATCCGCCGTTTCACAACCTGTTCATGGGCAAGACGCACGAACCGCAGCAGGGAGAAGACCGGAGCCCCAGGCTCGAGACGCGTGTGCGCGAACTGGGAACAGAGTGGATCGCCTTCGACAGTCACGCGGCATCGATCATCAGCCTGATGGTGGTGCCGGACCGGATCGAGGGTCAGACCCGGGCGCAGCCCTGCCTCTGCGAGAATGTTCCGGAAACCGCCCAAACCCGCGCCTCGGTGGGTACACCGACCGAAGCCGGCTTTCTGATTAATTCGACGAGCGAATGCCCGAAGGGCGAGCATGTGCTCTATGGCACCTACCTGATCTTCGCCCGCCCCTATCAACCGGGTGACGAAAATGCGGCTTTACGCATGCGGCACAGCAAACTCGTGACACAAATCACCCCCGTAGCCGCAGGCTATTGACCCGCGACTGCGGAACCGGCCACCGGAGCCTGCGGGAAGCGAGCGTTCTCATCCCGTCCCTGCAGCTCAGTCGGTCTGCATCGGCAGCGACCGGGGCCGGGTCAGCACTATCATGCGGCCGCAACCGCGTTCGAGTCGCGTCCAGTCCTTGGGCATCCTGAGGCGCGCGAGGGTGGCGGTGGGCAGCAGCTTGCCATCCTCGGGCAAGGTGATTTTCTCCCCCCAGAGCCAGGCCAGCAGATCTGCCAGTCCTGGATTGTGCCCCACCAGCAGGATGGCGTTCGGTCCTTGCGGGCAATCCGCGAGCACCGCCAGCAACGTGGTGGCATCCGCTTCGTAGATGCGCCGGTCGAAGTGTATGTCGTCTTTCTGGATACCCAGTTCCTGGCATACCCCATAGACGGTTTCCCTGGCACGGGCCGCGGGAGAACTGACCACATAATCGGGCCTCAGACCCTCCCGGTGCATCCACTGCCCCATTCGCCAGGCATCCTTCTTGCCCCGCTTGGCCAGCGGGCGTTCGTAGTCCTCGGCCGCATCGCTGTCCCAGGCGGATTTGGCGTGACGCAGCAGTAGCAGATAGCGTGACATTTCCATACTCCCGGTTTCAGTGCGATCCGGGTGTCAAACGGTGCTCATCCTTAAACACCGTGTTAACCGCAGAGACGCACGACTGCATGGCCCAGGCCGGTCTCACCTACCCCTGCAGCCGTAATGAATGGACATGGTTAACGAGGCAGGTGCAGTTGCCGGCGTTTCTTTTCTTTCACCGGCTGGCTGGCGCGCCTGGCTTTTGCCACGGCCGGTTTGTCTGTTACCTTGTTAAAGCGGCTTTTTCCTGTGGTGGATGCCTTAACCTTTAACGGTCTGTCCCCGTCCCTGCCTCCCTCCCCGGACGTGCTGACGGTGTCATCACGGCGGATATTGAGCTTCTGCTGGCGCACCCGAACCTGCTTGAGCTGACGGAAGACTTCCTGCGGCATGCCATCGGGAAGATCGACGGTGCTGTAATCGTCATGGAGCTTTATCTGACCGATGAACTGGCTGTCGATGCCGGCTTCGTTGGCGATGGCGCCGACGATATCCCCCGGGGTGGCCTCGTGCCGGCGTCCGACCTCGATACGATAGCGCACCAAATCGACCGGTGATGATTTTCTGGCCCGTTCCGGCTTGCCGCTACGGCGCTCCTTCGTGTCCGGCCGGACCTTTGAGGGCGGCGCCTTCGAGGCTCGTGGCGCCGCAGCTTCCCTGTTCTCCCGCAGCTGCAGGGGACGCTCCCGCTGCAGCAGATAGGCCATGGCGGCAGCGATCTCGTGCGCGCTGAGATCCTGCTCGTTTTCGATCTGGCTGACGACCTGATGCAGGAAACCGAGATCCTCGGATTCGATGACATCGATGATCTGCTGCTTGAACTGCGCGACTCGCCGATCGGTTACCGCCTCGCCGCTCGGCAGGTGCATGGCCTCGATGGGCTGGCGCGTCGCCTTTTCGATGGCGCGCAGCATGCGCATTTCGCGGGGCGAAACGAACAGGATCGCGCTGCCCGTGCGTCCGGCGCGCCCGGTACGACCGATGCGGTGCACATAGGATTCGGTGTCGCAGGGAATGTCGTAATTGAACACCAGGCTGATGCGTTGCACATCCAGCCCGCGGGCGGCGACATCCGTTGCCACCACGATGTCCAGCTTTTCGTTTTTCAGCTGCTCAATGGTCCGCTCGCGCAAGGCCTGATTCATATCGCCGTTGAGGGCGGCGGCGGCAAAACCGCGCGCCTCCAGCTTCTCGGCGAGGGAAACGGTCTCGGTCTTGGTACGCACGAAAATCAGGACCGCATCGAAGTCCTCGACCTCGAGGATGCGCGTCAGGGCGTCGAGCTTGTGCAGCCCGCTAACCTGCCAGTAGCGCTGTTTCGTGGTGGACACGGTCGTCGTGCCGGACTTGATGCGAACTTCACGGGGATCGCGCAGGTGTTTCTGCGCCACGCGGCGTATGGCCTCCGGCATGGTGGCGGAGAACAGCGCGGTCTGCCGTTCGGCCGGCGTATGCTCCAGTATCCACTCGACGTCGTCGATGAAGCCCATCCTGAGCATTTCATCGGCCTCATCGAGGACCAGAGTCCTCAAGGTATCGAGCACCAGGCTCTTGCGCCGCAAGTGGTCCATGATCCGTCCCGGTGTGCCGATCACGACATGCACGCCGCGCCTGAGCTGTCGCAGCTGGATATCCATGGACTGGCCGCCGTAGATGGGCAGCACGTGGAATTCCTTCATATGACGCGCATAGGCCTGGAAGGCCTCGGCCACCTGTATCGCCAGCTCCCGGGTCGGCGTCAGCACCAGGACCTGGGGCTGTTTCATGTCGAGGTCAAGCCGGCTGAGCAGCGGCAGGGCGAAGGCGGCGGTCTTGCCGGTGCCGGTCTGTGCCTGTCCGAACAGGTCCCGGCCCTCGAGCAGGGGCGGGATGCTTTCCGCCTGGATCGGTGACGGGCTTTCATAGCCGATTTCCTGCAACGCCTGGAGAACAGGCCCGGCAAGCGCCAGTTGGCCGAAGCCGGTGACGGATGAATTCATGATGGAGCACCTTGATAGAAAGAGAAGGCGTGCCTGGTGTGTTGCAAGGCCGCCGCAGGATGAAAGCCGGGGTCATTATACCCCAGGCGGGTTCGTAATCCTTGCGCTTCATCGGACAGCATTACCGATGATCCAGCCGCCGATATACAACC
>JBAVKA010000065.1:0-3130 GCA_049688075.1 Gammaproteobacteria bacterium
TGTGAGTACAGGGCATGAAAGCTACCGCCGAATTGCAGGTTATCCCGCTGGGTCAGTGGGTATCCGTGAGGAAGGAAATCCGCCGGGTTATCGAACTGCTGCAGGGCCATGATTTCATCATCGAAACCCACGCCTCGGGTACCAATATCGAAGGGGAGTTGGGAGGCATACTCGCTGCCGTCGAACAGATCCACGAGGTACTTCACGCCGAGGGCAGCGTGCGTCTGATCAGTCTGCTGAAACTGGAAACCCGCATCGACAAGACACCGACGCTGGCCGGAAAGCGCCTGTAACCGGTATATCCAGCCCGGTATAAGGCGGTCCCCAGGGTTCTGCCAGGCACCATTTACCCACTCCCTGAATGCGCTGCATGCCTTGAAGGCATCAGGACGTCTGTTGACCCAGGGGCATTGAAACACCAGGGTAGTTGTAAAGCAGACTATTGTTCTTGAGATGCCCGCAATTTTCCGCCTGACTGCTTCATCCTGATCAAGCAAATATGAAATTAATTCAGTTGTCCATATTCGCCGAATTTGATCTACTTATTATCTGGATGCGGTTGTGCCTTTTTCACGAGGAACAGGGCTACGAAACAATCTCAAGACGTCTGGTTGCTGATGTGAAACGATAATAAAGACGGGTGAGGATTCTACTGGTATCCCGATTGACAGGAGCAGGTAATAACCATGAAAACAATTTTACGCAGACTGGTGATGCTGGTCTGGATTGCGGCTTTCGGCATGGGGTCCAGTGCCGTCTTTCCCATGGATGGTGACGAAAGCGGGACTGGCGTACTGACGGAAAAGCTCAAGGTGAAGGGGTGCGGGTCGAAGAGCTGGCCGGGTGAAATATCCGGGTTCTCCATGCGCTACGATGGCACCTGGTCGCTGACGACTTCGAGAAGCGAATTCACCGGCACCTATACCGATATCAAGCCTGACAAGTCCTTTAACCTGACATTCAGCGCGTCCAGTTATGCAAGCCTGATCTCCGGCCTGGAAGCCGCCAGCGACGATCTTTGCGGGCTTGCCCCGGATACGTCTTCACTCACGGATGTTGTTGTCAAAAAATTTACTGCAAAACTGAACAAGAAGTGGACGACCGTATCCATCAAACTGGCCCTTGACGCCACCAGGCAAGATTTGGCTACGAGCAGCAAGACATCCTATGCCCTGAAGGCTAAGACCGGTTTTGTACCGACGGGGTGCAGTGGCGAGGCGATTGGCGCCCTGAGGGGCAGTGATGCCCTTGTTTATTGCGGGAATACCGGTCCTGCCGTGATTACCGCGGACAATGCGCTCGAGCTGGTGTCTGACGTCATTGGCAGCGGTGATACGGGGCCCGTCCTCAGCACCGCGAGTGTGAGTGGTACGCGGAATGACTCCACTGCCGGTGTCCCTGCGCAGGGCATGGGTAAATTCGCGCAGCGCCTTGCGCGGCAGCTATTCAATTCGGCCCTTTATTCGGATGCGAATACGGATACCTCACCAGTAGTTACCAGTCAGGCGGAATCACCGTCAGTCCAGGCGGCATCCATCTCGATCAATGAAACCGATTCCTGTGACAGTGGTACGCTCACGCTCAAGGGCAAGCTGAGTAATGAGGGAATCGGCGTGCTCAATCTGGTGTTCAACGAGTGCCTGCTTGACGGGGATATATTCGATGGCGGCGGGCAACTTTCGATTAACGCATTCGATATCGGTTATCTGACGTTTACGGACGCAGTAATGGAATTTGAGCGGCTTTCGTCAAGCGGTGTCTCCGGCGATGCGGTCTTGAGCGGTACGATGCGGGATCAGCTCGACATGGCATCCAACACGGAGACATTGACGCTGGATCTGGTCATGGAGGATGTCACTGCCAGCCGTGTATTCAAAACTGAAGGACTGGTAGTCGCCACCGTCTACGACAACTGGATGTACCCGTCTTCCTACAGCGAGACGATCAGCGGACGGTTTTACGATTCCGTGTACGGCTATGTGGATGTCGTCACCCTGCAGCCCCTCGCCTTCGCGACTATGCTGCAGGCATTCCCGGATCAGGGGGGCAGTCTGCAGCTGACCGGTGCCGGCGATTCCACCATTCGGTTCACGGTGCTGTCGGCGACAACCGCCAGCCTTGCCGTGGACACCGACGGGGATGGCGTGGCCGAATACGCAAACATTATCAATACCGATGTCATCAATGGCGACACGGGCGTACCCGCAGCCCCGGTTGCCGCGGGTGGTGATGATCAGGTGGCCGGGACCGATACCGCCGTACTGCTGGATTCGAGCGGCAGCTTCGATCCCAATGGTGATCTGCTCAGCTACTCGTGGGAGGTGATTTCCGAACCGGTTGCAGGTGCCGGGACGTTCACCTCGCCGCAATATCCGGTAACGGAGTTCTCCGGTAGCGAACCAGGCATTTACCTGATAAAGGTCACGGCTTCGGACGGGGTTAATGTTTCCGAGGACTTCGTATCAATAAATCTTGTTGTTGAGCTTGTTGCGATAAATCCCTTACGCCTGAATTTTCAGGTAATCGATGCAGAATACAGCAACCAGCTGGACCGCATAGTGATGGTTGCGACGAATCCGAATACCCTGCATGTACTGGATCCGGTGTCAGGATCGGATGTCAGCGTCGCTCTGCCATTGTCGCCGACCAGCGTTTCGATCGGACCGGACGGGCAGTTTGCTGCAGTCGGCCATGATGGCTATTTCTCATATATCGACCTCAGCCAGGGACAGCTGCTGTCTACGTATTCAGTTTCCACCGACGTGCTCGATATCGTTCTCGCCGGTAACGGCTATGTCTATGCGTTTCCGCGACAGGACCAATGGGAAAACATACGGTGCATCGAACTGGCAACCGGGAACGAAACGCTGCATACCGGCAACTTTGTATATGCCGGCACCCTGGCACGCCTGCATCCGAATGGCACCGATATCTACGGCGCGGACAATGGCCTGTCCCCATCCGATATCGAGAAGTATTCCATAGCCGGCGGCACGGCCCAGTACCTCTACGATTCACCCTATCACGGGACCTATGCTATGGGAGGGGAGCTCTGGTTCACCGAGGACGGGAGTCGCATCTTCACGCGCAGTGGCAACGTGTTCCGGTCCTCTTCCGCACAGGCGCAGGA
>JBAVKA010000066.1:0-1688 GCA_049688075.1 Gammaproteobacteria bacterium
GATCAGCCGGAGTTTGCGGAACTTGCGGCGGTTTTCTACGCCGACGCGCTGGCCGCGGGAACGATGACATGAGCGGCCTGATGCTCGATCCGCCGGCGGTGCTCGCATTCCCCCTGACCGGCATGCAGCTGATCGAGGCCAGCGCCGGGACCGGCAAGACCTACACCATCGCCAATCTTTACCTGCGCCATATCGTGGAAGGACGCGATGTCGCCGGTGTGCTGGTGGTGACTTTCACGGTGGCCGCCACCGACGAACTGCGCGGTCGCATCCGTGCCCGCCTGTTCGAGACGCTGGCGCTGCTGGAGCACGAGGCGGACACGGATGACAGTTTTCTGGCCGGACTGTCAGTGCGGCTCAGGGAGCAGGGCCTCGCGGAACAGACCGTCAGGCGACTGCGGCTTGCGGTGCGCGCCATGGATGAGGCTGCCATCTACACGATTCACGGCTTCTGCCAGCGCGTGCTGAGCGAATTCGCCTTCAACAGCGGCCAGCAGTTTCGGCTCGAGGTGCTGGCCGACGACGTCGATTTGTGGCGCCGGGCCATTCAGGACTGGTGGCGCAGGACCGGCTACCCGCTGAATGCCGTACAGGCCCGCCTGTTCCGCGACAGCCTGGGAGATCTCGAGAAATTCGAGGCACTGATCAAACCGCTGCTCGGTGTGCAGCACAAGCGGCTGCTGCCCGAGGTGGAAAGCTGGGACCGGTTGCTCACTCGCTGGGATGCGCTTGCCGTCGAACTGGATGCGCTGGCTGTCCGCTGGCGAGAGGATGCCGCCTCGCTGTCGCAGATTGTGCGTGAATCGAAGGGGCTCAGCCGCGCGCAGACAAGTCCTTACCATGAGAACTGGCTAATCCCGTCGCTTGCCGTGCTCGACGACTACTTCGCGCAGGAGCAGCGGGAACCACCGCCGGATGATTTCGAGGTGCTGACTGCACAGTGTATGGCGCGGTTTGCGTTGAAGAAGGCCGACCCGGCGCTCGACGATGATTTTTTCCTGCGCTGTGATGGTGTATGGGAAACGTTCTGCACGTTGAAGCGAGACCTGCGCACCGCCGCCCTTGCGGAAGCCGCGGCCTTCGCCCGCGAGCAGGTCAGGCAGGCCAAGTTCACGGCGCAGGTCCTTTCCTACGACGATCTGCTCGCCGAGATGTACCGTGCGCTTCACGGCGGCAACGGCGCGGCGCTGGCGGATGAAGTGCGCCGGCGGTTTCCGGTGGCGATGATCGACGAGTTTCAGGATACCGACCCGGTGCAGTACGGCATCTTCCGTGAACTGTATCGCGACTGCCCGGACTGCGGCCTGATCATGATCGGTGATCCCAAGCAGGCCATCTACAGCTTCCGCGGTGGCGACATCTTTACCTACATGCAGGCCCGGGAAGACGTGGGCGCGGCGCGCATCTACACCCTGGGCATCAACTGGCGCTCCACGCCGCAGGTGCTCAATGCGGTTAACGCGGTATTCGAACAGCGCGCGGTGAATGCCTTCGTCTACGGCGAGACCATACCCTACACGGCCATGCGCGCGTCGGCCAAGCCGCATCGCCATCTGGAACGGAGCGGCGAGCGGTCGGCCGCGCTGCAACTCTGGTTGCTGCCCGAGGGCCGCGATGCGAAGGGCGGGGCGAAAACGCTCTCGAAAGAGGCGGCGGCCGGGCTGAGCCATGCCGCGGTCGCGCAGGAG
>JBAVKA010000067.1:0-2363 GCA_049688075.1 Gammaproteobacteria bacterium
GACAACTCGGCATTGGCGCCGGCGCGCAGCACAATGGCGGTCTCCACGTTTCCCGCGTTCTTGAGCGTCGCCTGGAATCCCTGGGCCATCGCCAGCAGGGCGATCAGTACCCCCACCACGCCGGCAATACCGATCACGACGACCGAGGTCGCGCCGATGCGCTGTGGGACGGTGGCGAGTCCGATTCGGGTCATGGCCAGCGTCTGCCGGCCACTGCCGGTTCCGGGCAGCCAGACCACGAAAACAATGCCGGCGATCAGAGCCACCAGGGGGATGGCGATCACAATGCCGCAGGCGGTCACGACAATCAGCACTCCCGTTACGGCACGCAATGCGGGCGGGGCGCGACGCACGTTTTAGGGCCTGTTGACACTTGTATGGTCGTCGCGACGGCGGCCATTTTTTCGCAAGACAAGGCAGCGCGAGTGCCGTGTAGTCAGGCTACAAAAGTAAGCGCTAACGCCGGATTGCGGGAAAATGGCCGCGTCCTTGCGGGTTGCGCCTGAAATCAGGCCATGCGGCGTTGCTCGTCGTTCATTTAGCATAATTAAACTTCGCTCCTCGCGCCTTGCCTGGCCTGATTTCAGACAGCAACGCGGCGATCATACAAGTGTCAACCGGCACTAGTGTCCCGCCAGCGCATCGACGATGCGCAGCCGCATGGCGCGCAGCGCCGGCGGCAGGCCGACGATGAAACCGATGAGCAGCATAAGAAACAGACCGAGCAGCCAGCTCTGCGTCGGCATCACCAGGTCGAGCTGGCCGGAACTGGCCGCGCTGATGAGCGGCAATCCCAGGCGGGCGAACAGCAGACCTGCGACACCGCCCTGGAGCAGCAGCAGCACCGATTCACTGAGCACCAGGACCAGCACCGCGCGGTTGGTAAAGCCGATGGTCTTGAGCACCGCCAGTTCGGGTATGCGTTCGCGGATAGCCTGCGCCATGGTGTTTCCCGTGAGCAGCAGCAGGGTGAAGAACACAGCGCCCATGATAGCGGTGACGATCAGGCCGATGTCGCCGATCTGCTTGGCGAATGAGAGCTGGAATTCACGCTCGCTCTGGGTTTTGGTCTCATCCGCCGAGTTGGCGAACAGGTGGTCGATGGCCTGTGCCACCCTGTCCGCCTCAGCCGGGTCCTCCACCCTGACGATATACCAGCCGACCGTGCCCTGGCCGGACTGGCGTCCCTCGTCAAAGTAGTCATAGCGGAACAGCAGCTGCTGCTCGATGCCGCGCAGTTCCGGCTGTGCGGCGCGGTAGATGCCGACCAGGTCAAAAGTCCAGACATTGCCGCCGTTCTTGTGGGGAAAGATGGTGGCCTGCAGCGGTATCCTGTCGCCGATTTTCCAGCCGAAGCGCCGCGCCAGCGATTCCCCGACCACGGCCGCCGTGCGGGTGTTGAGGAACGCCTGCTTCTGTTTTTCAGGCAGCGCGATGTCGGGATAGATGTCGAGATAGGACGGCAGGCTGATGGCGATGTTGGCAAAGAAGTTCTTCGGGTCCTGGTACACACCGCCGAACCAGTTGGCGTAGGCTACGGCCTTGACGCCGGGAACGGTCTCGATGCGCACCAGATCGCCGTAGGGAAGTGGTTGAATGATGGAAAAACGTGAGGCGACGACCAGGCGGTCGATACCGGACACGCTCTGCGGAGCGTTGAAGGCGACACGCACCGCGTCCAGCATGCCGAAAAGAGTAAAGGCCGCAGCCACCGACAGCAGCGTCAGGACGGTGCGCGTTTTCTTGCGCAGGAGTGCGGCGAGGAGCAGCGGCAGGTATTTCATGGTGGTGGCTCAGTGGCCCTGTTCGACCAGCGTGCCCTTGTCCAGATGCAGGGTGTGCTGCGCGAATTCGGCCGCCTTGGGATCGTGTGTCACCATGACCATGGTCTTGCCATAGTCGCGGTTGAGGCGCTGCAGGAGTGCGAGTACTTCTTCGGCTGAATGGCGGTCGAGATCGCCGGTGGGTTCGTCGCATACCAGCAGGGCGGGGTCCGAGACGATGGCCCGCGCGATGGCGACGCGCTGCTGCTGCCCGCCGGAGAGTTCGCCGGGCTTGTGTGTGGCGCGGTCGCTGAGTCCCACCAGTTCGAGCGCGATGGCGGCGTGGCGACGGCGCCGCGCCGCCGGCAGGCGCGTCAGCAGCAGCGGCATTTCCACGTTCTTCAGCGCCGAGAGCGCGGGAAGCAGGTTGTAGAACTGAAACACGAAGCCGACGTGCGCGGCGCGCCAGCGGGCGAGTTCGTTGGCGGACAGGCGGTCAATGCGCCGGCCGGCGACGTGGATGCTGCCTTCGCTGGGGACATCCAGTCCGGCGATCATGTTGAGCAGCGTGCTCTTGCCTGAACCGGACGGCCCCATGAG
>JBAVKA010000068.1:0-3968 GCA_049688075.1 Gammaproteobacteria bacterium
TGGAACCAAATCGGTCAATCTTATTATTCTGTACCTTCCGGCGGAGATCGCGTACACAAGATGCGCAGATTTAACTGCGAAGTGTTTTCCCTTTGCAGATTAGTCCCACACAGCCTCGCTTTCGATGACTTCCACAAAGCGTGATAAGGTAAATCCATCAGGATACAGCGTCGGAGACTTGTCTATCGCGGCTACGTCGTTGTGAATCGCCTCCATCCAGCTACCGCTGAGCAATCCTTCAGGGTCGTTCAGCAGATGCCGATCGTCACGTAATGCGATAAGTACCTCCTCTAATGACACCTTGAGGAAACCGTTGAATCGCTCATGATCATGCTCGATCGAGGTGTCAACGATCCATCCCCGTATGGGTAGGGGCATCGCGCCGGTTTCGATGCCGAGCGTGGACACCAGATCGGCATCCGTTGTCAGCGCGTGTTCAAGCGCACGGACCTTGCGACGAAGCTGTAACCCCGCCTTCCGCAACCCTTTATGCCATGCAGCCAGGCATCCTTCTGTGAACGGCGCAGGAAGGTCGACTTGATCTCCAGCACGAGAACCTGCCCGTCTCGGGCACAGATGAGATCCACCTCGCCGGGATCGTCATCTGCAGTGCGCTCCGGCTGGTGGTTCAGTTGCACCCGAAAGCCCCTGTCCTCAAGGCGTCTGGCCAAACGTTCCTCGATCTGCCGCGTCTCGTCTCTCGCCTCCGCCCGGCGTGCACTTAACCGCCGCAGGTTGTTGATGGCCGCCGATGCGTTGTTCTGCATTGCCACCACCCACGGCAACTGGAAAAGATAGCGACCCATCTTCAGAATCGGTCGTTCGAAGAGCTCCGGATGTAGGCCCGTCTCACCCTTATGCAGTCGGGCTGCCAGCGAAGTCCAGTCACTGGTCCAGAAGTCGAGAATCGCTTCCGCGGCTCTCGGGTTTCCGTGAGGAAAGTCTTTGCTCACGGTCCAGCCTGTAATGTTGGATATCTTTATTGTTTTGTCCGACCAGGTGATCGGGAAGCGGTTGGGTGACCCAGCCCGCAGCAATCCGCCGAATGCCAGTTGTCCCAGCGACATCCGTGAGTTGACCGTCTCGCCCAGGTACTGCAAGTATGGCAGCATGAAGTCTGACTTGAAGAACGCAGTCATCAGCTCCAGGGACAAGAGCGCCTGGAACAGATCGACGCGCAGCCCGGACTCCGCGGTCACTGTTTCGGCGACACCGTACACTTCAGTCAGCTGCAGCTGCGTACGCATCGCCTTGATGTAGGCGAAGTGGTTTGCCTCGTGATTCACTAGTTGACCGATGACGGTTCCGGTCAATCCAGAGGCTGCAATTGCGTCCACCGCCCGGTACAACCAGTAGTAGTGCAATCGCGTGAGCCTATCACCGTTGCGTGTCCAGGCGGCACGCGCAGCGGGGTCATGCTCAACGATCGTCAGCCGATCGCCCTCCCGGACAAAGTCAATGCTATCGTCATAGGAGAATGCGTCGGCGGAACGGGAAATGAAGCTGTTTAACTCTATCTGCGCCGACAGCAGCTGCCCGAAAGCTTCATATAAATCCTCCCGCGGCCCCGGCCTGTCCGGCGATGGGAAGAGGAAAGGTGACAAATGTACCGCCAGGGACTTGCCGATGTCGCCCTCAGTCAAACGACAGGCACGGTTACCGACTGATCCGAGCTTCCAGATTAACAGGTCGTTGATGGCATCCCACACAACATCGGTATGGGTATCCGGGTCCGCCGGTGGGTCAGTCGATAGAAGATCTCGCGGGACCAGGTGCTCAAAGGCATACAGGCTTGCATAGACCAACAGTTCAAGCGGCGTTAATCCGGTCAGTAGCTGCTTGAACCTGTCAACGACAGTCAAGCGTTCGCGGTAAGCTGTTCCGAAGACATCGAGAACGCGTACAAGCTCATCGAACTCTGTCGGCGCGATGGCCGCGAGACGATCAACCTCCATGCGCCTCGGGGACTGTTGCTGTAACACCAGTCCCGAGTAGCGAATGGCTCTCCGTACTGCTTCTGGTGCAATCGTAGCAATGTGTTCGAGCAGCGCCGGATTGCTCACGCGCTCCTGGTTCATGTATCGGGCAAGCGCAAGCACCAGGGGTTCCGTGTGCCACGCATCAGCCGGCAGGGTACTCAGGAAGCCGCTGGACCAGAATGCGGCATCACGCTCAGCCCGTGTGAGCTTGTGTTTGCCCCGCTGGTGCGGTTTCCCGTCCAGATAGGCCTCAGCCACCACGACGGCCGCGTCTGTCGAGCCATGCCCGGCCTGTACATTGTCGGTGAACGACTTGACGTAATAGCTCAGCTGTGTCCGTTCCTCGATCAAACGCCCCTCACTCATTGACGGTATCATCACGCCTTTGTGACACGTCGACACTGTTTGGTGACGATCTGCTCGATGCGCTGCAGTGCCGGGTAGGGGCCAAAGCGCGATTCAAAGGAATCCCGCACAGGCGCGAGGTTCTCCTGTAACCGGGCTGCGGTTTCTTCCACCAGATTACCCAGGAATCGTGGTCGCACATCGCACGCGATGGCGAGCGCGTCCCAGTGGGCTTTGGTGATTACCCCGGGGTTACGCTCACCGCCGACATCGAAGGCGAGATGGTAGTCGATCCGTTCGATCGCACGGGTGCAGACCAGATCATAGAAGGGGGCGAGGCGGGTCTCGCCATCCGGCAAGTGCAGCAGCGAGAGATTCTTGGCATGGCCGTCCGAATTGCCCGCCAGCACATTGAAGATCTGCCAGCGCAACAGGTGTTGCGCATCGAGCGCCGGCTCGCTGGAGGCCTCCTGCACCAGGCGGTAGCACTGCGCGAAGGAAGGCCCGCCGTGTTCCTGATATTTTTCCATATGCCCGTAGCCCAGCGCCTGACAGAAATCCTCCTGATGCAGTCGCTGCACCTCGCCGTGTTCATCCCTTTCGCGATCATAGCGGGCAATCTGCGCGTATAGGATCTGCCCGATCGCGTGCAATGTAATGTCCACAGCGGGTAAGTCGACCGAGCCGGCCAGATGCGTGGTGAAGGTCTCATAGGCGGGCAGATGACGATAATCCGCCAGCTCGAATTTCAGGATGTGGCTGGACGGCGCCTCGCGTTGCGGCAGGAAATAGCGATCGCCGCGCAGTAGCACCGGGCACTTGTCCTGGGCGCCGGCCAGGGATAGGCGCGGGCGCTCCTCCACCGGCCAGGTCGTATAGAACTGGCCACGCCGGGCCGCCAGGTTGGCCAGCTCTTCCTCCGTCAGTGGATGGTAATGCCGCTGCCCTGATGGTCGCTGATCCACTGGAAGGATTGACAACGCGCCGGCGCACTCGCCGCCGATGGCACGCAAGAGATCGAAATCCGTATTCGGGAGCTTGAGGTCGCGGACGATGTGCTCGCGCACGGCGCCCTCGGGCAGCAGGTTGGCGAAGAAGCGCTGGGCGATGCCGTCGTCGGCGGCAAAGTCATCGGTGCGCAGCGGCAGGCTGCGTGATACTGCAAAGCCGCCATCGCGCCGTCCCTGGCGCGCGGCCCTCGCCTCGTTCCGATCGGCGAAGCCGCCGCCGGCGATCCAGTCCGGATCGTAGCGAAAGCCGATGTAGCCGACCCGGGTTTTCCAAAGGGTGCCGACCAGGCGTTGCTCGTGCCAGACATTGAGGGCGTCGGAATCGATCACGCGGACTCACCCCGGGGTTTCGTCGGGCGCGTACCCGCTGCCGTGCCCCCGCGAGGCTGAATGATGACCTCCAGACCGAGCGTCCGCAGCGCCTTCAGCACCTTGCCGATCTCGGCGGTTTCCTTGCCGCGTTCGAACTCGGATAAAAAGCGCGTGCTCAGATTCCCGAGTCCCGATACCGTCTCGAGCGTCAGGTGCCGGCATTTGCGGTGCGCCCGTGCCAGCTGACCGAGTTCCTCGGCGGTCCGGATGGCCCCGTAAGGAATGTCGTCCTGCGTCATGGCTTCCCCCTTAAAAAGATACC
>JBAVKA010000069.1:0-12264 GCA_049688075.1 Gammaproteobacteria bacterium
TGGCCGCTCTGCTGAAAGAATATCGCATTCCCGGCTACGAGGACCTGTTGATGGATGTCGGGATGGGCCGACGGCTTGCCGTCCTGGTCGCGCGCGCGCTGGTAACCGCCGGTGACGACAGCTCTGGCAGGGAAGGCGAGGAAAAGACCATGCGCCCGCTGGTGATCAAGGGCACGGAAGGCATGGTGATGCACTTCGCCAAATGCTGCCGGCCGATTCCGGGAGATCCGGTCGTGGGCCTGATGACGGCCGGCCGCGGTATGGTGATTCACACGACGACTTGCCGCAACCTGCGGGAGCACCGCCACCCGCCCGAGAACTATATCGACGTGCAATGGGAACCGGGTATCGAGGAGGAGTATCCGGTTGAGGTCGCCGTACTCGTCGCCGACCGGCGCGGCGTGCTGGCCACGGTCGCTGCGGCGTTCGGCAATGCAGATTCCAATATTGAAAATGTCGCCATCGAGGAGCGCGACGGCCTGACCAATACGCTGCGGTTTACCATCACGGTTCACAACCGTCAGCATCTGGCGCGGGTTATGCGCAGGGTGCGCAATATCCCCTCCGTGATGCGCATCAGCCGTCTGCGCGGTTGATGCAGCGACCGTATCCAAACCCCAAGCGAAGGAAACCACGAGCATGATACGCAAGACGATACAGACCGACCTGGCGCCCCAGGCGATTGGCACCTATTCACAGGCCGTGCGTTGCGGCGACAGCGTCTATCTCTCTGGCCAGATTCCGCTGGTGCCGCAGACCATGGAACTGGTGGACGGCGGCATGGAGGCACAGATCAGGCGCGTATTCGACAACCTCTCCGCGGTGGCCGCCGCCGCCGGCGGCAGCCTGGCGGATGTCGTCAAGCTGAACATCTATCTGGTTGATCTGGGGCAGTTCGCGCTGGTGAACCAGGTCATGGCCGGGTATTTCAATGAACCCTATCCGGCCCGCGCCGCAGTCGGTGTGGGCGCACTGCCCCGGGATGCACAGGTGGAGATGGATGCCGTCATGGTGCTGGGGAGTGGTGATGGCTGAGAAAAAATTTCATCGCAGAGACGCAGAGAACGCGAAGAAAGTGTATTCAACCACCGATTAAAAAGCGTCTGTCCTCTTGACTGCCAGGAAAGATCCTATAACGCTCCGCTATCAAGCAATAATAGTGGTCACGGGGCACACGTTCCATCAACGATGGCAGATTAACCGGTTTCTGTTCTTGATTTTGTTAATAAATTTCTTTGCGTTCTCTGCGTCTCTGCGGTGAATATTTATTCGTAATGGATATCAACGCCGGCAAGCGGATGGATTCGCACGCGATAACTGACAACCTGGACCGGCTGCCGGTCCAGGTCCTGAAGGGGGTGGGGGCACGTGTCGCCGGTCGCCTCGAGCGTCTGGGACTGCGCACCGTGCAGGACGTGCTGTTCCACCTGCCGCTGCGCTATGAGGACCACACGCGCGTCGTCCCGATGGGCTCGCTGCGTCCCGGCGACCAGGCGGTGGTGCAGGGCGAGGTCGAGCTGGCCGAGGTGCACTTCGGGCGGCGGCGCTCCCTGCTGGTGCGCATAGCCGACGGAACCGGTTTCCTGACCCTGCGTTTTTTTCATTTCAACGCCGCGCAGCAGGCCGGGCTTAGCCGCGGCGCCGGTATCCGCTGTTACGGCGAAGTGCGTGCCGGCCCGCTGACGGCGGAAATGATCCATCCTGAATACCGCCTGATCGATCCGTTGCAGCCCGTTCCCGTCGAGGAGCACCTGACGCCGGTGTATCCGGCCACGGAAGGCATCCACCAGCTGACCCTGCGCGCCTTGACCGCCCAGGCACTGTGTTATCTGGGAGGCGGAGGCGGGTTTGTCGCCGCCCGGATTACGGACTGGCTGCCGGAAAATTTGCTCGCGCCCTGTCGGATGACCTCGCTGCAGGAGGCGCTGCGCTACGTGCACCGCCCGCCCCCAGATGCCTCGCTGGAGCTGCTGGCCGAAGGCCGCCACCCTGCCCAGCAGCGACTTGCCTTCGAGGAACTGCTGGCGCATCACCTGAGTCTGCGCAGGCTGCGGCTGCGCGGGCAGCGAACGGCAGCCCCGGTGCTTCCGGGCGGGGAGGGCCTGGTCGGCGCCTTCCTGCGTTCGCTCCCGTTCACGCTCACTGGCGCCCAGCAACGGGTGAATCAGGAGATTCGGGCCGACCTGGCCAGGCCGCACCCGATGGCGCGACTGGTGCAGGGGGATGTGGGTTCCGGCAAGACCGTGGTAGCCGCCTGTGCCGCTCTCACCGCGGTGCAGGCCGGTTACCAGGCGGCCCTGATGGCCCCGACCGAGTTGCTGGCCGAGCAGCATTACCGCAGTTTCAGGGAGTGGCTGGCGCCCCTGGGGGTCAACGTCGTATGGCATGGCGGGAAAAGCCGCGGCCGCGAGCGTACCCAGACCTTGCAGGCGATCCGGGCGGGCGAAGCGGCGGTGGCCGTCGGTACCCATGCCCTGTTCCAGCAGGAGGTCGAATTCTCCCGGCTGGGGCTTGTCGTCATCGACGAGCAGCACCGCTTCGGCGTGCACCAGCGCCTGGCGCTGCGCAACAAGGGGCGCGCCGGAGAACAGCGTCCCCATCAGCTGGTGATGACGGCCACGCCGATTCCACGCACCCTGGCCATGACCGTATACGCTGACCTGGACACCTCGGTCATCGATGAGCTGCCGCCCGGGCGCCTGCCGGTGCAGACGGTGGCCATCGGCCAGGAGCGCCGCGACGAAATCATGCAACGGGTGCGCAGCGCCTGTACCGCCGGGCGGCAGGCCTACTGGGTGTGCACCCTGATCGAGGAATCCGAGGTGCTGCAATGCCAGGCCGCGGAAAAGACCGCCGTGCTGCTGACGTCCATCCTGCCGGATGTGCGCATCGGTCTCGTGCACGGTCGTCTGAAGCCGGCCGACAAGGAAACCGTCATGGCCGCGTTCAAGGCCGGTGACATTGACCTGCTGGTGGCGACAACTGTCATCGAGGTCGGGGTCGATGTCCCCAATGCGACCCTGATGATTATCGAGAATCCCGAACGGCTCGGCCTGGCACAGCTGCACCAGCTGCGCGGCCGCGTGGGGCGCGGGCGCGATCAAAGCAGCTGCGTACTGCTGTATCAACCGCCCTTGTCCGCGGCGGCCCGGGATCGTCTGGCGGCGCTGCGGGAAACGAACGACGGTTTCGAGATCGCGCGCCGGGACATGGTGCTGCGCGGCCCCGGCGAGGTGCTCGGTACGCGCCAGACCGGGGAGATGAAATTTCATATCGCAGACCTGCTGCGCGACGAGACTCTGCTCGCCGCGGTCGAACAGGCGGCCGGGCAGCTGCTGGTCTGCTGCCCGGAAAACGTCGCACCGTTGATTCGCCGCTGGCTGGGCGATGCGGTCCATTACGGCGAGGTGTAGCCGGGGGTTTGATAAATGGACGGCGTTCGTCATCGAGCGTGCAGTGCGGCAATTGCTCGCAAACCGGCGCTACGGGCTATCTCTCCGGTGAAAACATGCGATAATTCCCGCCCGCTTCAACCCTCATCGACGGCAAACTTGAACTATCCCCGTTTCCTGGCGCCCACGGCAACCCGCTGGCAGTCCTACCGCTGTTACCGGCGCAGCGAACTGCCGGTCGCACTGACTGTCTGGCTGCTGGATCCGGCGTCGCTGACACGACGGTTGCAGGAGCTCTGTACCGGTGAATTCCGGGTCAGGGTGCTGTCGCAGGTTCGGGGCAAACCACGCCTGGACGAGGCACGGGCGCTGGACATGCGGCGTGGAGGACTGGCGATTATCCGGCAAGTACAGCTGCTGTGTGATGAACATCCGCAGGTCTACGCGCGTACCGTGATCCCGGTGTCGTCGCTGAAGGGCCGGTTGCGCCGGCTGGCACGTCTCGGCGCCCGGCCGCTGGGCGCCATGCTGTTTGCCGATCGGGGCATGCGGCGCGGCGTCGTCGAACTGGCGCGGATCCGCCCAAGCGAGACGCTGTATGCGGATGCCGTGCGCGACACTCGGTGCATCCGCGGCGAAATCTGGGGACGGCGCTCCATCTTCCGGCTGGCGCACAAGCCGCTGCTGGTGAGTGAAATCTTCCTCCCGGGGTTTTCCGCAGGTGAGGTTGCCCGCCTGCCTCGGGAAAACCGCTAGTCCGCAATGTTCCCGGGCGACGGCAGAACGATACAGGGCATTGGATAGTGGAAAGCGCGTCGGCTCAACAACAGAGTGCGTGTTCGGAATATGCCAGTCCCGGCGAGATCGGCCGTGCGGTGTGTGAACCGTTTCCTGTCGCCAGCCGTCCGGGTGTAGTACAACGACCGTTATGATCGCATTGCTTGCCGACCGTCTTCGTGAATATGCGCTGCTGATGCGGCTCAACCGGCCGATCGGGGTTTTTCTGCTGCTCTGGCCCGCGCTGTGGGCGCTGATGATTGCCGGTGATGGCCAGCCGCCGCCGCAGATCGTGCTGATTTTTATCGTCGGTGTCATCCTGATGCGCTCGGCGGGCTGCGTCATCAACGATTTCGCGGACCGGGAAATCGACCGGTTCGTCACGCGCACGCGCAACCGTCCGCTGACCGCCGGGCGGGTCCGTCCATGGGAAGCTACGCTGCTGTTTATCCTGCTCTGCCTGGCGGCCTTTGCGCTGGTGCTCCTGCTCAATACGTTGACCGTAATGCTGTCGGTCGTGGCCGTGCTGCTGGCGGGCACCTATCCCTTCATGAAACGGGTCACCCACCTGCCGCAGGTGTATCTGGGCGCCGCGTTCGGCTGGGCGGTGCCGATGGCGTTCGCCGCGGTAACCGGCAGCGTCCCGCCGCTTGCCTGGCTGATGTACACGGCGACGGTGCTGTGGGCCACGGTTTACGACACCATGTACGCCATGGTGGACCGGGATGACGATATCGTGCTCGGTTTGAAGTCGACCGCCATCCTGTTCGGCGATGCCGACCGCCAGATCCTCGGTTTGCTGCAGGTGATGTTGCTGATGTGTCTGGTCATGATCGGACATCAGGCCGGGCTGGGCTGGTTTTACTACGGCAGCCTCGTTATCGCTGCCCTGCTGGCGCTCTACCAGCAGGGCCTGATTCGCTATCGCGAGCGTGAGGGCTGCTTCCGGGCGTTCCTGAACAATAACTGGTTCGGTGCGGTGATCTTCACGGGCATACTGCTCGACTACCTGTTTGCCATGATGTATCCCGGCTAGTTCAGGGAACAGAAAGGTCATGAACTCCTGGCGTCTCAACCAGGGAAAAACAGCTGATATCATCAAATGACGTATACATAGGATCGTTCCCGTTTATGCCTGAAACCCCCGCTGTCATTGCGGCGAGGTAACGGACAGATCACGCCTCGTACCGCGAAACTTCCCGACGCCTCAGTGCCCCGAGCGGGCGACAATCCAGACTTCCACGCGCGCCGCCCCGGCGCGCCGGAGCACCCGGGTGAGTTCCTCTGCCGTGTGGCCGGTGGTCATGACGTCGTCGACAATGGCGACATGCGTGTCCACCGGCAGCTCGCCGGTTGCGCTGAAAGCGCCGCGCAGGTTGTGACGCCGCAGCCCGGTCGGTGTCAGGGACTGCGGCCGGGTAGGCCGGTCGCGCCGGCACCGGCGGTGATCGACCGGCAAGGCCAGGCGCCGACCGAGGCGGCGTGCCAGTTCCGTGGCCTGGTTGAAACCGCGTTCCTGCAGACGTGCGCGGTGCAGGGGAACCGGGATCAGGAAATCCGGCAGTGGTGCGGTTCGCTCGGCAATTTTTTCGGCCAGCATGTCTGCCAGCAGCGGGGCGACGGCCAATTCACCGGAGAACTTCAGCCGCTGGATCAGGTAGTCGGCCGGTGCACGGTAGTGCAGCACGGCAGTGGCCGCGTCGAAGTCGGGCGATCGCTTCAGGCACGCGCCGCATAACAGGGAATCGATCCCGGGCGGCAAGGGGCGGGCGCACCGACAGCAACAGCTACCCAGCCAGGGCAGGTCATCGAGACAGGCCCGGCACAGGGCGGTGTCAACAGAGGGCGCCGCACCGCAGAGCCGGCAGCGGGGAGGGAACAGCAGGGTTCCGAGCCACCGCGTTAGATGTAAACCATCCCGCGTCATTCCGGTTGACAGCCGTCGTGAACGACTCCATAGTTCCTGCGCTAGCGGTGCTTTGTGTCCATCCAGTAACGCCGTTTTCACCGCAAAGACGCAAGTGTTTGATTGTTTGCGTTGAAGAATGTCTCTGCGTTCTTTGCGCCTATGCGGTGAATCTGTATCTTTATGAACGAGCACTGAAACCTGATTTCATGCCGCGGTTGCCATCCTATGAACAAGCCAATGCCCTGTCTGTCGGATTCCCCTGATTCCGGCGTGCGCCATGACTGGTCCCGCGACGAGGTCCGGTCACTTTTCGAGCTTCCCTTCAACGAACTGCTGTACCGCGCCCAGACGGTCCATCGACGACATTTCGACCCCGGCGCCGTGCAGATCAGCACCCTGTTGAGCATCAAGACCGGCGGCTGCCCGGAAGACTGCGGCTACTGTCCGCAGAGCGTGCATTACGACACCGGACTCGAACCCGAAGCCCTGCTCGATGTCGAGGAGGTGGTGACGGCGGCACGGCGCGCCCGGGAGGCCGGCGCCACGCGCTTTTGCATGGGGGCGGCCTGGCGCAATCCGCGTGGCAGGAATTTCAAACGGGTGGTGGAGATGGTTCGCCGGGTGCACGCGGAGGGACTGGAGACCTGCGTGACCCTGGGCATGCTGGATGCGGAGCAGACGCATGAGCTCAAGCAGGCCGGTCTCGACTACTACAACCACAATCTGGATACCTCGCCGGAGTTCTACGGCGAAATCATCACCACGCGCCGTTACCAGGACCGGCTGGACACCCTCGGGCATGTCCGCGACGCCGGGATCAATGTGTGCTGCGGTGGAATCGTCGGACTGGGTGAAAGCCGCGACGACCGCGTGTCGCTGCTGTGCGAACTGGCGAACCTGCCGGAGCATCCGGGCAGCGTGCCGATTAACCAGCTCGTGAAGGTCGCGGGGACGCCGCTGGAGAACGAGCCCGGCATCGAGCCGCTGGAATTCGTGCGCACCATCGCCGTGGCGCGCCTGATGATGCCCGCCTCCTGGGTGCGGCTCTCCGCCGGTCGCAGCGGGATGAATGATGAACTGCAGGCCCTGTGTTTCTTCGCCGGCGCCAACTCGATCTTCTACGGCGAGAAGCTGCTGACCACAGGGAATCCGGATACGGCGCGTGATGATGCGCTGTTCGAGAAGCTCGGCCTGCACCCGGCCTGAGCACCGGGTTATTTATCAGGAAAGGACTGTCGCTTGCACAGAGTTAATCCACTAATGCGGTTTTCACCGCAGAGACGCAAAGCACGCAGAGACATTCTTTAACGAAAACGATTTAACACTTTGCGTTCTTCGCGCCTTTGCGGTGAGTGTATTTTTTTATGAATGGCACTTCTGATCCCGGTAACTGGCCACGGAAGCACACGAAAGGTATGGCCGTGTTGGCGATTATTCCGTGTGCTTTTGTGTGTTTTCGTGGCCAATTCGATTTTTTATGAAAGACCTCTCGGTAGATCTCCAGGCGCGCCGGGCGGATGACCTGTACCGCCACCGGCAGGTGCTCGATGGACCGCAGGGCGTGGAGGTGCGCATTGAAGACACGTCGTACCTGTCGTTCTGCAGTAATGATTATCTCGGGCTGGCGAACCATCCCGAGGTGGTGGCCGCGTTCCACCGCGGACTGGATGAATACGGCGCCGGCAGCGGGGCGGCCCACCTGATCAGCGGACACAGCCGGGCTCATCATGCGCTCGAAGAGGAACTCGCTGATTTTGTCGGATGTCCGCGGGCGCTGCTGTTTTCGACCGGTTACATGGCAAACCTCGGCGTGGTCTCGGCACTTGCCGGGCACGGTGACCGGGTATTCGAGGACCAGGCAAACCATGCCTCACTGCTGGACGGCGCACGGCTGAGCGGCGCACGGCTGATACGCTACCGTCACGGCGATTGCGCCGCGCTTGAACAGCGTCTGGCGGACGCCCCGACGGGCGAGTACCTGGTGGCGACCGATGGTGTGTTCAGCATGGACGGCGACCTCGCGCCGTTGCCGGGTCTGGCTGAACTGGCGGCAGCACACGAGGCCTGGCTGCTGGTGGACGATGCGCACGGTCTCGGGGTGATCGGCCCCGGGGGGCGAGGTACGGCGGCGCACTACGGGCTTGCTCCCGCGCAGGTGTCCATCCTGATGGGTACCCTGGGCAAGGCCTTCGGGACGTTCGGCGCCTTCGTCGCCGGCAGTGAAGCCCTGGTGGAAATGCTGATCCAGGAAGCGCGGACCTATATCTATACAACGGCGCCGCCGCCGGCCGCGGCCGCGGCCACGAGAGCCGCGCTGCGGCTGGTGCGGGAGCAGGACTGGCGCCGTGAACAACTGCAGGCACTGGTGCGGCGCTTTCGGGAAGGCGCGGCGCAACTCGGGCTGGAACTGGCCGATTCATCCACGCCGATCCAGCCGCTTGTCGTAGGGGAGGCGGCCGCGGCGCTGCATTTGAGCGAAGCCTTGCGCGTGCGCGGGCTTCTGATCGGGGCTATCCGCCCGCCCACGGTACCGCCTGGATCGGCGCGCCTGCGCATTACCTTCTCGGCGGCGCACAGCGAGGCCCAGGTCGATCGGCTGCTCGATGCGCTGGAACAACTGATTCCGCTGCACGCGGCGGAGCAGGATTGATCCGGTAATGCAGATACCTGGCATTATATGCATTCACTGCAGAGACGCAAAGGACGCAGAGAAATTCAAACAATGAAAATCAATACACTGGGGTGCTTCGAAAAATACGAAATGAGGCTTACTGCAGGAGCGGGCAAGCTCGCTCCTGCAGAAATAATTCCAGTTTTTTGATGTGCTCTGATGATTTCTCTGTGTTCTTCGCGTCTCTGCGGTGAGCGGGTTTTGATTGCTCGATGATGCTTTTCACGCAAACAAGCGGTGATGGCCCCGATCTTGTGCTGCTCCATGGCTGGGGGCTGAACGGCGGCATCTGGGACACGCTGGTGCCGCTGCTGGAACCCGGTTTCCGGGTGACCCGTGTGGACCTGCCGGGCCATGGGCGCAGTGCCTGGCAGGGGGATGAGGGTCTGGACGGCATGGCGCGGGTGGTGCTGGAGCACGTGCCGGAACGGGCTGCCTGGCTAGGCTGGTCGCTGGGCGGGCTGGTGGCCGCCCGTGCGGCGCTCACCTCGCCGGCCCGTATCGAGCGGCTGGTGCTGGTCGCGGCTACGCCGAGTTTCGTAAGCCGACCTGGCTGGCCGGCCGCGATGGCTCCCGGGTTGATCGAGACTTTCACCCGGGATCTGCAGCGGGATTACCTGCGCACGCTGCAGCGTTTCCTCGCACTGCAGGTGCGCGGCAGCGATGCTGCGGAGGCTGTGCTGCGGGACTTGCGCGCCCGCCTGCTGCAATACGGGCAGCCGTCGCCGGAGGCTCTGATGGCCGGACTGGACATTCTGCGTACCACGGACCTGCGCAAGCGCTTCGCCGGGATCGCCTGTCCCGTGCTACTGCTGATGGGCGCACGCGACACGCTGGTGCCGGCGGCGGCCGCGCAGCCGGCGGCCGATCTTCTGCCGGATGCGCGGGTCGAGTTCATCGACGGCGCCGGTCATGCGCCGTTTCTTGCCCGCCCGGCGGTGGTGGCCGGGATCATCGGGGATTTTCTGCAGCCGATGCGCGCAGGATTTGCGGGTGAATTCCATGCCGGGTGACGATGCCGCCTATCGGGTGGACAAACGCCAGGCGAGGCTGGCCTTCGAGCGGGCGGCGTCGACCTACGATGCAGTCGCCGCCCTGCAACAGGAGGTCGGTACCCGCATGGTGGAGCGACTCGACCTGATTCGCCTGCAACCCGCACGCATCCTCGATCTCGGCGCCGGTACCGGTGAATTCAGCCGTGCGCTCATGCGGCGTTACCGCAAGGCCGATGTCGTCGCCCTGGACCTGGCGCTGAACATGCTGCGCCACACGCGGCGCCGCGGCGGCTGGTTCCGCCGTCCGGGCTGTGTGTGCGGGGATGCCGAGCGGTTGCCCTTTGCCGATGGCAGCTTCCAGTTCATTTTTTCCAACCTGATGCTGCAATGGTGCCAGGACCTGGATGCGGTGTTCACGGAACTGCACCGGGTGCTGGCACCGGGCGGTTTGCTGATGTTCACCACCTTCGGTCCCGATACGCTGATGGAGCTGCGCGCGAGCTGGGAGGCCGCAGACGGCTATACCCATGTCAACCGCTTCATCGATTTGCATGACGTCGGCGATGCGCTGGTGCGCACCCGCTGGGCGGAACCGGTGATGGACGCGGAGCGGATCACCGTGACCTATCGCGAGGCCCGTACCCTGATGCAGGACCTGAAGCACCTGGGCGCCCACAACATCACCGCCGGTCGGCCGCGCGGCCTGACCGGGAGGCGCCGTCTGCAGCGGGTGATGGAGGCCTATGAAACCTACCGCCGCGACGGTGTCCTGCCGGCCAGCTACGAGGTGGTCTACGGACATGCCTGGGCGCCGCCAGACAAGCCCGACGCGGGCGGGGTCGAGGTGCGGCTGACCGTCCCGCACGACAGGGGAGGGCCCGGACGACATGACTAGTCCGCCCGCCGGCTACTTCATCACCGGCACGGACACCGGGGTGGGCAAGACCCTGGTGACGCTCGGCCTGATGCGGCGCCTGCAGGCCCGGGGCCGCCGGGTCGTCGCCATGAAGCCGGTGGCCTCTGGCTGCCGGCGCACGGCGCAGGGATTGCGCAACGCCGATGCCCTGCTGCTGCAGCGGCAGGGCAGCCTGCCACTGGAATACCGCGAGGTCAATCCCTATGCCTTCGAGCCGGCCATTGCGCCGCATCTGGCCGCAGCCGAGGCGGGCCGCCGGATCGAATTCTCCACCATCATGACTACCTACCGGCATCTTGCGGCCCAGGCGGATCAGGTCTGTGTGGAGGGGATCGGGGGCTGGCTGGTCCCCCTGAACGAAGCGCAGACCACGGCCGATCTGGCGGCGGAACTGGGACTGGGGATCATCCTGGTGGTGGAGATACGCCTCGGCTGCCTGAATCACGCATTGCTGACGCAGGCGGCCATCGCTGGCGCGGGTCTGCATCTTGCCGGCTGGGTCGCCAATCAACCGTCGCCCGGTTGTGATCGGGCCGGTGACATCATCGGCGCTTTGCGGTCCAGGCTGGCCGCACCGCTGCTGGGCACGGTCCCGTTTATGCCGGGGTGCTCCGCCGCGGAGGTCGCCGCCTGTCTGGATCCGGACACGAAAATTCCCTGATGGAGTCCGCGGTTCGTTGTGTCCGCCGAAATTCTCATTTAGAATCCACACTCTTTTTGATTGGCATATGCGGCCGATTTACGGTCGGAGACGGTGCTACGCGGCAGTTGCGGGCCTCCCGTTCATGCAGTAGGATGCGCGGTCAGTTTACAGGGCAGTCCGGTCGCATCCGGTACTGGAAAATCCGTGGTCGAATTGGTATGTGATCCAGCAGGTTCAGATTGTCGCTGGATCATCCGTCCGAACCAGTCACTGTCCTGGCGCGCTGTGCTCTGGGTATATGCGGTGGTCGCCTTATGCCTGCTGGCTATGTCCATGGCATTTGCTTTACGGGGCTTCTGGCCGGTACTGCCTTTCGCCGGACTCGAGCTACTCGCGCTGGGAACGGCATTCTACCTGTGCCTCGCACGCAGTCAGTGGCGTGAAGTCGTGTCGATAGGCGCGGACGTCGTCAGGGTGGAGAAGGGGCGGCGGCAGGTCGAGGAGTGCTGGGAATGCCCGAGTGTCTGGGCCCGGGTACAACTCGAGAAGTCGCCCATCGCCTGGTATCCGAGCCGTCTGATAATTGCCTATCAGGGACGCGGGGTGGAGATTGGCAGGTTTCTATGCGATGACGAACGTGCCGCGCTTGCGGATGCACTGAGGCGGGGTATCCGGGAACGGCTGGACGAGGCGTGGCGTCAGCAATAATTTTTTAGAATCAAAATCGTTAGGGAGATTGATGCATGTTTGCCAAGAAGCTACGACGTGCCCTGTGCGGCCTGTGGGGGGCAGTCATCCTGCTCGGCACAGGCAATACCTTTGCAGGATTCAGGGATCTGAACCTCACACCCGGCGCCACGGATATCAGTCAAAAGGTCTATGACCTGCACATGCTGATCTTCGAGATCTGTGTCGTCATCTGTGTCGGTGTCTTCGCCGTCCTCATCTATTCCATCATCAA
>JBAVKA010000070.1:0-18627 GCA_049688075.1 Gammaproteobacteria bacterium
TGCTCGATGCCCCGCCGCCCGTGAGGCCCGGCTGGCGGGACCGCCTGTCTAACCACGCTCTGGTCCGTGCGTTGCTTGCACGCCCGCTGCGCCGCCAGGTGGCGGCGAAGGCGTCGAAACTGCATTACCCGGCGCCCTATGCGCTGATCGATATCTGGCAAAAATTCGCGGACGACCCCGCACAGATGCTGCAGGCCGAGGCGGATTCCATCGCCAGCCTGGTTAAAGGCGTCACGGCGCGCAACCTGACCCGGGTCTTTCTGCTGCAGGAACAGCTCAAGTCGCTGGGGAGGGACACGCAGTGGAAACCGCGCGCCGTTCACGTGATCGGTGCCGGCACGATGGGAGGCGACATCGCCGCCTGGTGTGCCCTGCGCGGTTTCCGGGTCTCACTCCAGGACCAGTCGCCGGAACGCATCGCCCCGGCCATCAAACGCGCCCATGAACTGTTCAAACGCCGCCTGAAGGATCCGCTCGCGATCCAGGCGGCGCTGGACCGGCTGCTGCCCGACCACAAGGGGCTGGGCGTTATCCGCGCCGACATCGTGATCGAGGCGATCTTCGAGGATGCCGAGGTCAAGCGTGCGCTCTACCGGGACATCGAACCGCGCATGCCGGCCGATGCCGTCCTCGCGACCAACACCTCGAGCATTCCGCTGGAGGAACTCAGCGGGGTGCTGGCGCGGCCCGAGCGGCTGGTCGGGCTGCACTTCTTCAACCCGGTCCCGGTGATGCAACTGGTCGAAATCGTCAACGGCAGGTCCACGGCGGCGGAGGTTTCGGGCAAGGCGATGGCGTTTACCCGCCTGCTCGACCGTCTGCCTCTGCCGGTAAGCAGCACGCCCGGCTTCCTGGTCAACCGGATACTCATGCCCTATCTGCTGGAGGCCGTCAAACTGGAGTCCGAGGGCGTTCCGGCGGCCGTCATCGATCGCGCCGCGACCGCCTTCGGCATGCCCATGGGACCAATGGAACTGGCCGACACCACCGGCCTGGATATCTGCCTGCATGTCGCGCAGATCCTGTCCGGGCATTTCCATACCGAGATTCCCGAACGCCTGCAGCAGCTGGTGGCCAAAGGCCGTCTCGGCAAGAAATCCGGCCGCGGTTTCTACCGCTACGACAAGGGCAAGGCCGTCAAGCGCGGAAACAAAGGCGGGAACTGGAACCTGCAGGAAATTACCGACCGGCTGGTGCTGCGCCTGCTGAACGAGGCGGTCGCTTGCCTGCGCGAACGGGTCGTGGAAAATAGCGATCTGCTCGACGCGGGCATGATCTTCGCCACCGGGTTCGCCCCGTTCCGCGGCGGTCCGATGAATTACGTCGACGCGATCGGTGCGGCGGTCATGCGCGGGCAATTGCAGCAACTGGAACAGCTGCGCGGCAAACGTTTTACTCCCGACGCGGGCTGGGGGACGGTATTCAAAAACTCAGGATGAGGGAAAACGGCATGACCCCAGGGACCCTCGACAAGATACCTGCCGCAACGGCGGGCACGCTCGCCGGTCTGTTCCGAGAACGGGTGCGCCGCACACCCGAGTCGATCGCCTATCGTCACTATGACGAAACCACGGGACGCTGGCAGGACTCGAGCTGGGCCGATATGGCTGCCGCCGTCGCGCAGTGGCAGGCCGCATTCGCCGGGGAGAATCTCCTTCCCGGCGACCGGGTCGCCATCCTGTTGCGCAACGGCAGGGACTGGGTCATCTTCGACCAGGCGGCTCTCGGTTCCGGCCTGGTGGTCGTTCCCCTGTACCTGGATGACCGCCCGGAGAACACTGCCTACATCCTCAACAATGCCGGAGTCAAGCTACTCTACCTGTGCGGCACAGATCAATGGGAACGGCTGCTTGCAGTGCATGTCCGGCTGGACGTACTGGTGCGCATCGTGACGCAGGAGCCCGTGGAAATCCCTGACGGAGAGACGCGCATCAGAACACTCGCAGACTGGTTGCCCGCCGATCCGGGTGAGCTGCTGGCCAATGACGGCGAAGCGGACGGGCTGGCGACCATCGTCTACACCTCGGGCACCATGGGACGGCCTAAGGGCGTCATGCTGAGCCATCACAATATCCTTGCCAATGCCGACAGCGGCCTGGAATTCGTGCCCATGTACCGGGAAGATGTCCTGCTGTCCTTCCTGCCGCTATCGCACACCTTTGAACGCACGGTCGGCTATTACGCACCCATGATGACCGGCGCCACTGTCGCCTTTGCACGCTCCATACCCCAGCTCGCCGAGGACCTGCTCACCATCCGGCCGACGGTGCTGATATCGGTGCCGCGCATCTACGAACGCGTTTACAACAAAATCATGGCCGGGCTGGCTGAAAAGCCGCCGTTCGCCACCCGGCTGTTCGGCCTGGCCGTCGATACCGGCTGGCGGCGATTCCTCCGGCGCCAGGGGTATGGCGGCTGGCATCCGACGTTTTTGTTATGGCCGTTGCTGGACAAACTGGTGGCCGGCAAGATCATGGCCAGGCTGGGCGGACGCATGCGACTCGCGGCGGCGGGCGGCGCCCCGCTGCCACCGGCGATCGCGAAGGTGTTCATCGGTCTGGGTCTCAACCTGTTACAGGGCTACGGGCTGACCGAGACCAGCCCGATCATCGCCTGCAATACCGCCGGGGACAATGAGCCGGCCAGTGTCGGCATCCCTTTGCGCGATGTCGAGGTGCGTATCGGCGAAAACGGCGAGCTGCTGACCCGCGGTCCCTGCGTGATGCTGGGCTACTGGGAAAACCCCGAGGCCACGCGGGAACTTATCGATACCGGGGGATGGCTGCACACCGGCGACAAGGCGCGGATCGAGCGCAACCATATCTACATCACAGGCCGCCTGAAGGAAATCATCGTGCTGGCCAACGGCGAGAAGGTTCCGCCGGCGGACATGGAGATGGCGATCGCGCTCGACCCGCTGTTCGAACAGGTGATGGTCATCGGGGATTCACGTCCCTACCTCTGTGCGATTATCGTGCTGAATACGGAGCAGTGGAAAGCGCTGGCGAACACGCTGATGCTCGATCCCGACGATGCGTCCGCGCTGAAGAGCGAGGTGCTGGAGAAGACCGTACTCGATAGACTGGCCGGGCAGCTGAGCGAATTCCCCGGCTATGCCCAGGTGCGTCGCATCGCCTGCATACAGGAACCGTGGTCAGTAGACAATGGCCTGATCACCCCCACCATGAAGCTCAAGCGTGATCGCATCATGGCGCGCTATGCGGATGAAATCGCGGCCCTGTACGCGGGTCACTGAGCGCATCGGCGTGAATCACCCGTGAGCGCAGACGAGTCATTTCCGGACGAGCGGCACCTGGCCATCCGCGTCATGCCCGGACCCGCGGATACCAATGCCTCGGGCGATATCTTCGGCGGCTGGATCATGTCCCAGGTCGACATCGCCGGCAGCATCGTCGCAAGACGCCGTGCGCAGGGCCGCATCGTCACCGTCGCGGTCAATGCCTTCCAGTTCCACCAGCCGGTGTTCGTCGGTGACCTGATCAGCTGCTACGCGGAGATCACCCGCGTCGGCCGCACCTCGATCACCGTTCACGTGAAAGCCTATGCCGAGCGTCACGGTGAACGCGGGGAAGTCATACAGGTCACCGAGGCCGACGTGACCTATGTCGCCGTGGATGCGAACCGCCGGCCGCGTCTATTGCCGCGGCAGGACTGACAGCACATAACGACATCCGTTTCGATCAAATTTACCGCTTCGTTGTTTCCCCGAACGTCGTTGTCAGCCACCCTGTCTACGTGCCGATGCATGCAAGATCAGGCTGCAGCGGCTGGATTGAACAGCGTCAGGAAATTTTGTGTCGTCGCCGAGGCGATCTGCTCGAAGGATTCGCCGCGCAACTGCGCGATATGCTCGGCGACGTAGCGCACGTAGGCCGGCTGGTTGGATTTGCCGCGGTGAGGTACCGGCGCGAGGTAGGGACAGTCGGTTTCCACGAGCATACGCTCCAGCGGCATGCGGCGCGCGACTTCCATGAGCTCCTGTGCGCTTTTGAAGGTCACGATGCCGGAAAACGAGATATGGAAGTTGAGCTCCATGGCCCGACTGGCCATCTCCCGGTCGCCGGTAAAGCAGTGCATGACGCCGCCCGCCTCTGCCGCGCCCTCTTCATGCAGGATCGCGAGGGTGTCATCCGCCGCATCCCGCGAGTGCACGATCAGTGGCTTCCCCGCCTGTTTTGCCGCGCGGATGTGGGTCCTGAATCGCTCGCGCTGCCACTCCAGATCGCCCTCGCTGCGAAAGTAGTCCAGTCCGGTCTCGCCGATGGCAACCACCCCGGGACGGGCGGCAAGCTCGACCAGTTCAGCGACTGTCGGCTCGTGCCCTCCCTGTTCATTGGGATGCACGCCGACGGACACGCTGACCTCGGCACAGCGCTCTACCAGGGCGTGCATGCGCGGGTAATGCTCCAGATTAATGGATACGCAGAGAAAGTGCGTGACATCCTGCATGCGCGCCGCGTCGATCACGCCGGCAAGCCCGTCGGGAAACGAGGTCAGATCCAGCAGATCCAGATGGCAATGGGAATCAACCAGCATAAAAAAACCTCACATGGACGAGAGGCTGAATAATAATCGTATTCGGAATTACCGCAACCGCAGTGGCCAGGCCGTATTTCTCACCGGGACAGGTATTTCCCAACACACCCGGGTTTCCGGGTACACACTACCCGGATCGGCTCAAGGCATCACGCCGCACGATCGCCGCCCGGTGAGCGATTCGTCTTAAAGGGTATGCGTCGGACGATCGGACTCCAGTGTCCCGGCGAGGTAACCCTCGATCTTGTTGCGGGCCGCGCCATCATCCTGGTCGCTGAACTGCACGCCGATGCCGGCTGCGCGGTTGCCCTGAGCCCCGATGGGCGTGATCCATACAATCTTTCCGGCGACCGGAATCTTTTCCGATTCGTCCATCAGCGTCAGCAGCATGAAGACTTCGTCTCCGAGCCGGTAATGCTTCTTTGTCGGGATGAACAACCCCCCGCCCTTGACGTACGGCATATAGGCCGCATACAAGGCGCTCTTGTCCTTGATGGTGAGTGAGAGAATTCCCGGTCGCGGGGTATTAGTCTGGTTCATGTCTCGACTACCCTATCCTGTTTATCGGTATCAGTCCCTGGAAGTCTGCTCTGCCCATGCGAGCAGGATGTCTTCCATCATCATTTGCCGGTTCAAGGTGCTGTCAGCAAGCTTCAGCATCCGGTTGATGCCATCAAGCAGACCGAACAGTACCCTGCTGTCCAGTTTCCGCGCAAGCTTCGACAGGCCATCCTGCAGGTCGATGCCGTGAATTCCCTGAGTCTGTCCGCTGACGCGGATTCTCAGTATGTCCATGAGCCACTCCCGCATCCAGAGAAGCCCCTTCAGATCCTCGTCGGCGGCCCAACCCTGCGCCACCGTCAGGGGGCTTTCCTGCCCTGCGAGGATGTCGACCAATGCACGGAAACGCTGCTGCCGCTCCTCCAGTGCCTGCTCCTGCGCCAGTTGCAACGCTCGCAGCGGTGCACCACTCGCGAGGGCCAGATACACCTCCGGTGATGGACCGTCATACCGGGCGGCAAGCCACCGGGTTGTCGACTCCCGGTCAGTCGCCTGGATGCGGATTTCCTGGCAGCGGCTGCGTATCGTCGCCGGCAGACGGGACGGATGCGCGCTGACCAGAACCAGTACTGTGTTATCGGACGGCTCTTCAAGTGTCTTTAACAAGCTATTGGCCGCGTTGATATTCAGGGCATCCGCAGGTATCAGGATAGCCACCTTGTAACCGTTGCCGTGACTGGTCAGGGACAGGTTCTCGGAGAGCTGCCGAACCTGGTCGATCTTGATCACACGGCTGTCCTCTACCGGGGTGAGACGGAAATAGTCAGGATTACTGCCGGCCGCAAACAGCGTGCAGCTGGTGCACTGCTGGCAGGGAGACCTTCTGCCCGTCGGGCGCTCGCACAGCAGAAAGCGCGCCAGTTCCTCCGCGAACTCGGCCTTTCCCATGCCCGTCTGACCGGTCAGCAACAAGGCGTGAGGAAAACGGTTCTGTTGGTGGGCTGCCGTCAGGCGATCCCGAAGCGGTTTGAGCCATGGATATTCATTTATCATTTAATACAGATACTTATATTATATTTATAAGACAATGACTAAAATAGACGATCCACTTTTGTCCATGAAACTGGTTTAGGGCTTTAAGGTAGTGTTTATCCATAAACACCATTTTCACCGCAAATACGCAAAGGACACAGAGAAAATCTTTAACGAAAAACAACACAACACTTTGCGTTCTTTCGGCAAGTGTTCCTTGCATCGTCTTAAACGCCCGCTTTTGGTGCGCTAACTCCTCGGTAGCTGCTTCATGCGTCGCCTAAGGTGCCTACTCTTGGTACTCTACTCCTACATCCCTGTAGTCGTGCACGGCCCAGGCCGGTTTCTCGACCGGTTCCCGGTCTCACCTTCTGGCCCAGGCCAGTCTCTCGTCCGATACCCGGTCTCACCTCCTTCCTGCAGTCGTGCGTCTCTGCAGTGAGTTTATTTCTTTACGGCTGGATGCCAAGTATGTGGCATTCAGTTATACCGCTTCAACAGGCATCCAGGAACGGGCGCAGCACCTCGTCCAGCTGCTGCTGTACGCCGGCCAGGGACTCGTTGGCGTCGATTACCCGATAACGCCCGTCATGACGTGCGGCCAGATCCAGATACGCCTGCCGGACCCGTTCGAAAAATTCGATCTGTTCCTGCTCGAAGCGATCCAGAGCGCCGCGGTTGCCGGCCCGGGCCAGGCCGACGGCAACGGGCACGTCCAGCAGCACGGTCAGATCGGGTCGGAAATCACCCTGGACCCACTGCTCCAGATGGGCGATTTTCTCGACATCGATGCCACGCCCCCCACCCTGATAGGCATAGGTCGCATCGGTAAAACGGTCGCAAAGTACCCATTGACCCTGCCCGAGCGCGGGCAGTATCACCCTGGCAAGATGTTCGGCGCGCGCCGCGAACATTAGCTGCAGTTCGCAATCAGGGCTCATACCGGTATAGCGCGGGTCCAGCAGTAGTCCGCGTATGGCCTCGCCGAGCAGTGTGCCACCGGGCTCGCGCGTCATCACCACATCGATGCCGGCGGCTTCAAGCAGACCGCGAATATGAGCTATGTTGGTGCTCTTTCCGACACCTTCGATGCCCTCTACGGTGATGAACTTTCCAGCCATCACCGGGTTGGCGGCGGCAAACTGACGGATTTGCCAAGCTGGAACTTCTTCACGGCGAGTTCATGCTCCATGAGAGTGCGTGAAAAATAATGACCGCCGGTTCCATTGGCCACGAAGAACAGGGCATCGCCCTTGTCGGGATGCAGTACGGCGTGGATGGATGCCGCACCGGGCATGGCGATAGGCGTCGGCGGCAGACCATCACGGGTATAGGTGTTGTAAGGGGTGTCGCTGCGCAGGTCGCTGGAACGCAGGTTCCCGTCAAAGCGCTCGCCCAGTCCGTAGATCACCGTCGGGTCGGTCTGCAATCGCATGCCTTTCTTCAAACGACGGATGAATACGCCGGCAATGACCGGCCGCTCCCCGGCAACGCCGGTCTCCTTCTCCACGATCGAGGCGAGTATCAGAGCCTCGTAGGGGGTATCAAGCGGCAAGCCCTCCTCACGCGCCGCCCAGGCCTCGGCCAGATGGCGCTTCATCGCGTTATAGGCGCGAGTGAGAAAGGCCAGGTCCGTCGTCCCCTGAGGGAAATGGTAGGTGTCCGGCAGGAACCGCCCCTCGGGATGCTCTCCCTCATGCCCCAGCTGCACCATGAGTTCCTCTGTACCGACGCCATCCAGGGTATGCACGATGTCACCACTCGACGTGATCACCGCCAGCATCTCCTTGAATGTCTGGCCCTCGATCAGGGTGATCGCATGCTGGATAACCTCGCCGCCGGCCAGTTTTCGTAGCAGGCTCTCCGGCGTCATGCCGGGGATGATCTCGTACTCGCCGGCCTGCAGGCGGTGGGCAAGATCCAGTTCACGGCCCAGCCAGATCAGATAATGGGGGTGTCCGGTGATTCCCCGCCGCTGCAGGTCATACGCCAGTTGTTTCAGCGATGTCCCTTGGGCGATTTCATAGACCAACCCGGGTTCGGCTATGTTGAGCGGGGCCTTCCTGAAATCCTGATATTGTCCCAGCAGCACGGCAACCGTGACGAGCACACCAATCACGACACTGACCAGGGCGTAGCCCAACAGGCGTTTCCAGTTGATGGTCTGCCGGTTTTTCATGGAAACAGAGAATAACGCCAGCGCTTCAGTTAAGCCACGCCTCGCCATCCGACGACAGGTCTTTCAGCAGCTCCTGCAGTCGACAGGTCAAGGTTCCCCTGCGATACGGCCGGTCTTCGACCGCGATGACCGGCCAGATGCCGATGATACTGTTGGTCAGGAACACTTCATCCGCTTCCCGGAGATCATCCAGTCCAAGCGCCCTGATCTGCAGCGGCATCGGCACTTTAACGGCCAGTTCCATCACGACGGTACGCAGGATGCCGGCCACACCGCAGCGCACCAGATCCGGGGTCATCAGGACCCGATCCCTGATGAGAAACAGGTTGCTCATGGTGCCTTCCACCAGACGCTCATCCCCGTCCAGCAACAGCCCTTCAAGGATGTCGGGGTCATCCCATTCCCCCCGCGCGAGCACCTGTTCCAGGCGATTGAGGTGCTTGATACCCGCCAGCACCGGGTTGTGTCCCAGGCGCTGGCGGCACAGGCGCACCCTCACTCCCGACCCTGGGCAGGTCTCGGGATAGTCCGGCCAGGGATGCAACTGAATGATCCGGGTCGGGATCGCATCGTTCACGGAACGGTAGCCGCGCCCTGCGCACCCGCGGGTAACGATGATCTTGAGCACCCCGCGTTCGATCCCTGAAATGACCGCCAGGGATTCCTCCAGCAGGCGTTTTGCCTCCGGCTGTGGAATGCCCAGACGACTGCAGCCTGCACTGAGGCGCGCCAGATGCCGCAGCCAGAAACGCGGGCGACCGGCTTCCACAGCAAGGGTTTCGAAGACCCCGTCGCCGTACAACAGTCCCCTGTCCAGGCTGGAGATGCCATCGGTTGCCTGACCATTGATCACGATGAGCGGCTTCTCTGGTGAGATCACCGACGCTGGCCGACGACCATCAGGCATCCCTGATACCGAGTGCACGCAGCAAACCGAGCGCCTTGGCGCGCGTTTCCTCCAGTTCCGCCCCGGGCACCGAGTCTGCGACGATGCCGGCCCCGGCCCTGAGCTGCACCTGGTTGGCCGATACGGTCATGCTGCGTATCAGGATATTCATGTCCATGCTGCCATCGCGGTTGATGTAACCCATGGAGCCGGTGTAGGCACCGCGCGCTTCCCCCTCCAGCTCGGCGATGATTTCCATGCAGCGCACCTTGGGGCAGCCGGTGATCGTGCCTCCCGGGAACACCGCTCTCAGCACCTGCCCCGGGGTGATATCGGCGCGCAACACGCCTTTCACGTTCGAGACGATATGATGCACATGCGCGTAGGATTCGAGCACCATGAACTCATCGACCGTCACCGAGCCCGGCGTGCAGATACGTCCCAGGTCATTGCGTTCCAGGTCGATCAGCATGACATGCTCGGCTCGCTCCTTCGGGTGGGCCAGCAATTCCGCGGAACGGTTGCTGTCGGTGATTCGGCTGTGGCCTCTGGGCCGGGTCCCGGCGATCGGGCGCGTCTCCACCGTTCGGCCCCGCACGAGGACCAGCCGCTCAGGCGAGGAGCTGATGACGGCGGCATCACCCCAGCGGGCGATGCCGCTGTAGGGCGCCGGATTGTGCAGCCGCAATTTGCGGTACAGCGCCGGCGCATCAACCGCCTCCCGTGCGGTGATCCGCCACGGCCGCGAAATGTTGACCTGGAAGACATCGCCTTCGCGGATATAGCGGTGGATGCGCTCCACGGCTTCCAGGTAGCGTTCCTGCGGTGCCTCGATGATGCGCGCAAGCCGTAGCACTTCCCGCTCCCGCCCATCCGGGGGCGGCAGGCCGATGATGTCCCTCTCGATGGCGGCTATCCGGTCATCGTGCCCGGGTTCGGCAACGATGCGGGTCGTGCGTTTCTCGTGATCTCGCACGATCGCCGTTGAATAGCGCGTGGCAGCGGCGACGGGCAGCACATCGCCGGCGGGCGGAAGACGAAGACAGGGTTCGATCCAGGCGGCGAGTTCATAACCCAGATAAACGAACCAGCCGCCGGTAAAAGGCAGGCCTTCCGGTGCATCGCCACGCGTCGATGAGGAGGACCACCAGCGGTCGAAGGCGGCGAGGAAATCACCCTCTCCCGGTTCCGCTTCCGGAGGTCCGATCAGCGCCCCCGAAGGTTCGAGCCTGAGCGTCTCCCCGGGAAATGCGAACAGGATGTCGAAACGACCGTGCGCCGTGCTCTGCAGCAGCTGCGGATAACGCGCGGGATTGTGCGCATGCAGATCGATCAGGTCGAACGGGAAACTGATCCCGTGCAGCGTGCAGCATGGTTCGGAAGACCTGGTTGACGAGCCCCGTCTGCCGCCCGTGTCACGCAGGGCTTTCACCGGTTTCAGTCCGTTCTGCGCAGGATCAGCGTTGCGTTGGTGCCGCCGAATCCGAACGAATTCGACATGACGGTGTTGATCTTCATCTCGCGCGCCACATTCGGCACGTAGTCCAGATCACATTCGGGATCGGGATTCTCCAGATTGATGGTCGGCGGGGCCACCTGGTCGCGCAGCGCCAGCACCGAAAAGACCGCCTCGACTCCACCTGCCGCCCCGAGCAGGTGCCCGGTCATCGACTTCGTGGAGCTGACAGCCACCTGCCCGGCGTTGTCGCCGAATACCTGTTTTATGGCCCGCGTTTCGGCAAGATCGCCGGCAAGCGTCGATGTTCCATGGGCATTGATGTAGTGGATATCATTCCTGTCCATGGCCGCGTCGGCGATGGCATTGTGCATGCACCGCGCCGCGCCCTCGCCGCCGGGTGCGGGCAGGGTCATGTGGTGGGCGTCACCACTCATACCGAAACCGGCGACTTCCGCATAGATGTTCGCACCGCGACGCCTCGCCTGTTCATACTCCTCGAGCATCAATACGCCGGCGCCGTCGCTGAGCACGAAACCATCCCGCTCCCGATCCCAGGGACGGCTGGCAGCCTGCGGATCGTCGTTGCGGGTGGAGAGTGCGCGCGCTGCCGCGAATCCACCGATACCCGTCGGGCAGGTCGTCATCTCGGCTCCGCCCGCCATCATGATATCGGCATCACCGTAGCCAATCATGCGGGCCGCAACGCCGATATTGTGGGTCGCTGAGGCGCAGGCGGTAACGATTGCAATATTCGGTCCTTTCATCCCGTGGATTATGGAAAGGTTGCCGCCAATCATGTTGATGATATTGCTGGGCACGAAAAACGGTGAAATCTTGCGCGGACCACCGTCCATGTAGGTCTGGTAAGCATCCTCGATACCCGGAAGTCCGCCGATACCCGAACCGATGGCTATCCCGGCGCGGTCAGCATTACGCTCATCGATAACCAGGCCGGAGTCGTTGATGGCCTGGCTTGCCGCCGCGATGCCGTAGTGAATGAAGGGCGCCATCTTGCGCGCATCCTTGGCCGGGAGATAGTGCGTCACATCAAAATTCCTGACCTCACCGCCAAAACGCACCGCGAATGCGGAAACGTCAAATCGGGTAATCGGTTCGATACCGCTCTTTCCCGCCAGTATGCTGGCCCAGGCGACATCGACAGAATTACCGACCGGCGAAACGATACCCAGTCCTGTGACAACTACACGTCTTCTGGACAACACCCGACTCCTGCCAGTGACCGGTGGGAATTCAACGAGGCCAAAAACAAAAGACCGCACCGCTGTACAGGCCGGTGCGGCCGATAACCGATAGGGAAATGATCAGCCACCCAGATGGGCGTTTACGTAATCAATCGCCTGCTGGACAGTGGTGATCTTCTCGGCCTCTTCGTCAGGAATCTCGCATTCAAACTCCTCTTCCAGAGCCATGACGAGTTCTACCGTGTCCAGAGAATCTGCGCCAAGATCATCAACAAAGGAAGCGGCGTTGGTCACCTCTTCTTCCTTGACGCCCAGCTGCTCAATAACAATCTTCTTGACGCGTTCATCAACGTTGCTCATTTCGGGCTTTCCCTCTCTGTTTGAAAATGGCGGCATTCGCTGGGCGAGTATTGTAGTGAATGCCTTGTACAAGATACAAGTAACTTCACCGGTCAGCGACAGTCGCTGCTGTCGCCATGTATACCGTGGTCAGGACCCTATTTAATCGGCATTATGTGCATATTTAACAACATTTTGCACTGATTTCCTGATGCCCGGAACAGCGGCGTTCGCAGACTCGCGCCGGGCGGGAACATCAGTTCATATACATGCCGCCATTAACGTGCAGTGTCTCCCCGGTAATGTAGGCTGCCTCACGCGAGGCAAGGAACGCTACCGCACAGGCGACGTCACGTGCATCGCCCAGCCGGCCCAGCGGTATCTGTTCGAGCAGTTTTCCCCTTTGTTCATCGGACAGGGCTCGCGTCATGTCGGTATCGATGAAACCCGGGGCAACGGCATTGACGGTTATACCCCGTGAGCCGACTTCGCGCGCCAGTGATTTGGTGAACCCGATGACACCCGCCTTGGTCGCGGCATAGTTCGCCTGTCCGGGATTGCCGGTGGCACCGACGACGGAGGTGATCGTTATGATCCTTCCATGCCTGGCCTTCATCATGCTGCGCAGGCACGCCTTGCTCATGTGAAAGACCGAGGTGAGATTGGTGTTTATCACGGCGTCCCATTCCACGTCCTTCATGCGCAGGATCAGATTGTCTCTGGTTATTCCCGCATTGTTGACCAGTACCGTGGGATTGCCGATATCGTCCTGCATGGATTTGAAAAACGCCGCGATGGAATCGGTGCTGGAGACATTCAGTACCATGCCAGTACCCCGAATGGAATGGCTCGAGAGTGCTTCGGAAATATCGCGGGCACCCTGTTCGCTGGTTGCGGTACCCACGATGGTCGCGCCGCGCGCGCCGAGTTCGAGTGCGATCGCCCGGCCGATTCCGCGACTGGCGCCGGTTATCAGTACTATCTCGTCATTCAATCCCATTCCTGTCTCCCAGGCGGCAACTGCACTTCAAGCGTTTAATGCCGCGTTCAAACTGTCCGGGTCATACACAGCGAGAACCTCCAGCTCCTTGTGTATGCGCTTGCACAATCCCGCGAGCACCTTGCCGGGGCCGGCCTCGATGATCCTTTGTATGCCCTCATCACGCATCATTTCGACTGTCCTGACCCATTGCACCGGACTGTACAACTGCTGTTAGAGCGCCTCGCGGATAGCATCTGGCGCATCATGAGCCGTCACGTCCACATTCTGGATGACCGGGATCGCCGGTGTTTTGATCGCCGTGCGCTGAAGCTGACCGGCAAACCGCTCGGCGGCGGGTCGCATCAGTTCGCAGTGCGAGGGAACGCTGACCGGCAACGGGACGGCGCGTTTCGCGCCGGACGCCTTCGCCAGTTCCATTGCACGTTGCACGGCCGCGGCATCACCGGCGATGACCACCTGGCCCGGTGAGTTGAAGTTCACGGCGGCAACCACCCGCCCCTCGGACGCCCGCGTGCAGACATCGACAACGTCCGCATCATCAAGGCCCAGTATGGCCGCCATTGCACCCCTGTCTGCCGGAACTGCCTGCTGCATGCAGCGTCCGCGTTCGGCCACCAGAGCGATGGCATCGGCAATAGTCAGGGCATCGGCGCAGACCAGCGCGGTGTATTCACCGAGGCTGTGACCCGCCATCAGGGCAGGCCGCTTCCCGCCCTGCGCCCGCCAGATGCGCCACACGGCGACTCCCGCCGCCAGCATCGCGGGCTGCGTCCGGTCGGTACGGTTGAGATCCGCCTCCGGGCCTTCGACGACCAGTTTCCACAGGTCATAACCCAGAAGATCGCTGGCTTCCAGAAAGGTCTCGCTCACCAGCGGAAAGGTCTGCGCCAGAGCGGACAGCATCCCTACGGACTGGGACCCCTGCCCCGGGAACACCATGGCAAGCGTCTGTTCTGAAGTTTCGTTGGATGTATTCATCGTCTAATTGATAAAAGGAACCGGATTTTCAACGCAAAGTGCTTAATTGCTCTCTTCAAAGAATTTCTCTGCGTCCTTTGCGTCTCTGCGGTTAGAAAGTGGAAGCCGCCACCGCATTCAGTACTTGAGCAAGGCGGAGCCCCAGGTAAACCCGCCACCGAAGGCCTCCATGAGCAGGGTCTCTCCACGCTGGATGCGCCCGTCGCGCACAGCCACATCCAGCGCCAGCGGCACCGAAGCAGCGGAAGTATTACCGTGTTCATCCACGGTCACCACGACCCTGTCCATGGACATTTTCAGTTTCTTGGCCGTGGCCTGAATGATACGGATATTCGCCTGGTGGGGGATCAGCCAGTCGATGTCGGATTTGGCGAGCTGGTTGTGGGCCAGTGTCTCGTCGACGATGCGGCCCAGCGTATTCACCGCCATCTTGAAGACCTCGTTTCCCTGCATGTGCACATAGGCCTGCCCGCTCTGCAGCTTGTCATAGCCGGAGGAGATGCCCGCCGGCACCGTCAGCAGATGTTCGTAGCTGCCGTCGGCATGCAGGTGCGTGGAGGGTATGCCGGGTTCATCGCTCGCCTCCAGCACAACCGCCCCCGCGCCGTCGCCGAACAGGATGCTGGTGCTGCGGTCATTCCAGTCGACGATCCGGGAGAGCGTCTCCGCACCGACAACGAGTGCGCAGCGCGAGGATCCGGTGCGGATGAACTTGTCCGCGATTCCCAACGCATAGATGAAACCGGTACAGACCGCCTGCACGTCGAAGGCCGCCGTGCCATGAATATCGAGCCGCTGCTGCAGCAGGCAGGCGGTGCTCGGGAACACGCGGTCGGGCGTCGTGGTGGCGAACACGATCAGGTCGACCTGCCGCGGGGTGCGCCCGGCCGCTTCCATGGCGCGGCTAGCCGCGATCTCGGCGAGGTCGCAGGAAGTTTCGTCACCGGCGGCGATATGGCGTTTGTAGATCCCGGTACGTTCGCGGATCCACGCATCGTTGGTATCCATGATCTTTTCCAGATCATGGTTGGTCAGCACCTTCTCGGGCAAATAACCGCCAGTTCCTGTGATGCGCGAATAGATCATGACGCCTGCCTGTTCTCATGGAAGGTTTGCAACTGGGTGCTGATCCGCTCCGGAACGGACTCGCGCGCCTCGACGACGGCGACCTTGATGGCATTGGCATAGGAAAGCACATCCGCGCTGCCGTGACTCTTGATGACGATTCCCCTCAGCCCAAGCAGGCTGGCGCCGTTGTAGCGTCTCGGATCGATCCGCCTCCGGAACGACCGGAGTACCGGCATGGCAATCATGGCAGCAAGCCGGGTCAGCAGGTTGCGCGTGAATTCCTGGCGAATGAAATGGGCGATCATCCTGGCGACGCCCTCGCTGGTTTTCAGCGAGATATTGCCGACGAATCCGTCGCAGACGATGACATCGAAATTTCCCTTGTAGATATCGTCACCCTCGGCGTACCCGCGGTAGTTGAGCGGACTGCCGGACAGCAGGCGCGCGGCTTCCTTGACCTGTTCATTGCCCTTGATTTCCTCTTCGCCGATATTCAGCAGGCCGATGCGCGGCTGGTGAATATTATCAACCGCGCCCGCCAGCACCGAGCCCATGAGGGCGAACTGCAGCAGGTGTTCGGCGTTGCAGTCGACGTTTGCACCCAGGTCGAGCATCCAGGTATGCGAGGTCATGGAGGGTATCGAGGTGCAAATGGCGGGGCGATCGATGCCCGGCAGCATCTTCAGCACGAACCGGGCGGTGGCCATGAGCGCACCGGTATTGCCGGCACTCACGCAGGCGCTGGCATCGCCGTTCTTGACGAGGTCAATGGCCACGCGCATGGATGAATCCTTCTTGTTGCGCAGTGCGCTGGAAGGTGCTTCATCCATGCCGACTTTCTGGCTGGCATGATGGACCTTCAAGCGGTCATTTCCCGCAGCCTTGCTGTGCTCGAGCGCGGTTCTGAGGATGGTCTCGTCCCCTACCAGAATGACCCTGAGGCCATCATCCTGTTCCAGCGCCCGCAGCGCGGCGGGGACGACCACAGGCGGGCCGAAGTCTCCCCCCATGGCATCAAGCGCAATCGTTACCCCGTTGCTCATGGCAACAGGTAACAACTGGCGTCTGCTGGCTGACGCGTCAAAACGATGTAACGTGAATGACGGGAAGATCCGGTCTGACTATCGGTCAGTCCTGACCCTTGTTGATAACCTTGCGGCCTCGATAATAACCGTCGGCACTGATGTGGTGGCGGAGGTGGGTCTCGCCGGTGGTGGGCTCGATCGACAGTGCGGGACCACTGAGACTGTCATGGGAACGACGCATGCCACGCCGGGATGGCGTTTTCCGGCTTTTCTGAACGGCCATAATGCTGACTCCTTAAATTAGGGTGTTACGGTTTCTGTTTCAATTGCGCCAGTACGGCAAACGGGTTTTCCCGCTGGCTGTTGGCCGGCGTTTGATAATCCATCGCCGGTGGCCGGCACGTGCTTACGCCGCTATGCAGGGGCACGATCGGCAATGCCAGCAACACCTCGTCCGTGAGTATCTCCGCCAGGCTCGCCGGTTCACCGGTAATGAGCAGCGGTTCATAGCGATCGGACAATCCCTGTATCTGCTCCTGACTGTGCACGAGCCCCAGCCGGAATGTCACGTCCAGAGGATACTCCATGGGTTCCAGACAACGCTGGCACAACAGCACCAGTTTGCCCTGAACGGTACCGGCAAGGTTGTGTGTTCCGTCCTCGTCCCGACCGAGTTCGAGCAACACCTCGAGTTCGCCTTCGGGGGATTCGAGCTGTGGCAACGCCCGTACCAGCCTGGCCAGTTCAACCCGACCCCGCAATACACGTCCCGCCTCCGCCGCTGCGTAGAGATCGAGGCGATCCGGCAGGTGGTTTATCATAGCCCGCTTATACTATAATCCGGTCCAAATCCTGTCAAAGAAAAACACCGATATTCAGTCACTTTCCATATCCAGCCCCGCCCGCGCCATTTCCGCGAGCCGACTGGCATACCTGGTCTTGCATCATGAGGGCATGCACGGATAATGACAGCAACCCTCAAGGCAAGCAGCCTCCACAGAAGACGGGCTCCGGTGGAATAACACGTTGATCCACAAGATACTGATCGCCAACCGCGGCGAAATCGCCGTACGCATCATACGCGCCTGCGCCGAGGCCAACATCACCTCCGTTGCCATCTATGCCGATGCCGACCGGCACGCGCTGCATGTCAAAAAAGCCAACGAAGCCTACAACATCGGCCCGGAGTCCATCGCCGGTTATCTGAACGCCCACCGCATCGTCAACCTCGCGGTCGCTACCGGCTGCGATGCCCTGCACCCGGGATACGGCTTTCTTTCCGAGAATCCGCTGCTGGCGGAGATCTGTAACGCCCGCAATTTGAGGTACATCGGCCCATCGGCCGAGGTGATCCGGAAAATGGGCGACAAGATCGCCGCCCGCGAGGCCATGCAGGCGGCCGGAATACCGGTGGTCCCCGGCAGTGACGGCAACCTGTCCAGCGTGGAGGAAGCGCTTAGCCTCGCCGAAGACATCGGTTACCCGGTGATGCTCAAGGCTACGACCGGCGGCGGCGGCCGGGGAATCCGGCGCTGCAATACGGCCCAGGATCTGGAAAAAAGCTACGATCGGGTGCTCTCCGAAGCGAGCAAGGCTTTTGGCCGGGCCGATGTCTTCATGGAGAAGTGCATCGATCGTCCGCGGCATATCGAGGTCCAGGTGCTGGCCGATTCGCACGGCAATGTCATTCACCTGTTCGAGCGTGACTGCTCCATCCAGCGGCGCCACCAGAAACTTATCGAGATTGCTCCGTCGCCGCAGCTCGATGAGCGGCAGCGCGCCTGGCTGGGAGAGACCGCAGTGCGCGCCGCACAGGCCGTCGGCTATGAGAATGCCGGCACTGTGGAATTCCTGATGGACGTCGACAAGCGCTTTTATTTCATGGAAATGAACACACGACTGCAGGTCGAACACACCATCACCGAGGCAATTACCGGCATCGATATCGTAAGGGAACAGATACGTATCGCCGAAGGCCTGCCGCTGAGGTATGCCCAGTCCGAGATTCAGAAACGCGGCTACGCCATGGAACTGCGCATCAATGCGGAGGACCCGAAAAACGATTTTCTGCCGAGTTTCGGACGTATTACCCGCTATTTCGCCCCGGGCGGGCCGGGTGTACGCACAGATGGCGCCATCTATACCGGCTACCTGATTCCGCCCCATTATGACTCGATGTGCGCCAAGCTCACGGTCTGGGCGTTAACCTGGCCCGATTTGCTCAATCGTGCGGCACGCGCCCTGCAGGATATCGGCGTCTATGGCGTCAAGACGACGATTCCCTACTACATGGAAATACTGAAAGTGCCCGAGTTCCGCGAAGGTTCCTTTGACACCGGTTTTGTGGACGATCACCCGGAACTCATTCACTACAAGACAAGCCGTCCGACACGCGAAC
>JBAVKA010000071.1:0-12466 GCA_049688075.1 Gammaproteobacteria bacterium
CGGGGTCGATAGCGGCACTATCGTCCTCCGCCCGGCGTGACTGCTCATCCTCTGACATTCCCGCCCCGGCCTTCCACGCCTGAGCCTGTTCCAGCTGAGAGGCCTTGACGGCCTTCGTCGCCTTGACCGCCTGATTAGCCATCCACGAAAGTGATTTTCCGTCATCCACCGCGTCAGGCGTCGCTTGCCCGGGGTGCGTACCCAGGAGTATCCCGCGCCGCTTGCGCGGGAGTTCGTCAGACACGGCTTTCTCAGCCCCAGCAGTTTGTGCGGTGCCCTGCGGCGATGACCCGGAATCATCAACTGAAACTGTTGCCGGCATATCGGGTGCAGTCACTCCGGCTGATTTCCCGTCGCTGTTCGTGTTCACTTCCTTCGCCGCAGGATCCTGCGGACCCGTTATCGCCACACCATTCATAACGAACCTCTGAATTTGAACCCAACCCAATGAATAGCTGTCATCATTGCCAAATCGGGCCAGCTTTACAACCCGGCGCCCGAACCCTGATTACTGATCAGCGGCAACAATACCCGGACAAATCAAGCAAATAGAATTAATATTTTCTATTTAATACAATATGATGTGAAGTATTCCTTTCAATAATTCTCGATCATGGTTCCTGTGGCCTGATCAATGCCAAGAGAAGGCGGTCAACTGCATCGGCAGGGGTATACGACCCATCCGGGCGGCAAATGGCGATAATCGGATCCTCCGGCGGCTCAAGGGGGACTCCGACCGTGCTCAAGGGTGCCGCCATCAGCCGGGATGTACGAACAGTTCGTAGAGCGTCAGCAGAATCTCCACGACGATCAGAATGACGATATACCATTCGACGCGCAGCGAGTGTTTGGCTTGCAGCAACTGCAGCTGGGTTTCCACGGTGCGTGAAATCAGCTCCAGTTTGCGCTCGAGGGCCAGCTTGCGCTCGCGGATTTCGAATTCCCGTTCAAGCCGCACGTACAACGGTTCCAGCTCGGGATGATCCCAGAGGATTTCCGGCTTCTCACCCACTTCCACCCTCCCCACCATGCGATGCAGGCTCAGCAGGGTGTCGCCCATGTCCCGTCTAAGCTTGCCGGCGGTCCAGTTGGTGGTGCCGCGGTGTTTCATCTCCTTCGCCAGCGGTTCAACCCGGTCGAAGGTCGCGGCGATGCTTTCCTCGTATTCCGCCAGCACCATGCTCTGCGCGAGCACTTCGGCAACCGTCTGCAGGCGATCAGTCGAGGCTTCGTGCATCTGCAGGATTCCGCCGCTGAAGCCTTCCTCCATGCCCGGGACAATGCGGATGTCGAGATCCTCCGTTTCCATGATGGCCACGCCCTCGATCACCAGCGGGCTCAGCGAGCCAAGCAGCACGGCCTCCTCCTCGACCGGTACATCGAACAACACTACCGCTCCGTAACGGAACAGGACGGCCAGCCCATTGCCGCCGGATGAAAGGGTCAGGGGATGCACGGCAACCCTCTTCGCCTGGCCCAGACTTCTGAGGTCGAGCTGTTTACCGATCAGCCTCCCCCGCGACTTGATGATATGCATCGCTGATTCCATGGTTGCACTCATGATGGGATGGAAATGGCGGAAAACCCGGTACCGCCTCGCCTGATTCTGTGACGAATGCCGGGCGGCGGCAAGATCAGTCGTCTCGGGTTCATTTTCATACCGCAACAGCGGCCTGGAGCCGTCGTCAGCGATTCGGATTCCGGCCCGCCCGCGGGTGTCCGCTCCGTACGCTCGCCACGGGACGTGCCTTTCCGGTCACGGTTTTGTTACCACCCGTGGCATGTGCGCCCTTGTCGCGACGTTTCAGAATCAGGACGGCCTGCTGCCCGGCCTTGCCGTAGCGTGCCATGCGCTCGAAGTCCTTTTTCAGGATCGGCATATTGATGCAATCGGTGGCGGTCTTTCCCGCCGCATGGTCCACGTAGGGATCATGCACGTAGATGTATTTTTCATCGAAGCCGGTCACCACGACCCAATGTGGAAATTTCTCACGGTAGATCCGGTAGGAACTGATCAGCACGATGGGAATGCCGCCCGCCTCGAACTTCTTCTGGATCATATTCACCCTCAGGACCCGGTGGCTCAGCTTGACCGGCAGCTTCGCCAGCTCGCCGATGAAGTCCTCCTGCACCAGGCGCATCACTTCCTTTTTCTCTTCGCTGCGCACGGAATCCACGAACAGCACGCCCGGCTGCTTGACATAGACCTCGACATCGAATCCGCGGTGATAAGCCGACAGCGCCATGCCGTAGGGGCCGCAGCCGCCGTGACCGGAGGTCATGAAGATGGTGGTCGATTCCCGCCACAGGCGCAGCTCCAGCAGGCGGCTGAGTTCGATCTTCGGATCCAGCACCTTCATGGCCATCAGCAGCGCCGACGGACCGCAGGTGAAATCCAGGGTCTGTTCATAGTACGGCACCCGGACCATGTCCGGTTCCAGATGCGGCGCCAGCAGCTTCTCGTAGCGCAGCGCTTCCATGTGGTCTTCGTAGTAATCCGGCAGCAAGCCTATCTGCTTGTAACCGAGTTTGTCGTAGAGGCGTATCGCCGTGGTATTGTTCCTGCGCACCTCCAGGCGAAGGTAGATGCAGTCATGTCTGACGGCGGAAGCCTCGGCAGCCGCGACCAGGTCGCTGCCGACACCCTTGCCCCTGAGCACCGGATCGGCGGCCAGTGAGTAGAGTCGGGCGAGCGACGTGCCGGTGTTAAACAGCAGCATGACATAGGCGAGCACCTGGCCCTGCTCCTCGCAGACCAGGGTCTCGGCATTGGCCCTGGTCAGGAGATAACGGAAACTGCGCCGACTGAAGCGGTCGACGTCAAAGGAGCGGTTTTCGATGGCCACCAGGGCGTCCAGATCCTGCAGCCCGGCTGGGCGAATCATAACTGGCCTTTTCATTGTAATAGACAGGAGACTACACCCCTGTTTATCGATAAGCATCGGTTTTCGTTTTGGAAAACGACTGCGACGCTCGATATAGTCACGCCGTTTGCGGCTGCAAGGAGTTTACCGTGGAAGCTGTCCGTTTCGATACCTATTACCGCTATGACGAACTCACCCGGGTACTGCACGACTACGCGACGCATCACCCGGGGCTGGCGCGACTACAGAGCATTGGCAGGAGTTTCGAGGGCCGCGACATCTGGCTGGTCACGATCACCTGCTTCGCGACCGGTCCCGACACCGGCAAACCGGCGCTGTGGGTCGATGCCAACATCCATAGCGCGGAACTGGTCGCCTCCGCTGCCGCGCTGCGGCTTATCGATCACCTGCTGACCGGTTACGACGCGGACCCGGATGTGACCCGCTGCCTCGACAGCCGCGCCTTCTATATCTGCCCGCGGGCGAACCCGGACGGCGCTGAATGGGCGCTGGCCGACATCCCGAAACTCATCCGCTCCAGCACCCGCCCCTACCCGTTCGAGGAGACGCCTGTCGGCGGACTGGTTACCGGGGACATCGACAGCGACGGGCGCATCCTGACCATGCGCATCGCCGATCCCGACGGCCCCTGGAAGGTATGCCCGGAAGAGCCTCGCCTGCTGGTGCGGCGCGAGCCGACGGAAACCGGGGGCGACTACTACCGGCTGCTACCGGAAGGCCAGCTGGAAAACTATGACGGCAGCACCATCACCCTGCAGGTGCGCAAGGAAACCCTGGATCTCAACCGCAACTTCCCCGGACGCTGGCGCGGCGAGCACGAGCAGCCGGGGGCGGGACGCTATCCGTCCTCCGAGCCCGAGGTGCATGCGCTGGTCGACTTCGTCGCCGGACACCGCAACGTCTGCGCCGGCATCGCCCTGCACTCCTACAGCGGCGCCCTGCTGCGCCCCTATTCCTACCAGGCGGACGAGCAGATGCCGGTCGAGGACCTGTGGGCGTTCCAGAAGATCGGCGAGCAGGGCCATGCACTAACCGGCTACCCGGCAATCTCCGCCTACCACGAGTTTCGCTATCACCCGCAAAAAGTCATCACCGGCGCCATGGACGACTGGCTCTACGAGGAACTCGGCCTGTTCGCCTGGACGGTGGAAATCTGGAGCCCGCAGCGCCAGGCAGGTATCGGGGACTACAAATTTATAGACTGGTACCGCGAACACCCGCTCGCCGACGATCTCAAGCTGCTCGCCTGGAGTGACACGGCGCTGCAGGGACAGGGCTACATCGACTGGTACCCCTGGGAACATCCGCAACTGGGACCCGTCGAGCTGGGCGGCTGGAATCCGCTGTACTCGTTCTGGAACCCGCCACCGCAGCTGCTGCAGCAGGAAATCGACCGGCTGCCGCGCTGGCTGGTCTGGCACAACCTGATCTCGCCGCGCCTGGAGCTGCGGCATAGCGGCGCGGCGGCGGTATCATCCGATACCTTTCGGGTGTGGTGCGTGGTGCAGAACAGCGGCTGGCTGCCCACCGATCTCACCCGACACGCCCGCGACCGCAAACTGGTGCGTGGCGTGGTGTGCGAGATCGAACTGCCGGAAGGCGCGACGCTGATCGGCGAGACGCCGCGCAAGGTGCTGGGACAGCTCGAGGGCCGGTCCGGGAAACCCTCATCTCCCGCGGGCTGGGCCGGTCAGGCGGCGGATGTCACCGATGATCGGCTGCGCGTGGAATGGCTGGTGCGCGGCACAGCCGGCATGACGCTGCGCCTATCGGCAAAACACGACCGCGCAGGTACCGTGGAGGCGGCTGTCACGCTCTAATCGGCACCTGTCCATAAAACCCAAACTCACCGCAAAGACACAAAGCACGCAGAGAAGTTCTTTAATGAAAATACACGAAGACTTTGCGTGCCTTGCGTCTTTGCGGTGAAAACGGTGTCTATGAGCGAATACTAGGATCCCGCTTCACCCGGCCCATACCGGTCCATGTCCCGGGATGCATGAAAATGAGCGGCGAATTCCCTGTCGTCGAGCATGTGTGTGACAAACCAGGTCCTGAGCGAATACAGCGTCCCCATGTCCAGCTCTTCATCACGGTTCGTGATCCGGTTGCAGTAATTCTTCAACTCCGCCAGCAGCATGACATGCGTGTGTGCATGGTTTCTGTAATGGGGATAGGCCGCCTCATGCATGAGTTTCTCTTCGTCACGGAAATGCTGCTCGAGATCACTGTACAGAAGTTTCAACTGTCCGGTGAGTTGCTCCCGGGTTGCATTGTCGACTGTTGGGTTTTTGGTCAGCTGCAGGTAAAGCGGGGAGAGTTTGTTGACGGCCTCCACCAGCATCCGGTGTTGTTCATCGATCTGCTTCAGATCCAGAACCCATTCCTGACGCCACTGGAAAAAGTTTTCCACTGATCTCGCCCCCGTCGATTAAAAGCGGACTACAACAGGATAGTGAGGATACTATTTACTTTAGCATATCCTCATCGGGATGTCGGTCACGAAGAACGCCCCGCTATGCATGATATTTACCAGGCACCGCCTTGCGGGCAGTGAATTATCTTCTGCTTTTTGTCGCAGGGCGACATGGCGATCGCGGCAGGCATGGAGCACGCCACGCAAACGCGGTCTACCCTTCCGACTGCCGATTGACGGCCTTGATTCCCTTGTAGGGGATGAACAGACCGCAACCGAAATAGCGGCAGGGGCCCAGGCCGCGCTGCTGCAGGTGAATAGATTCCTCCGCGGCGAGATCGGCCAGCATCAGGCTGCGCGTGGCGAGCGGTCCGTCCGGTGTGTCGATCACCGTGATCTTGCCCGGCAACATCTTGCGCACCGGGATATCCAGCTTCTCCAGCAGCTCCGCCGCCATGTGCAGGAAACCATCCTCGTCGTCCGCACTCAGCGCCACGTTGCGCGAATAGAGGGTGGCATTCGGTTGCAGTGGTCTCACGACGGGTTCACCGGTAATTATCAGTGTCTGTCCCCGCACAACGAGCTCCCGCCCGACCAGCGCCTTCGCATCTTCCATGCGCTGGCGCGGAACCCGGAGGACCAGGCGGGTGCGTTTCGACAGGTGCAGCAGATCGTCGGCGCCGGCGGGACGCTCCCAGCCATGCGCGGAAATCGCCACCTGGATCGGGTGCACACCGGAACCCTCTTCCTCCGGTAACCAGGACAGCACCTGCACGACCGCCTGACCGAGCGCGTAGCTGTGATCGACCGGCAGCGTGTGGCAGGCGATCGGATAGACCAGATCGACCACATCATCCGGCCAGGACACGGTCTTTTTGTTGTCGCGTTCTTCCCAGTACATCGTCACTCCTGCTGAATAAACCGCCTGTGCGCACAATCGGCTTCACACTGACTGGACACGAATCTGCATCCATCCATAAAAACCGAACTCATCGCAAAGACACATGACTGCATGGAGCAATTGCCGGAAGAACGCAAAACCGTTTTATTTTTTTGCTAACAAAGTTTTTTGCGAACCTTGCGTCTCTGCGGTGAAGATTGTGTTTACGGATTGGCATTAATTTCCACCCGGGGAAATGCCTTCCATCATGCGCATCGGATTGACCCGTTGCATCTCCCGGGCGCCCTGTCCCATCGTGGTGCCCAGCTGTTGCATATGTCCCTCCATCTTTTGCATGGATTCCCGCATCGCCGTCATCTCCCGGCTCATGGACGCCACATCGTCGCTGATACGCCCGACCGATACGGTGATCGTTTCCATGGAAACCACCATGCGGTAGAACAGCGCCACGAACGCGATCACACTCAGAAGCGCGATCAGAACAGCCGTTACTGACCGGATTTTCCCGGGGTTGCGCACCATCAGCTTCTCCTCCTTCGATCAACAGGCCGCCAGGCCACGCTCATGCCGGCTACTACCCTTTCTGCTGCCTCTCCGCATTTGTGGCATCCGGCGAAGATCTGCCCGGCAGCTTAAAGCGTACCGCATGCCACAAACCGTTGGTGGTAAAACAGGTCCAGCCCCATTTCAGCCAGCGCAGCAGGGCCAGTGCCAGCCACAGCGCCCAGGCAAGCATCAGGAAACGATAGAACAGGATCGGCACCGAGATGATCCAGGCCTGCGGCAGATTCTGCCCGGAGCGGTCCTGGTACCAGTTCAGCACATAGGCGGTCGAATCGTTGCCCGCAACCTGCATCTCCGGCAGGCCGAGCAGTCCCGTCTCGACGGCCGAATACAACATCGTCAGGGCAACCAGGGTCAGCAGGGCAAGGGCGATCTGGGCGAGATTGAAAAGGTGGGAGTTGCGCCCTGGTTCCAGTCTCACCCGCAGACCCAGCGCCAGCAGCCAGCCCACGACAACCAGGCCGACCTGGACGGGAGACTGGCTGAGTCCGATGCCGAGCAGAAACCAGTGCCGCATCCGCAGGGGCGTCAGAGCGGTGCGCGCCAGCCCTGCAGACACCAGCACGATGATGACGATGACCGACCAGTACAGCACCGCCGGCCCCAGTCGTGGACCATCGGTCCACAGCAGCCAGCGATTCTCCCCCAGCCGCAGCGTGATCGAGCTGTTGACGCTGGGCGCGCCCAGGTCCACCGCGGGAGTCCTGAAGATGTCGGTGACACCCGCCGCTTCACGCCATTGCAGCATCACCTGCTGCGTCCCCGGGGAAACCGGCAAGGTTACGGCGCGCCCCTCCTGGCGGATCGGCTGGGACCGACTGTCGATGCTCACCGACTGCAGCTGCGCCCCTTGCGGGATTCTCAGCGTGTGCTGCCCCCCCTGGCTGCTGCGCAGGGCAAAGGTGAGATCGCTGTCGGTGGAGCGTATGCCTGGGGTGACCTCGAGCCGGCTGGCATCGATGGTCAGGGTCGGTCCTGGTATCGCATCGGGCCGCGTGATCGCGAGCGCCACCTCCTCCCGGGGCCAGGGCAGCCACTGCGGCAACCAGGTGCTGTTGCGGTCCTGATGGTGCGTCACGGCGATGCCGGAGGTGTCTACATGCCAGACAGGACTGATCTCGGCTTGCCACACCTCACTCCACGACAGGGTGTCCGGCGCGCGCAGCGTCAGCACCGGGCGCTTGTCGAGTCGTGAACTCCACGTGAAGACCTGCTGGCCGGCAGGCAGGCTCACCTGCACCTGGCCGTCGTTTACGCGTACCCCGTCGCTGATCACCGACTCGCCGTCGAGCAGCGGCACGTCCAGCACAATGGGGTTCCCGGCCGGTGACAGGCGCACGACGCGCGTCTCCACGCTCCAGTCGAGCCCGAGACGCAGGGTGCGCTCGACCCGGACGAACGGCGGCAGCGTGCCCGGTTCCAGTGTGGACGATTCCTTGCCGCCGGTGGCGGTGCTCACCCGCGTGAATTGCAGTGGTCCCTCCGCGACGCCATCCTCGTGCAGACCCGCGACGGCCCAGCCCCCGGCGTCGATCTCGATACGGCGTGGCCGAAGCGGCAGCGGAAGCTGAAAGGTATCGCGAGCGGGGGCCGTACCCGCCAGCGTGAGCTGGTGCTGGCCTCGCGGCAGTTCGATCCACAACTCGCCTGCGGGCGTACGGAACAGGGCGACTGCCGGCGACCCGTCCAGGGTCACCTGTGCCGGAAGCCACTGGCGCGTGTCGGCCGGCAACACCACGGCCGTGTCCACCAGGGCATGGACCTCAAGGCGTGCCTGCAGCGACTTTCCGTTCAGCACGATGCGCATGAGTGGAATCTGGGCGCAGGCGGGCAGGCACTCGGGCGGTTCCAGCAGGCGCGTCCTGAGTTCCTGCAGCAAGCCGGCGTCCGGGTAATCTGCCTTGCCGTCCGGCGACACGAGCAGCAACAGCGGTGCAAGCAACAGGATACTCGCCACAGCCGCGGCGCGGGACGGCCAGGCGAATCCCCTGCCGGGTTTCCAGGACAGCAGGCGCAGCGCCAGAGCACTCACCAGCAACACCCGCAGCAGGTTAAGCGCGAGGTTGACCGGGGGTGACAGCAGCGTGAGGCCGAGGCTCTGTCCCCGCTCCACCGGACCGTTCCAGCTCATGCCGATGGACGTCCAGCGCCAATCCGGCAGGCCGGGTCCGGTTTGTATCCTGGCTTTTGGATCGATGCTCTCGAAGACCGGACTGACGCGCGCCTTGCCCTCCATCTCGGCGGCCTGCTTCGCCAGGGACGCCACTCGATCACCCGGGAGAAACTCGTCCCTGGCGGATGATGCGGGCGCCGGGGCCTGCGCGGGCATGGCCCGATCGTATACAGCCGATGACCTGCCGGTGTGCGCCAGCTGGGGATAGATGCCGGTGCGCACCTCATTGACCAGAAACGGAACCGCGATCACGGCGAGAGTCAGCAGGCCGAAGTTGCGATACCAGACAACGGTGCTGCGGAAACGGTTGGAAGGCAGTACCCGCAGCAATGCGATGGCCGCCAGGATGTTGAGCCATACGAAGCGCGGCGCGTCCGGCTCGTGCCAGATGAGTCCCAGGGTCAGCAGCGCCAGCAAGCCCCAGGGCCACCCCCACAGACGCAGCACGGCCAGGGCCCCGATCAATACCAGAAACAGGTCGAGCAGGGTCCAGCGTTGCAGCCACGTGGTGGTTACCTGATCGACACCGCTCGCCGCGAGCAGCTTCCAGCCTGGCGGCAGGTTCAGGGTGGCGCTGACCTGCTGGAACTCGTGATCCCAACCCGTGGCCGGCAGCGTGGCGTTCGATCTTTCATAACGACTGTCCGCGCTGAGCGCTATCGTGCCGCGACGCACTTCGACACCGGCCTTGTCCGAGTCGGGCAGGGTCGTGATCAGTTGGGGCATCCCGTCGATGACGATCTGACCGAGTTTGATGTCAGGCTGAACCTCCAGACGCCAGGCGCGCGTCATAGTGCCGGAAATCCTGTCCCGCAGCGTGTAACCCTTGCCGTCGAAATCAAGCCAGAGGCTGCGATCGAGCAGCAGCCGGTCCGGTGCGGGCTCGGGATCGCCGCGCCGGATCACCTTGAAACGCAGCCTGTCATCCGGCAAAACGCGCCAGGCCGGAAGATTCCGCCAGTCCTGCGGCAGTCGCGTCTGGCCGGGATCGACGCTGGCCAACCCTTCCGGCTCCACCAGTCGCAGACTGTTGTTCGACTTGAAGACCCATACTTCCTCTCCGGGCCATGGGGGGGCCTGAGCCGGGCGGGAGAGTTCCGTGACATAGCTCGTGGCGCGTGCAGCTATCTCCACCGTCCATCGGCCCGGGCGCACCTGCACACGCAGGCGTCCATCCGGCTCGAGTCGCGCCGGCAGCTTGCTGCTGATGCGCAGTGGAAGAAAACCCTGCAGCAGGGTGTTGTCGAGGGTCACCTCCCGCTGCACACCGGAGGCATCCATTTCGATTCGGGTCAGCACCTGCAGCGGGTTGTCGTCAACGATGCGCCGGAAAACCTGGAGTTCAAGGCGGTCACCGTCCTGCGTGCGGTTGCCGGCCTGGCGACCGCGCAGCCACAAGCGGCCGTCGCCTTCCAGATCCGGGAACGGCACCACCGCTCCATCGATGCTCAGCGCGAGCAGTCCCGTGGCCGGTGGAATCAGCAGCGTTTCCGGCAGCCGCTCCCACAGAAACCGGCCCGCCACCCGATAGCTGCCGGCCGGCAACCTGAGGGCGGGCCGACCCGCGTCAAGACTCACCAGCGCGGGTTCGCCATTGGCCGTCACTGACTGCGGCCAGTGTTCGGGATCACCCGGCAGGTGGAGCCAGGTTTCGGCATACGATTGCCACTGCTGCGTGAATTCCCCGCCGGTATCGTTCAGCTGCAGTTCCAGACGTGCCGGCCACGCACAGTGGCGCTGCGGCGCGTTATAGAGAAACGGACACTGCGCCTGCGGCGCATCGTGCAAGACCCAGTCCACCCATGGCCGTAGCGGCTCGGGGACCGGTACCGCGGCGGCTGCCCGCCAGGACAGGAGCACCATGAAAAGCAGAACCAGAATCAGGAGCCAACGGTGTCGCATACGGGTCCTCTCCCTGAGGGTGAAGAGACGGCTATGTCATTGCTGCCTGCCGGGTGGGTGAGCAAACCCGGGCTGACGCCTGTCGTGCAGTTAGACCAGTATCGCACGTAAGTTCGCGACCCGCGATGTGCTGGGTCTGGTCGACCTGACCGATCCGAATCAGTGCGCGGCAACGTCGCGCCACTCGTTAACGGCACACCTCAACCGGCGGCTGTCGATGATGGTGTCGATCTCGCCGATCTCCTGCTGATCGAGCGCAAGGCGCTGGGCAAGGTCAGTTTCTTACCGCCTTGGAATAATTCCAGGGACCCGCAAAACAGCCACTTCCCGGATTAACGGAAAAACCGCCAACCTCTCGTTGACAGGAAATCCTTATTTTCTGTCGATCAACTTTACATTCGCAGCGGTTTTGTCTGAGAATCAAAAATTCCAAGCCATTGTCTGACAAGACATTCGACTTTTAAGGCGCGAATCTTGCCTTTGTTTTGTAACTTATCTCTGGAGAAACCCCCATGATCCGTTGCCCTCACTGTGAGCAACCCGGCATCTCTCCGCTGCGCAAGGCGATCCTGAGCCCCGGGATTTCCGCCGTCTGCGCGGTCTGTAAAAAGCCCTCGAGCATCAGCTACCCGTCCTGGTTGACCGCCATGCTTCCCGGTTCGGTCCTGATGGTTGCAGCCCTGCTGGTCCAGTCCCAACGACTCGAGTGGACCCTCAACACCGTGGGTTTCCTCCTGATGATCGTGATTCCCTTGCTGTTTAGCCCGTTGCGCAAGCAGCAGTAGCGGGCACCCGGATCCAGGTTGTTATGCGGACGGGCTTGAATAACCACTGGATCAGACTCCATCACTCGATAGCGATCTGACTCCCGACCAAGACGCACGAAGGGGCACCTGAAGCGTTCGAATCACAATAAAAATTGTTGGAGCAGGAAAACAGCACCTGATGTCTTCTCTCCGGACAGCATCTCTTACCGGTCATACACGAAGCGTTTATCACACCGATTCACCGTATTTTATACTGGCGCTGGCGCTCGCCATTCTTCTTCTCTGGTCCGGAGTCGTCAATAACGCCGGAGCGACCAGTCAGTCTCAGGGCGGCGGCTATAGCGACCGCCTGATCAAGTGTCTCGAACGCGCCAGGCGACAACCCGGTCAGGGGAGCGCCCCGATCACCTTCATCATCGAGACGGATGAACCGGCCGACAGGATCCGGCCCATCATCACCTCGCGAGGTGGCAACATTCGCTACCATTTCGGTAATCGTTACGAGATCCGCCTTCGGGCCGACAGTATCCAGCAGTTGCTGACGCGTCTTCCCGCCACCAGCCGTGCCCGCCTGCCCTGGCCGCACGAAGCTGTCACGACCATCAGCCAGGGGGTCGAACTGACCGGTGCCCTCTACATTGTGGTGACAACGAAGAACAGTTCAACGACCAATTACCCCTTGACGCTGTTCTCGTTCGAATCCTCATTTGGAGTAAATACCCGGGCCAACCGCCTGTCGCAACCGGCAGACTGCGCGCGCGTGCTGGCGGTCGGAGCGACGAACCTGATGGACAGCCTGGAGGGGTTCAGTTCCGAGGGGCCTACAACGGACGGGCGTGACAAACCGGAAATCAGCGT
>JBAVKA010000072.1:0-3448 GCA_049688075.1 Gammaproteobacteria bacterium
TTTCGCCGCCTGAGCGTGACAACCCGTGCATAGCGGTCGCCAAAAACGCCATCAAGTATTGCGCTGGCCGCAAAGCCCGGCATCGACAACAACTCACGTAGCGTGCGGGGAGATTTCATGCAATTACCCTATGGCCAGGATGTACAGGTTTTTTACTGATCCGATAATGGTAAAACGCTGGAATTATAGGGCTGAACTACTACCAAATCTCAGTTTGGCACCCACACTAATCCGTGAAGACCCATATTATTAACCCGCGGAGACCAGGCCGGATTTACTCGCGTACGCCTTAGAACAATACCTCGTCTGCCACAAATTTAGGTCTGAGACTCTTTCATTTCGAACCGGTTTCCTGCATCGGTCGACTGCTACACCTTACTATATCAAGGTGATGGCTATCCATAAAAAACGCCCCGGAACGGGGCGTTAAGTGACGTGGCATTATGGGACAACTTTATATACAGTAGGATCGATTTCGCCACTGACAATCAGAATAGGCCTTCACCTCCAGGTAGTATATTGTCCCCATGTACAACGTACTTTGGTATGAACCGGGTGGATGCGATTGCTGTGTATTGTGAACATCCACCTCGATCACGTATATTCTGCGCACCGGAAACACCACGAGGGTGATCCCTCGGTTGCGGGAGTTGCCGTCGATTGATCACACGCCTTGCATACGGAGCCTCTGGATAAACTATGGAACAAGTACGCCACGCCCGCATTCCAGTTCACCTTAATGCCGTCCTGATCGGCGAAAAAACGGTGCCAAAGGGATGCAAAGTGAGAAATGTAAGCAACCAGGGCCTGTTGCTGCAGTGTGATGCCGATGGGCGTATCCAGACATTCAGGGAGGGGGACCATGTTGATATCCATCTATTGTTCCAGCGACCCGACGGTACGAAGTATTTGACCATATCGGCCACTGTCAGACATGTGGATGCAAACGGCATTGGTGTGGAATTCTCCCAGCCGGATATGGAACTGGTCAGGCTGATCGAGTCATATCGAATCGACGAAACCCAAAGCATTGAAGCAACCATTTCGCATCGCCGGAAGGTTCCTGGTCCCAGCGGGGCGGCAACCGTGGTAAACCATCCCGCTTCCGCTGCTTCAGTGTATACCGAACAGCGAAAACCGGCCGAGGAAGCAAACGGGCGCCGATTCTATTTCTTCGGGTTGTTATTAATGGTGGTTGCGGTCAGCATCGTCACTGCCGACTATTTGCGCGCCTTAGGTTTGGGTTCGCGCGTGGCTGCACTGGAATCGCTTGTTGGCGCCCACAACGCCGAACTTGCCCGGTTCCAGTCCAGGTTGCTTGCCTATGACGCTTCGGGTGCCGTTGCCGATGAATACAGGGCACCTGAAAAGTCGGGCGGTTCGGTCCCCACGCCTGAGTCTGAAGTATCTGCCACTTCATTGTTACAAGATAACGCACTTGCAAGCTCCGCGACAACGGAAACGCCTGGCATATCAAGTACCGGGGAATCGGCCGGTTCTGCTTCAGACGGGCTGTCCAGCGAGGAAGAAACCACCGCTGCCATGATTGTGGGACCTGCAGGGTTACCCGGCCAGGATGCCGCCTCCGAGTACGTTGACAGCCAGGATGCCGGAAAACGCGGTCCCTGGGTGATTAACCTGCTGTCATCTCCGAATAAGTCTGACGCTGACCAGTTTGCTGACAAGGCCAGGAAGCAGGGTATTCCGGTCGAGCAGGGTACTATCAGGTTGAAAGGCAGGGAATTCTTCCGTGTACAGTTAACCGGGTTTCTGACGGCGAAGCAGGCCGAGAAGAGTGCTCGCCCGGTCAAGAATAAGCTTGGCCTGAAAGACGTGTGGATTTTCAAACCCTGAGGCTGGCAAGCGCCCGCTTCATCAAAAACCCCGGATAGCCGCATATCCTCGGATGGAGAAAGGCATGGCGACATACAGGAAAATTCTGGTGGCGGTGGATCTGTCTCCCGAGGCCAGGGCGGTGCTTGCCCGGGCGTGCGAACTCCGGGTTCATTACAGGTCTGAGCTGCACCTCATCCATGTGGTGGAGCCCATTGTCCTGGGCGGAGACTACGATCTGGTGCCCGTGATGCCTGTAGAGATCGAGGAGACCTTGCTGCAACGGGCAAAAGGCTTTCTCGGGACGCTGGTCGGGGAGATGAATATCGCTGATGTCCGACAGATCGTTGAAGTTGGCTCCGTGAAACATGAAATCCTGCGTTTTGCCGAGGAGCAGGATTGTGACCTGATCGTCATCGGTGCTCACGGCCGTCACGGCGTCGCCACCTTGCTCGGTTCGACTGCCAACGCAGTATTACATGGAACCAAATGCGATGTGCTATGCGTTCGCCTGGGCGAATAGTCCTGGCCAATGCGCATTGCAATGTGCCCGCAATCCGGTTTGCCGGCGATGTAGTTCCTGGCAGTTACGGGATTTACCCCGGGTTATCAGCCTCGTATAGTCAGTGGTTGGTATCTGCGCGCGATGACGGCGTTATACGACCTTTGTTCACTGGACGGCACCGAATGTATGTACCAGACTTACACGGGAAATGTATCGTCGATGAGGTCTTAACGAAATGAAAGAGCGAAGGAAGCAGAAAGACAGGCGCGGCTACGCTAAGCCACGGTCAGGAGCCTGCGGGCATAGCCGCTTTCCGGATCGGCGGCTCAACAGCATCTCGGTTGAGTGGATACCGCTGGGATTGGTGCATTCCCACCCTCTGACGCAGCGCGTGTTCGAGGTCACCCGCCGCGTGTTTACCAAAAACTGAGAATCGAGCAGCAGGTGAGCGCGGTTCCCCGGGTGAGTGAGGTTAACGTCCCGTGGATATTCCAGCCGCACCGAGTGTGCGGGTGAGGTGTTTTTGGGCGCTTTGTCTGTCCACCAGCACGGCGGTAAACGGATAGGACGCGGTAAGTGTACTGATAAGCTGGGTGGCGGCATTCACGAAGGCCGTCTCATCGGCAAAATCCAGATACTGCATTGATGTGTCTACGTCCGCGTTTGACCGCACCGCTTCGGCGCGCAGTACCACCGGGATGGTTATCCTGTCGTCTCCGGGTATCGAGTCCAGAGACTGCAGCAGCCTGGCGATATTGACGACGGCCGGTGTATCGATTGTTCCATTCGGTACCAGGTCAATCGGGGTGATCACTGCCATTCCCCTGACCGCTTCCCCCAGGGCGATGTCACCGATGAAGAAACGAACGGTGCCGCCTGTCTCGTATTGAAACTCGCCAAGATCACCCGTAACCCCGGAAACCGCCCCCGATTGGTAGCGTACACCCTGTACGGGTGCATCGATCAACTGGCCATTATCGACAGTAACGACCACGACGGGATCGGTGTTATTCTTCGGATTGCAAGGCTTGTCGACCGTTGAGACGCAAGCATGATTATTGCCTGAACTGGCGACAAACACGCACTGACTGCCCGTTAGCACTGGAACGG
>JBAVKA010000073.1:0-7061 GCA_049688075.1 Gammaproteobacteria bacterium
GTATTGGCCTTGCTGGATCAGGGTTTTCGGGTGGTGATCGCAACGAGTTATGCGGATATCTTTTTCAATAACTGTTTCAAGAACGTCGTGCTGCCGATCGTGCTGGAAGCCGCCACCGTGGAGCGTCTGTTTCATTACTTGGTGGCAACCCCGGGTTACAGGCTGGAGGTTGACCTGCCGGCGCAACACATCATTACTCCGGAACAGGAGGTTATCGAGTTCGTGGTAGACCCCTTCCGCAAGGACTGCCTGATACATGGTCTGGATGACATCGGGCTGACCTTGGAACACGTCGATGCGATTCGATCCTATGAGGAAAAACGGCGTGGGGAAGCTCCCTGGTTATTTGACTCATGACATTAATAATCTACTGTAACGAACTAAATGATATATAAAATCGCTGTTCTTCCCGGTGACGGGATTGGCCCGGAGATTATTGCAGAGGCGGAAAAGGTTCTGGTGTGTCTACAGGCGGAGTTTGGTTTGCCGGTGGAACGCGAACATGCGCCTGTGGGCGGGGCCGGTTATGAGGCGTCTGGTCACCCACTGCCGGCCGGGACGCTGCAACTGGCCAGCGATTCCGACGCTGTCCTGCTGGGTTCGGTGGGCGGTCCCGAATGGGAAGGGCTGGACCGTGCCCTGCGTCCCGAGCAGGGGTTGCTGGGACTCCGGGCGGGGCTCGAATTGTTCGCCAATCTGAGACCGGCAATCCTCTATCCACAGCTCGCCGCGGCTTCTACCCTGAAAGCCGAGATCGTCAGCGGACTGGACATCATGATTGTGCGCGAGCTGACCGGCGGGATTTATTTCGGCAAGCCGCGTGGCATCCGCATCCGGGAGGATGGTCAGCGTGAAGGCTTCAATACGCTGGTTTACTGCGAATCGGAGATCGAGCGCATCGGACGCTGTGCCTTCGAGATCGCACGCAAGCGCTCGCATCGTCTGTGTTCCGTCGACAAGGCCAATGTGCTGGAGTGTACCGAGTTGTGGCGCCAGGTCATCACGCGTCTTGGCAGGGAGGAATACAGAGACGTCGAATTGAGCCACCTGTACGTGGATAATGCGGCCATGCAACTGGTGCGCTGCCCGAGGCAGTTTGATGTCATGGTTACGACGAATATGTTCGGGGATATACTCTCCGATGCCGCCGCCATGCTGACGGGATCCATCGGCATGCTGCCATCGGCATCACTGGACAGTCGCGGCAAGGGCATGTACGAGCCCATACACGGGTCGGCTCCCGATATCGCGGGCAAGGGGATCGCCAATCCGCTCGCCACTATTCTCTCGGTGGCTATGATGCTGCGTTTCAGTCTGGATGAACCGGTGCAGGCCGGGCGCATCGAGCAGGCCGTAGGCAAGGTCCTCGATGACGGCCTGCGCACGCCGGATATCGCTACCCCTGGCATGCGGACTGTCGGAACCCGGGAAATGGGTGATGCGGTGGTCGCCGCGTTACGCGCCGGCGCATGACCGGACCTTCGAACTCCATTCGCCCGCTTGCGCGGGTTCAGTCAACAGGTAGTTGAGAAAATGACACGCAAATTTGATGTGGCAGTTGTGGGAGCAACCGGTGCAGTCGGCGAAGTGATGCTGCAGATCCTTGCCGAGAGAAAATTTCCGGTCAACGAGGTATTTGCCCTGGCAAGCGAACGCTCGGCCGGAAAGCGGGTATCCTTCGGGAACAAGCCGCTCACCGTTCAGGATTTGAACGTCTTTGATTTTTCCCGGGTGCAGATAGGGCTGTTCTCAGCCGGGGCCTCGGTATCGGAGAAATATGCTCCGCAGGCTGCGCAGGCCGGTTGCATCGTCATCGATAATACCTCGCAGTTCCGTTACCAGGACGATATCCCTCTGGTGGTCCCGGAGGTGAACCCCGGGGCAATCGCGGACTATGCCAATCATGGCATCATCGCGAATCCAAACTGCTCCACCATCCAGATGCTGGTGGCGCTGAAGCCGATTCACGATGCAGTCGGCATCGCACGCATCAATGTCTGTACCTATCAAGCGGTATCGGGGACCGGCAAGGAGGCTGTCGAGGAGCTTGCGGCCCAGACGGCGAATCTGCTGAACGGCAAATCCATAAAGGCGGAGGTCTATCCGAAGCAGATTGCCTTCAACGTCTTGCCCCATATCGACGTATTTCAGGACAACGGGTATACCAAGGAAGAAATGAAGATGGTGTGGGAGACCCGCAAGATAATGGGAGACGACTCGATTATGGTGAACCCGACGACGGTTCGGGTGCCGGTCTTCTACGGACATTCCGAGGCTGTTCACATCGAAACACGGGAAAAGATCAGTGCCGAGCAGGCGCGTACGCTGCTCCGGAAGGCACCGGGCATCGTGGTTATCGACGAACATCGGGACGGCGGCTATCCGACGGCGGTAACCGAGGGGGCCAATCATGATCCGGTCTATGTCGGCAGAATCCGCGAGGACATCTCGCATCCACTCGGTTTGGACCTCTGGGTGGTCGCCGATAATGTGCGCAAGGGCGCCGCACTCAACAGCATCCAGATTGCTGAAATCTTGGTGAAAGATTACTTGTAAGTTATAGTCTGCGGAATTTCGTGCCCTGGCATGCCGGCCAGGCAGGTCAAGGGGGGTGACGTGTGTATTCAAGGACTGGCAAACAGAGGTGATGGATATGTTCAGAAAGTTAGCAATCGCAGCGGCCTTGCTGTGTTTGTCCGTAACCTCGCGTGTGTTCGCAATCGGACTGGGCGACATCAAAATCCAGTCGATGCTGAACGCCCCGCTGGACGCCGTTATCCAGCTTACCTCGGCGAGCAAGCAGGAACTCGATGAACTGAAGATCACCATCGCTCCCCGGGAATCCTTCCAGAAGATGGGGATTCCCCGAACGGCCATTCTCGATGATATCAAATTCAGGGTAGAGCAAACACCGGGAGGACTGCCGGTGATCCGTGTCACCACACGACAGCCTGTTCGTGAACCGTTTCTGGATTTTCTGATAGAGGCGAGCTGGAGCAAGGGCCATCTGCTCAGACAATACACCCTCCTCGTCGATCCACCGGTCACTATGCCGGCCGCACCGCCGGCACAGCGGGCGCCGGTCAGACAAGCGCCGTCTCCATCGTCCGAAGTCAGGCAGGCGCCGTCGCCGGTCCGGGTACCGGTTGCCGCCCCGGTAACGGCAACACGTGTTCCCGCCGCAGCCGGTGATGTTGATAGATACGGCCCGGTGAAACGCAACGAAACCCTGTGGGATATTGCCAAACGGTTGCGTCCGGACAGCGATATCAGTATGCAGCAGATGATGATTGCCCTGTTGCGTGCTAACCCGGAGGCCTTTACCGCCAACAATATAAACAATCTCAAGGCGGGTGCGACGCTGCAAATTCCTCGGCGGGACGAGATCCTCTCGCTGGATAAAAGGGCAGCCAGCCGTGAAGCCAGCCGTCAGTCCGCCGAATGGCAGCAGGGTCACGGCAGCGTGCAACCTGCAGCCGCGGAGACTGCAACCGAAACGGCGACGGAACCACCGCCGCAAGACACGACTGGCACTGCGTCCACACCCACGGATACCCAGGAAACCCGTTTGCAGCTGGTCGCTCCCGATGAGGAGGCCATCAAAGGGGCTGCGGTTCCCGGTATGCCTGAGGGAAGTACGGCGACACAGGCGCCCGGGTCGCAAGCGCTTCTCCAGCAACTGGCGCTTGCGACCGAAGAGGCCGAAGCCGGCCGTGCACAGTCAGAGGAATTGCAAACCCGCGTAGGCAAACTGGAAGAACAGGTTGCCGACATGCAACGACTGATCGAGCTGAAAGACGCAGAACTGGCGAACCTGCAAAACAGACTCGCGGCTCAGAACCAGACAGCGGCGAATACGAGCGGCACTGCCACACCAGAAGCTGGCGCCCCGGCAATCGATCAGGCGGAATCGCAGTCACAGGAAACACCTGCTGCGAACGCACAGAGTGACGCCAAACCTGCTGGCATTATCGACCGTTTGCTGGAAAACCCCGTTCTCGCAGGACTCGGCGTGCTGGTCGCGATGATTCTGGGTGGATTCCTGTGGTCATCGACGCGGCATCGCAAGCAGGAGGATATCTTTCGCGATGAGCCCACGTTCGCGAGCCAGATGTCCGCTGCGCGCAATGAAGAACCACCGGCCACGCGTCGTATTGCAGTCAGCGATACCTCCATGCCGAGTGACCTGGCCCCCAATGATATAGGCCCTTTGCAGGGCGATGAGACGAGTGATCCGCTGACTGAAGCCGATGTGTTTATCGCCTACGGTCGTGTACAGCAGGCGGAGGAAGTCATCAAAAGCGCCTTGCAGAGCGATCCCGATAACGATGATCTCAAGATGAAGCTGATCGAGATCTATCACGCGGCCGGCAATAGCGACGCCTTTGATGCCCGGGCGGCCGAGCTACGCGAGACAGTCGACGAGGATGATCCCGATTGGCAACGGGTGGCGAGCATGGGTTATGAACTCTCACCCGCCAATCCCCTGTACCAGATGGCCATATCGCAGAGCCCTGTTCGGGATGGCGAGGTGGACTTTGATATGGACCTCGCCGGCATGGAAGAGAGCACTGACGGCAGCGAGACTGACAATGCAGCCGGTGATGATATCGGGCTGGAGTACGACACTGACGCAAAGTCCATCGATGATACGGCTGTAAACATCGATTTCAACCTCGATGAGCTGAATCCGGAAGAGGAAGAAGAAGACCTCGCCGAGGGGTTGCTCCAGGAGAGTGACGAAATCGGCACCAAACTTGATCTTGCACGCGCCTATATGGATATGGGTGATCCTGACGGGGCCAGGGGCATTCTGGAAGAAGTGATAGAGGAAGGAAACAACGAACAAAAGACCGAAGCGGAGAATCTGATCTCGCAACTCGCCTGAGATGGCGACGTGCCGGGTGGCGGATGCCATCATGTCCGTGATCGCACGATTTCCGGTGCGGCAAGAGGACCGGAGGCAATTCTGACGATATCCCCGGCTCGTGCAATGCACCTGCCCGCTTCATCCATTTTTCCCGCTGAAACGCGCCCTTGATGCACTGCAGTCGTGCGTCTCAGCGGTGAATACGGTGTTTATGAATGAGCACCGGGTTTGGATAGTCCTGGCAAAATATGCGCATCGCACTGGGTGTCGAGTATGACGGTACGTATTTTCACGGCTGGCAGCGCCAGCGGACCGGTCGTACCGTACAGGGCTGTCTGGAAGAGGCGCTTTCCCGGGTTGCCGACCATGAACTTGCCACCGTTTGTGCGGGGCGTACCGATACCGGCGTACATGCCACTGAACAGGTCATCCATATCGATACCGGTGCGGTTCGCGAGGAAAAGGCCTGGATACGCGGGGGCAACGCCAACCTGCCTGCGGATATCCGTATTCAATGGGCCAGGGAAGTGGACGACACTTTCCACGCGCGTTTCTCGGCGCGCCGGCGTCATTACCGCTATGTGATCCTGAACAGGCCATACCCCTCGGCCCAGTTCAGGCACCGGGCCAGCTGGATCTACGCTGAACTCGACGAAACCTCCATGCGTCAGGCCGCCATCCATCTGCTCGGCGAACATGACTTTACCTCGTTTCGCGCCCTTGCGTGTCAGGCAAAACACCCGATACGGACAATTTATACGCTCGACGTCAAGCGTTGCGGCGATTTCATCTATATCGATGTGGTAGCGAATGCCTTCCTCCATCATATGGTGCGCTGCATCGTTGGCGTATTGATCACCACCGGCCGCGGAGAAGCCTCCCCATACTGGGTCAGGGAGGTGCTGGAAGCCAGGGATCGCGCCGCCGGCGGCATAACCGCGCCGGCTGCGGGGTTATACCTGGTCGCGGTTCACTATCCTAGCCAATTTGCCATTCCCCGAATCGGCTGGTTGCCGGAATACGGATGTTGAAACTCCGGGCAATCACGCAATCGCCGGGATTCTGTTACGCTTGCATTCTGATTGGCGACAAGCCTGACGAAACGCCGCTATGGCCTGACGATGCGTACCCGCGTTAAAATTTGCGGTATTACCCGTGCCGAAGATGCGCGCAGCGCCATTGAGTACGGCGCTGATGCCATTGGGCTGGTTTTCTTCGAGGGCAGTCCGCGCCATGTGACGCTGGAGCAGGCCAGGCGGATAACGGCTGCCGTCGCTCCCTTCGTTACGGTGGTTGGACTATTTGTCGATGCCTCGCCATCCGGGATACGGCATGTCCTCGAGAATGTCCCGCTGGCTCTGCTGCAGTTTCATGGCCATGAGTCCAATGATGACTGCAACGGGCATGGCCTGCCCTTCATCAAGTCGGTCGCGATGAAACCGGATACCAACCTGCGTGAACAGATCCGGACCTATCCAGATGCCGCAGGCATTTTGCTGGATGCCTGGCAACCACAGTCACACGGCGGCGGCGGACAGGTGTTTGACTGGACGCAGGTGCCGCGTGATCTCAAGGTGCCAGTCATTCTTGCCGGTGGACTGACGGCGGTCAACATCGCTGCGGCCATCAGGCTGGTCAGACCGTATGCCGTTGATGTCAGCAGCGGGGTTGAAAGCGGGAAGGGCATAAAATCGGCCGGGATGATCTCGGCTTTCATGAAAGGAGTAAGAGACAGTGACGCAGACACAGGCGCTTGAAGCCGGCGCGTCCGGTGCATCGCTTCCGGATGAACATGGCCACTTCGGCCTCTATGGCGGCCAGTTCGTGGCGGAAACCCTCATGCTTCCCCTGGAAGAACTCACGGCCGCCTATCGGCGTTACCTCAAGGACCCGGAGTTTCTGGCGGAGCTGGACAGCGACCTTGCGCATTATGTCGGACGGCCTTCGCCGCTTTATCACGCTGAACGCCTGAGCAGGGAAATCGGCGGGGCGCGCATCTACCTCAAGCGGGAGGACCTCAACCACACCGGCGCACACAAAATAAACAACACGGTCGGACAGGCGCTGCTGGCGAAGCGCATGGGCAAGAAGCGCGTCATCGCAGAGACCGGTGCGGGACAGCATGGCGTGGCCACCGCAACGGTTGCGGCCCGGCTCGGCATGGAATGCGTGGTCTACATGGGCGCCGAGG
>JBAVKA010000074.1:0-2636 GCA_049688075.1 Gammaproteobacteria bacterium
GCGGTGACGCTGACCGGCAGCGAGCCGGCCGGGCGCGAGGTGGCCGCCGCCGCGGGCGCGCATCTCAAGAAATCGGTGCTGGAACTGGGCGGTTCGGACGCTTTCGTGGTGCTGGAGGATGCGGACCTGGATCTGGCGGTGCAGGACGCAGTCACCTCGCGGTTTCTCAACAGCGGCCAGAGCTGTATCGCCGCGAAGCGATTCATTCTATTGGATTCCATCGCGGAGGAATTTGTACACCGTTTCAAGGCGGGGGTGGAGTCGCTGGTGATCGGTGATCCGCTGGATGAGAGCACCCGGATCGGTCCGCTGGCGCGCCTGGACCTGCGCGATGGTTTGCACGCGCAGGTTCAGGACAGCCTGGTCGCCGGCGCCGTGGCGGTCACCGGCTGCCGTCCCGATGAACGCCCGGGCGCCTTCTACCAGCCCTCGATCCTGGATCATGTCAAACCCGGCATGCGCGCCTGGGGCGAGGAGCTGTTCGGACCGGTCGCCACCGTGATCCGGGCTCGCGACGAGGACGATGCCGTGCGCATCGCCAATGATTCCGACTTCGGTTTGGGCGGCAGTGTCTGGACCCGTGACAGCGCGCGCGGGGAGCGTGTGGCGCGCCGGCTCGAATGCGGCTGCGCCTTCGTCAACGGCCTGGTCAAGAGCGACCCCCGCCTGCCCTTCGGCGGCATCAAGCATTCCGGCTACGGGCGGGAACTGTCCCGGCTCGGCATGCGCGAGTTCATGAACGCCAAGACGCTTTGGATTAAATGATCGTGAGAAGTGAGAGGTGAAAAGTGACAAAAGACTCTTATGGCCAAGGAAGCACGCGAAAAGATACGGAATAATAAGAAAAAACAGGTTGATAAGTATGTCGCCTACCTTCCTTACCCATCCTGTTAACCCAGGACAATCACCGCATTACTGCGTGGGATCACAGGTAAAGGCCGAAGTCAGTATCCATGTACTTAGTAGTTAATTCCGTGTATTTCCGTGTGCTTTCGTGGCCACACATTGTGTTACGTCTTACCTCTCACTTTTTACTCTTCACTTCATAACTTCTCACCTTAATCATAGTGTTGCCGCCACCGGTAGCTTCTTTATGAATGAAGACAGTACTGCTGACCGATCTCGGCACTGGCGCCGGTCTGCCGGCGGGGTTGCCCTGTGGCGCCTGACCGGTACAATACGCCGCTGAAAGAACCTGAGCGAGGCCCTTGGTTATTAAGTGAATTAGCATCATCTGATTTTTAATATATAATTAAAACAATAAGATGGAACAATAAGCTGGCTTTATGCAGGGCTAGATATTACTGGTTGGCATTTTCAGGGTAAATCTATATCGTATGCCTCCCCATGTTTCATGCGGGGTGGCTTACTCTGGCACCCTTTGCGGCCGGGTTATCTCGCAGAGCAATCGATTACGCAACGCAGCCTTTTCTTAAGTAAGGAGTCGTATGTCTACATTAGTCAAGCCTCATGGTGGCGGTGATCTGAAACCGTTACTGCTCGAAGGCGACGCGCTGGCAGCAGAGCAGGCGCGCGCCCAGGCTCTTCCCAAAGTCGAGGTCTCCTCGCGCGAAGCCGGCGACATCATCATGCTGGGTATCGGTGGTTTTACGCCGCTGACCGGGTTCATGACCCACGCGGACTGGGAAGGTGTCTGTGACGGCATGAAGATGGCCAGCGGCCTGTTCTGGCCGATTCCCATTACACTGTCGACGGACGAAGCGATCGCCAAGGGTATCGATGAAGGCAACGACATCGCACTGGTCGACGCCGAAAGCGGCGATATCCTTGCCACCATGAAGGTCACCGAGAAGTACCGCATCGACAAGAAGCACGAGTGCATGATGGTCTACAAGACCACCGATGCCGAGCACCCGGGCGTCAAGATGGTTATGGAGCAGGGCGACGTGAACCTGGCCGGGCCGATCAAGGTCCTCTCGCAGGGCGGTTTCCCGGAAGCCTACGGCAGCCAGTTCATGACCCCGGCGCAGACCCGCGCCGAGTTCGAGAAGCGCGGCTGGCATACCGTCGCCGCGTTCCAGACGCGCAACCCGATGCACCGCTCGCACGAGTATCTGGCGAAGATCGCCATCGAGACGCTGGACGGCGTGCTGATTCACTCGCTGCTCGGCAAGCTCAAGCCCGGCGATATCCCCGCCGATGTACGCAGCCGGGCCATCGGCACGCTGATCAAGAACTATTTTTCCGACAATACCGTCATCCAGGCGGGCTATCCACTGGACATGCGCTATGCCGGTCCGCGCGAGGCCCTGTTGCATGCACTGTTCCGCCAGAACTATGGCTGCTCCCACCAGATCGTGGGTCGCGACCATGCCGGCGTGGGCGACTACTACGGCCCGTTCGACGCTCACCATATTTTCGACGAAATCCCGGCCGCTGCCCTGGAGACCCAGCCGCTCAAGATCGACTGGACCTTCTGGTGCAACAAGTGTGACGGCATGGCTTCCATGAAGACCTGCCCGCACGAGGGCTCGGACCGCATCCTGCTCTCGGGCACCAAGCTGCGCAAGGCGCTTTCCGAAGGTGAGGAGGTGTCCGAGAAGTTCTCACGCCCCGAAGTGCTGACCATCCTGCGCGAGTACTACGGCAGCATCAAGGATGAGGACAAGGTCGAG
>JBAVKA010000075.1:0-17223 GCA_049688075.1 Gammaproteobacteria bacterium
TACGAACAAAAAATTTTCGGCCAGGGGCGCAATTTTTTCCACATCGAGAACTGGTATTCAGCTCACTCCGTTATCAGGAACGGCCTGCGACTTTTCCTGTTGCATGGGCGAGGTCGGCGGAATGCCCGCCGTATCGAGGTGCGGCATAATCGCATCAATCTCGAGGTTCTTCCGCAAGCCTTTGAAGGATATACTATTCTGCAGATTTCCGATCCGCACTTCGATATGGCGCCTGATTTTCCGCACGTGCTTATCGAGGCGGTGCGCAAGGTTCGGTACGACCTGTGCGTACTGACCGGCGATTTCAGGGCGAACACATTCGGTCCCCATGATGCCGCAGTGGATGGTATGCGGTTGATCCGCGCACACCTGGAAGGAGAGGTCTATGGCGTCCTGGGCAATCACGACACCGTCCTGATGGTCCCTGCGTTCGAATCGATGGGTATTCGCATGTTGCTGAATGAAAATGTGGCCATCGCGCGCGGCACTGACAGTTTGATTCTGGCCGGCATCGACGATCCGCATTACTACCGGGCCGATAACCTGGAGAAGACGGCGGATACCATCCCCCCGGACATGGTTTCCATCCTGCTGGCACATTCACCGGAAATCTACCGGCATGCGGCCCACGCTGGTTTCGACATCATGCTTTGCGGGCATACCCATGGCGGTCAGATTTGCCTGCCGGGCGGTTTGCCCCTGATGTGCAATGCCCGCTGCCCGCGTTTGTTCTGCCGCGGCGCATGGTCCTACAACAATCTTCACGGTTACACTTCAGCAGGTTCCGGAGCCTGTATCGTCGATGTCAGGCTCAATTGCCCGCCGGAGATCACCCTGCATCACTTGCATCGTTGTTAACGGGTTCACGTAGCCTGGAAGCAAACCAGTCGATAACCACAAAGACAAGCATCGCGGCACAGGCCTCCTCGAGCGTTTCCTTCAGGACAGGATGCATTATCCATAGCGGAAACAGCGTCTCGGGCAACTGGTCGAGCAAGGGCGCCGAGCGGCTGCTTGTAATTCCGAGGCGGCGCTTGATAAAACTCGAAATAACATCCCCGGTCATCGCCAGCATGGCGAAGAGCGAACCCTGTGCTGGCGAGAGGCCGAACAGGGGGGCCATCAGTGTGGTAAGGAATATCGCGCTGACGATACCGCGCACGGTTTTGGTCGGTCCCAGTAATGGTCGTTCATCGATGAATTGCAGGTTGCGATCGAGCGGCTGGTTGAACCGCTGCCCCAATAACAGGCTGGCTAGTACCGGCGCCCCGTTGGTGATTACCAGCAGCAGCACGAGTTTTATGATGATGTAAGCATTCATGGGGAGGGTATCGACACCAGAGCATGCGGCTGTACCCAGGTTACCCTGTAACCGGTTTCATGTAACCAGGACACAGCTAAGTCCGATATCAGACAAAAAAAACCCGCTGTAGCAGCGGGAGTAAATGGAGGTTTGTTGGGCTAACCTTCGAATATCATTTGCTGCATATCCGTTATGTATTGCCGTTGTTGTTCGGCCCATTCCCGGAAGCATGGGTCGCCGGAGGCAGCGCGTTGGAGTTCATCGATCTGGCGGTGTACTTCTTCGAAGCGTTGCGCCTGTTCAATCTTGTCCAGACACGACAACTCGTTAACATCAAGATTAATGTTTTCCAAGGGATCGTTCCTCCTAACAAGAAAGGACCAATGACAGGTATGATTACGCCCCCATCCGATTGCCCTGTCAACCACAATAGATTGACGCGTTTTTTTACCCTGGATGAGCGGGAAACCGCAGGTTACTGATAATGATTGTATATAGGTAAGGGGTAAATTTTGTATATTCGGATATCGCAGAAGATAATTTTTTTAATTTTCTGCTTCCGGCAAGCCGGTCGCACGGAATGCGCCCCCGCTGCATTAATAATCAATCAACAACTAATTGAATATATTGATGAAATATTGAAAACCCTCATGCTTTGTCTGGTACGACATGGTCCTGAAATCCCCTGAAATGAAACGGCAAGCAGGCTCAGAATGTTCCAACAAGGGAGCAGCACTGCTGTAGATGGTTTAGTGGAATCTGATAACTGTCTGTAATAAAAAGAAATGGAATTAGATAATTAATGCTTGCTTATTTAAGCATATTCTAATAATATACTTGTGTCCTTAAAAGACTACGGTGGTTGTACTTTTATATTCCTATGTGGAGATTCTTATCATGAAAAAGATTGCTACAGTGATTTCTGCTGCCGCGCTGGCAGTTGCTTCTACCTCTGTTTTCGCCTGGGGTGGATGGGGTCCGTGGGGTGATAGCGGCAACGGCTACGGTGACGGCTGGGGTGATGGTTGGGGCGACGGTTCCGGCGACTTCAACATGAGCTTCAGCGGCGGCGGTCATGGTTCTGGCTATGGTTCTGGCTATGGTCGTGGTTACGGCCGTGGTTATGGTTACGGCTATGGTGCTCCTTATGGCTATGGTGCTCCTTATGGTTATGGTGCTCCTTATGGTTATGGTGCTCCTTACGGCGCTCCTTATGGCGCCCCCGGATATGCTCCTCCGGCGGCTGTGCCTCAGGCCCCTGAAGGCAAATAAGCAATCCTTATTTGCAGCCAGTCAAACGGGGGCGGCTCATCGAGTCACCCCCGTTTTCAATTCCAGAGTCATAACTATCCGGATTTAACGGAGTACGGCAATGAAAAAGGGCATGCTGGCATGTCTGGTGCTTCTGGGAGTGCTGTTTGTTTCCGCATCGCGCGCAGACGTCCTGGTACTTATACATGGCTACCTGAGCGGTGCACAATCCTGGGATGCCAGCGGTATAACCACCGTGCTGGAACGCGCCGGTTGGCATCGTGCCGGCGTTTTTGCCACCGGGCCATCGGGTATTCAGCTGATCCCGTCGCCGGGTCAGTCGACTCGGCATAAAGTCTATGTTGTCGACCTGCCTTCAGAGGCCCCGATTCTGGCACAGGCTTACCCGTTGCGCCAGATCCTGACAACTATCAATGCGTTGAATCCTGGCGAACCGATCCTGCTGGTCGGGCACTCTGCCGGTGGGGTGGTCGCACGTGCCGCATTGGTACTTGGTGGCGCCAGAAACGTCAAGGCGCTGATTACCATCGCCAGCCCCCACCTTGGGACTTACCGCGCCGAACAGGCGCTGGATGCAACGGATATTCCGTTTCCGTTTTCGATGGTTACAGATATGTTCGGTGGAGAAACCTACGATATCGCAAGGAGGTCACGCGGTTTGTTTGTGGATCTGGTAAGACCCCGTCCGGGGAGCCTGCTGTTCTGGTTGAATAGTCAGAAGCACCCCGATCTGCAGTATTATTCCATCGTCCGTGGAGAGGTGGCGATCATGTCCGGCGATTATATCGTGCCTGGCTACAGCCAGGATATGAACAATGTCCCCGCATTGAGCGGCAGATCCACTCGTATTGCAGTCGGTACGCAGCATGGACTTGAAATGATTGATGGAAGCGTCATCGTTAATTTGCTTGCCGAGATGTCATAGCGGGGACCGAGTCCGTAGCCTTCCGGGTAACGAGCCTGAAATTCACCGGAAAGGGCAATCATCCGTCCCCGTATTTGTCTGTGATGCTGGCCTGACCACCCTGAAGGTGCTGTGGCGTGATTGAAAACCAGGACCTGTATAAAACACCCCCTCTGTTCCCCGCCAGCCGAATCACCGCTTCCAGACCCGCCGATAGCATCCGATTGGATAATCGTAATTAATTGAGTTATAAATAAAAGTGTGCAGGGTGGTGGAGGCTGTCCCGGGTTGGAGCAGGAGGTGTGCTGGTGGTGCATTTTGTTGCCATGCTGCTATGGCGGATCATTGCCTGGGTGGAGTTGACGATATTCACGCTGGTACTGTACCTGTTGTCTTACCTGCCGCAGGTACTGCGTCCCTTCTTCTTTTCCCTGTTTCGTCTCTGGTGCCGCAGTTTTACGCGCGCGCTGGGTGTGGAATTGCGGCTGCACCAGAAAAATACCCGGGCGTTACCCGAACACTATATTCTGATCGCCAATCATCCGTCCGCGTTTGAGGATATCGGCATACCGGCATTGTTCCCGGTGCATTCACTCGCCAAGATCGAGGTCAGGGACTGGTGGCTGGTCGGGCGCATCAGTACCGCATCCGGCACCTTATATGTACACCGTGAATCGCGCGACTCACGCACTGCGGCCGCCGAACAGATCGAGACGGAATTGCGCCAGGGAAAGAATATTGCCCTCTATCCCGAGGGTGGCTGCAAGGGCCGTCGTATCTTTGAATCATTCCGCTACGGTGCGTTCGACATTTCATTGCGCACGGGTATACCCGTGCTCCCGGTGTTTCTGCATTATGAGTCCCAGGATGACTTCGAATGGCGGGCACCCCAGACCCTGTTGCACAAGCTCTGGCACATGATGAGAACACAGAACAGGCGAGTTAACTATTACGTTTATGATGCAATCGATCCGGCCGGATTCGCCGACAAGGAAGCCTATGCCGAATTCATCCACAATAAATATCTCGAATGGCAGTCCCGCTACCTTGACTGACCGCCAGTCAGCGCGTGGCGGAGAAGCAGATGATATGCGAAGGACATGCGGTGGATTGCGCCGCCATGGAACACCCCGACACGTACCCCTCTGGATTCCAGGTCGCTGAAATTCGGGTTGGCGCTGAATGAAACTCCGCTCCCAGATTTTCCTGTTTCTGTTCCTGTTCGGTCTTGTGCCCTTGTTCGCGGCGGTTGTTATCAATGTGCCGCTGGTCTTCGAACGTATCGAATCACTGTATCACAAGGCCTATTTGCAGAATCTCCGGGCCGGATTCAGCGATCTCGACCAGCATCTTGCACGACGTCATGAAACGGTGCGCCTGCTGGCCAAATTTCCCGAACCCGGCATGCTGCTATCGACTGAGGAGCAGAATAAGGACAGCGGCATCGATCTCAAGTCGGCGCGCTCCGGCTATGTGGCCTGGCTCAACCAGGTGTTGTTCGATCAACTCGATGTGATTCGTGTTCTGTTCATTAACGATGACGGAAAGACTGAATACTGGCTGGAGCGTGACAATGCCACGGGGCGACTCGAGCCGGGCACCGGAAACGCACCCTATCAGGATCCGGAATTTATCCAGGCCGGACAGAAGCTGCGCCCGGGCAACGTGTTGACAGGACCGATCGTCTTTGACCGGGCTGCCGGCGATCAGGCGCCCAACAAGTTCATGCAACTCGGATTTGTCAGTCCGATCGTCACCATGTTTTCATCCGAAACAGTGCATTTCGAGGATAAACGCGGCGTGGTCATCGTTTATCTGGACGTGGGCGGACTGGCCAGTGCATACCGTGGAATCTTCTGGGCATTCAGCGACGGTCGTTATCTTGATACCAGTGACAGTCATCCGGCGTCTTCCAGCGCATTCAGGGACTTCCCGGGAGTAGAGGATCTTTTTGCCAAGGAAGAGCTTGGACTCTGGGAATACAAGGGCCAGCAGGTACTTTGGGTGCCTTTGTTCGTGACCGAGAAATCGGGGCCGTTGTGGGTAGGGCGCAGTGTCGATCCCTCACCGATTGTAAAACTCCGGAATGCGATCGAGTTCCGCGTGATAAGCATTGTGCTGGGCTTGCTGGTCGTCGTTCTGGTTATCGCCCGGTTGATTGCCCTGCGTGCCGAACGCCTGGGCCATGATTTGACCGAAGGGATATCACGTGTAATGGAACGCAACGAAGTGGTCCGTTTTTCCTGGCAACGCCCGGAGGAACTTCATGAACTTGGGGTGAAGCTTACCCGCCTGGCCGAGACGAACGCGGAGCATAGCAAGGCGCTGCTTGATTATGCCCGTGAACTGGAGGAAACGAACCGCTTCAAATCGGAGTTTCTCGCCAATGTCAGTCATGAACTGCGCACTCCGCTGAACTCAATCCTGTTGTTGTCGAAAATGCTGGCAGACACCGACAAGGGAAAGAATGCCGTCGAAGACGCCAAGCAGGCACGGGTAATCCACGATGCCGGCACGGATCTCAAGGCGCTGATAGACAATATCCTCGACCTGTCGCGTATCGAGGCGAACCAGATGACATTGATGCGTGAAAACGTCAACCTGCGTGCCGTGCTCGAAAGTGTGCTTGAACTGCTGAAACCCCAATATGATGAAAAAGGGCTGGGTCTGACGCTGGATATCGATTCCGGCGCGCCAGAACATATTCAGACAGACAGGGAAAAGCTCAGGCAGATTCTGATCAACTTTCTTTCCAATGCGGTGAAGTTTACCCGTGAGGGCGGGGTCACGGTCCGGGTGGAATCCTGCTCCGGCACGATAGATGGACGGTTTGCCGTGTGTATCCGGGTGATCGACACGGGCATCGGAATATCCGCGGACAAGCAGGCAGTCATTTTTGAGGCTTTCAAGCAGGCTGATGGTTCTACAAGCCGCCGTTTCGGTGGAACCGGTCTCGGACTGGCCATCAGTCGTGAACTCGCCTGTCTCCTTGGGGGTGAGATACAGCTAGAGAGCCGGCCGGGGGCAGGGGCGTCATTTACCCTGTTGCTGCCAGGTATCATGCCTGAATACCATGAGGCAGAGGAGTACGAACCTCCGGCCACTGGCGGCAAACAGGATATGATAAGCGAGACTATCATTCCTGAAGCGAACTACTCTGGAGCCAGGGTACTGCTGGTCGATGATGACATGAGAAACCTGCTGGCGCTTATTCCACTGCTGGAACACTGGGGAATAACGGTCATGGCGGCGGGTGACGGTCACGAGGCTCTGGAAACGCTCGAGACCGGTGGTGACTTCGATCTTGTGCTGATGGATATTATGATGCCGGAACTGGATGGTTATGAAGTCACCCGGCGGATAAGGAGTCAACCGGCATTCGCGCATCTTCCGGTGGTCGCCCTGACTGCCCGGGCCGGCGCCGATGACCGGCGCACCAGCCTTGATGCCGGGGCGGATGACTGTCTAGTCAAGCCGGTTGATCCCCGGGATCTTAAAATAGTGCTGGATACATTTCTTTCTGACCGAAACGGCAGGGTGGATCAATGACGCGTTATGCCGGATTTCGTGTACTGATAGTCGATGACAATGAAAACAATCTGTACAGCCTGCGCGCCCTCATAAACAGGCATATGGATGTCGAGGTGCTTCAGGCGCTATCGGGACAGGCGGCTGTCGATACCGCGCTGAATAATCCCCGCATTGACCTCATCATTCTTGATATCCAGATGCCGGAAATGGACGGTTTCCAGACTGCCTCCATGCTCAAGGTCCGCCAGAAGACGAAGGACATTCCGATAATTTTTCTGACCGCGGCCTATAAAACCGACGAATTCCAGAAAAAGGGCTATGCGGTCGGTGCGGCGGATTACCTTCTGAAGCCCATCGATGACAACCAGCTGATTAACAAGATCAGCACTTATCTGCGGCTCATCGAGAAAGAGCGCGGGATGAACCTCCGTCTGGAGGCGCTGGTGGAAGAACGCACACGCGAATTGCAGGTCGCCAAGCAGTATCTCGAGAACGTCATCAGCCATATGGGTGAGGCGCTGCTTCTGCTGAAGCCATCCGGCAAGATCAAGGCCGCCAATCCCGCCGCCTACCGGATGCTTGATTATGAAGAGGGCGAACTGGTGGGCATGTCGATCGGCGATGTCTTCGAAGAGGAGGAGCAGGAACAGGCGAAGGCGTTCATGGGAATCTGGCTTGAAGCGCTGATTCGCACTGGCACCATCAGCCGGATCGATGCCAGTTTCATCGCACGGGACCAGCGGCGGGTGCCGATCCTGTTTTCGAGAACGGCGATAATGAACGCTGACGGTGAAATTACTGATATCATCTGCATCGCCAAGGATATGACTGGTTATGCGCGTATTTGCGATGAACCCGCCCGGAAACCGGATCGGACATGACAATATGCTTGCAACCCGGGATGTGCCCGGTAAACTTTGTGGAGGAGCATGTGTGGAGTCCGCGATGGAAGATCTAGAACCTGACCAGGCACCTGAAGAAGATATCACGCTCACCGCGGACGCGCTCAAGGCGATGGGGCATCCATTGCGGTGGAAAATTCTGTGTACTCTGGGTGACAAGGAGATGTCCGTTGGCGAGATCGTCGAGAAAATCGGCACTTCCCAGAGCAACGTCTCGCAACACCTGGATCAGCTGCGTAACAAGAATATAGTGTCATCCAGGCGTGATGCCAACCGGATCTATTACAGCGTCAGGAATGACCAGTTGCTGGAACTGATCGGAACCATGCGGTCCGTGCTATGCCGTACCAATCTTGATGATCTGATGTCTGATTAGCCGCCCGATCTGATCGGGATGCTGAATCACGGGTGCCCTGCGGATTTTCCCCTGACATCGGGGAACACACTGCCGGTTTCCGATTGCCCGATGGAACTGCCGCACCTGATGTGCACCGGTCACAGAAAATTCAGTTGTAGCTTCCTTATTCCGGCATGAATTCAACCTGAGCAGCGAAATCCGTCAGGCGCCAGATTTCTCCTTTCATATACCACCGATACCGCATGAGCAACCCGACGGATAAATTCCTTCTCTCGATCGTGGAATTCGGCGGTTATCCGAATTTTACTCCATTGTACGAGGAGTTCGGCTATGTAGTAGTGGTTGAACATTCCATTCGCAAGGCCATCGGCTTTCTCAAAAAGACGAAACCGGCGGTGATTGTCGCGGAGTTCAATTACCAGTCTGATTTTCGAGATCGAACCAGCAGCCTCGAATCGCTGCTGGCCGTGGTGCAGCGTCTGCCGGGAACCCGGGTCATCGTATTCTACGACCGCGAGTATCTGCCGCAGTTTGATAAGCTGCGTGCCCGCCTGCCGGTACATGCCGCCATCGCATTCCCCGTTGAGGCGCATGAACTGAAATCCTGTCTCGCTGCAGTAGCGGCATTCCAGCCAGAGGGCATTGACGATTGAACCAAAACGTGTTTAGAGTGAATTTATAAATGTCAATGATGCCGGTGCTCGAGGAGAAATTGTGCGATGAAACTTCTTTCCATATCCCTACCGGTTTCGCGACACGGCTACACGGCAGGTTCTTTCCTGCAACGGGGCAAGCCGATGATTTTGCTGGCGCTATTCCTGCTGGTTACTGCCATCCCCGTTCTGGCGCCAGCCTCTGAACTCAGGGTGCGTGTATTCGAAAGGGGAGGAAAGCAACCGCTTGTGGGAGTATCGGTCTGCCTCGGAACTTCGGCAAATCCGGTGCAATTCGGGTCTGATCAGACAGACAGGGGGGGGTATGCGGTATTTACGGATGTTCCCCGTGCGCCCCTGCTCATAACCGCATCGAAATCCGGTTACCAGGGATATCAGCAATCACTGGTTACCTCCATGATCCCTCGTTTGCTGGTAATGTCACTGCCGGCCGGTGGCGGGGGAGCTGTGTGTACGCCGGTCGGCGACCATGCAGCGGCGAGCACGGGCGGTCTGCAGATCCGTGAATTCAGCATCAACGAAGGCGCCACCACGTCACCTGACAGAGAGGTGCATCTGGATCATCGTGTAAGCGGTCATCCCAGTGAATACCGCGCCGGTGAAGATCGGGATATTTCCGCCGCCCCGTGGCAGCGGTATAGCGCACGACCTGTCTTTATCCTCAGTCCCGGAAATGGCAAGAAGACGGTGTATTTTCAGGTGCGACGTTACTCGAAGGTCGATGGGGCGGATATTCAGACGCTCTCTCCCATCGTGCACGATACGATAATCCTGCAGGCTGACTGACACAAGGCGTTTGGTGCGTCAAACCACGGTTGTGGCCCGCCATTCTCGCCGGGGGGCGTCAGCCACTGAATCTCGCCATGCGAATGCTGTCTGGTATCGCCATGGCTGGACATTCAAGGGCTAGAAGACCGGTTCCTCGAGGTTGTAATCGAGCGTTCTTTCCGCCAGGATCTTGCCTTTCTGGGACATGATAATCACGGTCCATGATCCCGGCCGATCCGGAGTCAGAAGGCGGCTTGACCAGACTCGCGAATGGGAGCTGTCAACATGAAACCGCGCCTCGTTCACTACCTGACCCCTGTATTCCCAGCTGTGTGTTACGACCTGGCCTGTCAGGTTCTTGAGTTCGGTAAAACAGTAGATTCTCTCTCCAGTTCCATTGTTGAGTTCGGTCAGATTATCCACCGGCTCCCGATCCTTGATGGCGGTGGTGAACTGCGTGCGCAGCACGGTACTGGTTGCCAGGGGAGGGTCTGCGGCACGGGTCAATGGCGCCGCAAGCAGCAGGTAAATCAGTGTCACCACTGTACTGTGCATGACGATGGACGGTCCGCGCGTGAAGATGCCATCATCAGAACACATGCGCCCGGCGGAGTCTGTGATGCACTTCTCAGGGCAGTATACTGCGTGGGTAAAGCGAATTATTTGAGTGGGCGTGTGCGTTTCCTGCGTCCCTCGAAGCTTGCCAGTGTCTGCACGATCAGCTCATAGGGCAGGTTTTCGATGCGCCCGTACCGATCAATCGCCTCGGTTGCCAGGCCATTGATGTCGTTTACCGAATCAGCTTGCGCCTGGTCAGGGTGTAGCAGTTTCTGGAGTCCCAGCAATCCCCCGATCTGCACCCTGATTTCCTTGGCATGTGGCAACGGCCCGTCGGCATGGGTGATATGCAGCGAAAAGCGCGCATTGCGGCGCAATGCATCAAGCAACGCGATACACAGGATATTGCCGGCGTCCGACCCGCAGGCAACTCCCTCACGGTCAGCGAGATGAAACCGGGCGGATTGCTTGCAGCTGCAGCGTCTCGAATTAATCGCCTTTTCAAATACACAGTGGCGCTGGCTCAGTGCCTGGTAAGTTGCCCGGTATTCGTGCTCTTCCATCGGTTATTTCACGCCATGAAACGGCGCACGACACCGCTGTGCAACCGCATATAGGCGACTAGATTTCCCATTCCTTGAGTACCGGTTTTTCCCGGTGTTCCCGCAGGAGCTGCTCCGCCTCGGGCTGGCTCCCGGCAAAGATGATTTTGTAGACGACACCGGCGTCCTTTGGCTGCGCCGTTCGCAGCGCCTTGACCTCGTTCTTCGCCTCCCTGTAACTGTCGTGCTCACCGTTGAATTCGAGCGTCCTGGCAGTGGCGGTTTCTCCAGGGATGATTTTGTAAATGTAGTAGGGCATGGCGTTGGTCCGGTAGTTGTAATCGATGGACATGCATCACTCGTGTCTAGTATAGCAATGCCGGTATTAGTGTCTCCACGGTTCAGGGCATCCATGGCGACCACCGCTCAGTACAGCAGCGATAATCAGGGTGCCGACCATCGTGTCCCGCATTACACCTCGACTTGGAGAGGCTCCTATCCGCTTTCCAGTACAATACTCGCGACCCGGCTGTTATACAGAACCACGCACCCTGTTTGCCGGGAGATGCCGTCTCCGCTGTAATCGAAGGTATAGGTGCGTTTCAGGCCATAATCATCGCTGTTGCGGTAGTAGGGACGGACAGTCTGCAGCGTGACGGTCCCGTCGAGCAACTGCAGTTCCTGCTGCCTGCATGAGGTCCGCGCGACCTGAATGGCGATATCACGGCTCTTCAGACTCTCCAGCCAGAACCAGACCAGTAAACCGATTATCACCAGCAACGCGAGCGAGGACATGGGTTCAATAGTAATGCAGATTGCAGACATGAATCGCGCGCTGCGGTTCCGATATCTGCAGGATTGAAATTCAATAAGCAGACAGATCGAAGGGTTATATGGTCTTATTCCGTGTGGATCCAGGGAAATGGATACGTCCCGACGGGTGTGAGCTGCTAAAATAACGGTTGCCAACGCAGGACGGATCACTCCAGGGCGGTACGGGACGCATGTCAGCACTTACATCTGAAGATAGAAATCACCTCGGGCGCGTGGTTGTCAACATGCTGGATGACTGGGGCATCAAGGCCTCCGACCAGGTGAATATCCTGGCATTGCCTGAAGGGACCCCGACCCGGATGCTGCGACGCTATCATGACGATACGCCGCTGCCGGATGATCCCGCGGTAATGCAGCGGGTTGAACACCTGCTGGGAATTGCCGATGCGCTGCGCACCACGTTCCCCCGCAACGCCAATATCGGTCTCCTGTGGCTGAAACAGCCCTGCAAGCGGCTGCGCAGACGCCGGCCGATGGATATCCTGATCGAGGACGGACTGAGCGGCCTTATAACCGTCCGTACACACCTCGACTGCTCCTTTGCCTGGCGCGAATCCGAACGAAAGGATTGATGGTTGAAGTTGCCCTGTTTGCACCCTGCGGGTTAATCGGTAATCATCGGCGTCAGGGTCATTACAGTCAGGGGCCGGGAGAGTATGAACAAGCCGGGGATTATGACCGCCATACCCAGGCGGCGCTACAGGTACGGTGAATTCACCGTCGTAGTGCTGGGTGATATCGATAGCAGTGATGGAATCGACTATCGTTACATCATGGCTGTGGTGAAGGGGGAGGATACCGAACCCGGGTTGTATGTGACGGCGGAGAAGGCCGGCGGAACGGGTCAGTATTCCGACTATGCCATGCGTATCCTCATGAGGGATGGAGCCGAAGTGATAGCTACTTCCCCCGCATGGGGCGAGCTCGAGGCATTCGTGCAGGAGGGGCTGGAAATCGTGGGTGAGGTGCTGGATCTCTCGGACGAAGTCCCCTATCAGTTGCGATAACTCCCGTGTGAAATGAAAAAACCCGAGTGCAGATGGTCTGTTATGTTCCTGGTGATGTCATCCGTGCTGTGGACATCGGCCTCGCAGGCCTTTTTTTGTTTTTCCATGGGCGGGGGGGGCCGGCATCGCGACGATTATTATCCTGTCCCTCCGCCCTACGGTGCATTCGGCGCGGCTGGCATGCCAGCCATGCCCTACTACAATCCGGTGATACCGCAGCCGCCCCTTACGCCCATTGCGCCCATTGAAACCCGGAATGTGGATTTTCCTGTCGAGGCGCAACCGGTTCCGAAGCAGCATATATTCCACTGAGAATACGCCTTCGGTGCGTTGTCTTGAATCAACTGACCAGATTGAGCCGGCCGGGTGAGGCTTGCTTGCCCGGCATGCGCCGGAATTCCCCTGTCGTCACGGGCTCGCTAAACAGGCAGCCCTGTTGTAAATGGACACTCTGTTGCCTGAAGAAATTCATCTGCCTGATGTTCTCGACACCTTCGGCGACGACCGAGAGATCCAGGCTTTTCGCCATGGCGTTATATGTTCCACAGGCAGAGTAGCGATGGGCGCGATTCCCGGTATGTTTCGGTCACACCGTTACCCGGTCGAAGAGGATTAATCCGGAGACGCTGTCTCCAGCGGCAGGCCGGCTTTTTCCCATTCGCTCATGTGGCCAATCAGGTAGCGCACATTGGTGTGGCCTGCCTGCCACAGTGCAAATTTGGCGATGACAGCGCGCGGACCGTGCTGACAGTAAACGATCACCGGCTGGTTGCCGGCTGCGGTGAGGTCATCCGCCCGAAAGAACGATTGCCAGAACGGCATGTGAATCGCACCCGGTATATGTCCTTGCCGGTACTCATAGGCAGAGCGTACATCGACAATCACAGGCGCATTGCCGGACTTTATCAACCGGTCAAGTTCGGCGGCGGATGTGCGTGTTGGCGATTTCATATCACCTCCTCCCGTCGTGCATGACAGAAGCACCAGTGCGGGCAACAAGACGACCGAAAGAAACTGATAAACCGGGCGTTGCCACATCATTTTCTCCAGGACATACCGGCAATACAATCATAGCGAATTTTCCGCTGTATGTCCCTGCGGCATGTCTTGCTGTGGGGTTCGCCCGGTTATCGCGTGAGCAGGTCTCATGGACTTGAATTCCATGGCAGGTATTCCTGTTCTCGTGCAAAGGAACAGGAATGTTACCTTGCAGTTCACACCAGGGACAGGGATCGCAGGGAATGCCGCCTGTGCACACTCCATGGGTTTGTGTGTGATAAGCTTTCGGAATGCAAATGCGTCGTGACGTTCTGGCAATTCTCTCGGACGGCCAGCTTCATTCCGGCGAAGCCCTGGGCCTCGCGCTGGGAGTAAGCCGCATGGCGATATGGAAACATATTCGGGCGTTGCGCGATTGCGGCGTACCACTGGAAGTGGTGCGCGCCCGGGGTTATCGACTGCAGGCCGCCGTTGAGTTGCTCGATGCCGGTGCCATACAGAACGGGCTTGGAACCGCGGCACGAGCGCGCCTGCCGAGTGTCGATACCTTTCTGGATATTGATTCCACCAATACCTGGTTGCGTCAAAGGGCGCTTGATGGCGCCCCTTCCGGCAGCGTCTGTGTTGCCGAGATGCAAAGCGCCGGACGTGGTCGTCGCAACCGTCACTGGGTTTCACCGTTTGCGGCCAGTCTGTACCTCTCCCTGTTGTGGCGAACATCAGCCGCTGCGGCGGAGCTCGGAGGGCTCAGTCTGGCGGCCGGCGTGGCCGTCGTGCGCAGCCTGAGGACCTTTGGTATCGATGCGGCAGGGCTGAAGTGGCCGAACGACGTACTGATCGATGGCGCCAAACTGGCGGGGATATTGATCGACGTGATCGGCGAGTCGACGGGGCCGTGCTCCGTGATCATCGGCATCGGCATCAACGTAGCCATGCCGGAGACGGCGGCCGCCGAGATTGACCAGAACTGGATCGACCTGCGGCGGCTGACGGGCCGGGAAGTTATTTCGCGTAACCGGATCGCATCGGACGTCCTGGACCACATGGTCGCGGCGCTCGAGGAATTCGAGCGTTCGGGTCTGCAGCCCTTCCTGGAAGAATGGAGCCGGCATGATGTCATCCAGAACCGTCAGGTCAGTCTGCGGTTGCCCAACGAGGTGATACAGGGTCGTGCCTGCGGGATTGATTCGGGGGGCGCCCTGCTGGTTGATACGCCGTATGGGCGAAGGCGTTTTGCATCCGGTGAGGTCAGTCTGAGAATTGCTCCGTGATAGTGCTTGATGTCGGCAACTCCTCGGTCAAGTGGGCGATCGATAAAAATGGCCTGCTGGAAGGCGGCGGGCGGTTTTATTATCGTGACGAGGGATTCTCGCGCTCGGCCAGTCGGGCCCTTGAAGGGTTGCCGGCACCGCGGGTGCTCGCAGTTGCCACCGTCGCAGGCGCAGGAATGGAGCACGAAATATCCGAGTGGGCTGGAAAGATCTTGGACACGGCACCGTGTTACATCCGTGCCACGAAGCAGGCGGCAGGAGTGACCAATGCCTACCAGGAACCGGGCACCCTGGGTGCAGACCGCTGGGCCGCGATCGTTGCAGCGCACCATGATACTGATAATCCCGTATGCGTCATCGACTGCGGCACAGCCATTACCCTTGATGTCGTGGACGCCGCCGGCAGGCATCTGGGCGGTCTCATCGCGCCGGGTCTTGCCATGATGCGGCGTTCACTGGTGCAGGAGACCGCCGCCATTGGTCCGATGCCGGACGGTGCGGACGGGCTGCAGTCGCTGTTTTCCAGAAATACGATAGAGGGCGTCAACAGCGGGGTAATGCACATGGCCGGAGCGCTGATTGATCGGGTGACAGGGGAAGCCGCCGCCGGCCACGGTCGCACTCTCGAGGCTGTGATTACGGGCGGTGATGCCGAAAAACTGCTGCCACTGTTGCTCCGCACGCCACGTTACGATCGGCATCTGGTACTCAAGGGAATTGCCCTTCTCGCCAGGGAGATGCTATGCGGCACGTAATTTATCTGCTGGTTGTCATGAACCTCGTCTATTTCTCCTGGAACATGCTACAGAACGTGCCACACAAGGGAGGCGCGAGTCTCGTCGGGCGTATACCACCCAATGTCAGGCGTCTGGAGACCATTCAGGAACACGCGGAGAAGAGCGCCTCCGCCATTGAGGAAGATGCCCGCGTCATTAGCAAGGGGCCACCTGTGATCACAGATCACACGGTGAATACCGAAGCACAGTCGGCGACCGCGGATATCAACCGGGCCCAAACGCTGACCGCATCGGAACCGCCGGGGGCGGTTGCGCCATCGTCGAACTGTCATGTGCTTGGTCCTTTCACGGACGATTCGGAAATGAAGGCTGTTGAAAATCGGCTGAATCAACTCGGATATCAACCGAGGGAACGCACCAGCGCTGTTCGGGTAGAGGACGGTTACTGGGTCTATCTGCCGGCCATGGAGCGCGAAGAGGCTTTGCGGATTACACGCATACTGGAGCAGAACAATGACCCGGATTATCTGATCATGAAGGATAATAGGATCTCCCTGGGTGTGTATGACAGACCCACGCGGGTGGATATACGTCTGAAGATGCTTCACAACAACGGGCTTGAACCCGTTGTGGAGTCCCGCTATGCAACACAAACCGCATACTGGCTGGATCTTGATGAACGTGATGATGATCGCAACGCTTTGAAAACGATCCAGGGTGAGTATCCGGACGTCGAGGCGCGGGACGCCGCCTGCGAGTGAATTGCAGCCAGTGGGGTGTTTGATTAGAATAATCGACTAATTCAGAGTTCAGATGCTGGCGTAGCTCAGTTGGTAGAGCAGCTGATTTGTAATCAGCCGGTCGGGGGTTCGACTCCTCTCGCCAGCTCCATTAAAACAATAACTTACGATGAACCGCCTAGGGCGGTTTTTTCATGTCGGAACAGTGTCGGAGATGGGTATTAGTTGCTCTGATCCGCTGCCATTCTCACACCCGCTTAGCAGGAACCTGCTGTAATCCAGAGTTAGGAAAGAAGAAAGCAGAAATGGACCCCGATATTTGGACAGTCGTTTAAGTGTATTCTGCCCCCACATTCTGCGGCCTGATCATGCGGCAACCGGCCACACCACACTCCCTTCATAGACCTGATCTGGCGTCTGCCGATCCAGGCTCTGGTGCCTGCGTTCACGGTTGTAGAACCGGAAGTAGTTTCCAATGTCTGTTGAGCTGCTCGACAAAATCACTCATGACTATCCTCTATTGATAGGTAAATATCAGAATATAATAACATATTTATATATTTGTAATGTTACGATTTTGTTAGATGCTGGTGCGACATCGTGTCGCATCGTTAAAAATGTCTGCGATCAAGATTGAGGTCGTGAAGGTCTTAGGGCCTGTTAACACGTGGATGATCGCCGCATCGTTGCCCGATGGCGGGGTATCTGTCAGTCAGGTCTGATATTGGAATTGAGACTTACTGGTGCAACTCCACCCACTCACTGGCCAGTTTCTGGGCTTCAGCAATCTGGGCTCTTGTCATCCACTGGGATACACTGTCAC
>JBAVKA010000076.1:0-2788 GCA_049688075.1 Gammaproteobacteria bacterium
TACTGAAATGCACGAGCAGATTAACGAATTATTCGGCTACCTTCACGGTTTATGGCGCTATCGTTGGGCAGGCCTATTGATTGCATGGCTGGTCGCCATCGCGGGCTGGTGTTATGTCTATGCCTTGCCTAACCAATACAATGCCAGGGCTGTGGTGAATATCGACACCTCCTCAATCATGAAGCCACTCTTGAAGGGGCTGGCAGTGGAAACTGACCAGACGGAAGAACTGGCTATCATGACGCGGGTTCTACTGAGCCGGGATAATCTACTGACAGTGCTTCGGGAGACTGATATGGATCTGGGTGCCGATACACCGGAAGAGAAAGAGCGCCTGGTTTGGGATCTCTCTAGCAATATTTACCTGACAACTCCGGGAAATGGCAAATTCGGAAACTCGGCGTCCCAGATATTCGAAATTGGCTACGAATCGACGTCCCCCGAGCTTGCCTACAAGGTTGTGTCCACACTCCTGAATCAGCTCATCGAGAATTCCCTGAATACCGACCGCACGGGCACGGTCGTGGCGCAGCAATTTCTTGACAAGGAGATAAAGGAATACGAGCAACGCCTGAGTACTGCGGAATCGCGTTTGGCAGACTTCAAAACAAAAAACGCAGGGTTCATGCCGGATGAAAGTGGCGGTTACTACACACGCATACGCAAGGCGGAGGAGGAAGTCGAAAACACCAAATCTTCACTGGCGCTGGCACAGCAAAGTTACTCACAGCTGCGCAGGCAGCTGGCCGGTGAAGAACCCGTCCTGGGTGATGCCAGGTCATCAGCTGCCACGTTACGCAAATACCGGGAACAGCTCAATGATCTGCTGACACAGTATACCGAGGATCACCCTGACGTTCAGGCCCTGCGATCGAGAATCGCGGAGGTGGTCGCCAGAACAAAGGATCAGGATGATTCAATGGTCGGCGGCAGTGATGATTACGTTTTTCAGGAACTCAAGTTCCAGCTCAGCCAGCAGCGCATCGAAGTCGGGAAACAGCAGCTTCTGCTGGCCGAGCAGCAACAGAAGCTGAAGAAGCTGCAGGACTCGGTGGGTACCATTCCCCATATTGAAGCAGAACTGACCAGGTTAAACCGCGATTACGAGATAACCAGAGAGCGTTATCTGAGTCTGGTCGAGCGCAATGAATCGGCACGGCTGGCACAGAAGGTAGAGCAGAACAGCAACGAGATCAACTTCCAGGTTGTGGACGCGCCGGTTGTGCCGGTGTTGCCCTCCGGTCCGGATCGTCTGCTGCTGTTGTCCGGGGTGCTTGCTGTAGCCATGGGAGCGGGTGTTGCCTGGACTCTTGTGATGTTTTTGTTGTTTCCGACCTTTGTTGACCATAAGCAACTCAGAAAACTTATTGATCTGCCGGTCCTGGGATCAATTGGCCTGCAAATGACGGATGAGCAAAGAAGTCTCAAGTTAGCGCGGTTGAGAACCTATTTGCTTGCTGTCCTGGTGCTGATTGTTTCATTTGGGAGTGTGCTCTTTTACCAGGAACAGGGCTCCATGCTGATGAGATCGGTCATATCTGATATAGGGATAGTCATATGAGTACCAAGGAATTGGATGGTCACGGTACTGTAGCAGCAATCAACCTGGGTGTTTCCAAGGAGATTGAAGGCTCCGCAAATTCAGGGCATGCCAAGGGTAGCGCAACCAGGCCGATGACCCGCATTGCCGGCAAATCCCACGATTCTGTGGAAATCCTTGAACGCTTGCGTGAAAGGGAGATGCTGGTGCCCGGGAGCAAGATGGGCCCGGAGATCAGGAACGAATACCGGAGAATCAAACGGCCACTCTTATCCAATGCCTTCGGTAAAACGGCGTCCCTGGTTGATTCCGGCAACCTGATTGCCGTTACCAGTTCATCTGCGGGCGAGGGCAAATCCTATACATCCCTGAATCTGGCGCTGGCATTTGCCCAGGAGCGTGACTATACCGTGCTGCTGATTGACTGTGACGTCACCAAGCAGGGCCTAAGCCGGATGCTCGGAATTGAGAAAAGGCGGCCAGATTTTACCGATTTGCTGGTCAGCGAGAAGTTGTCTGTCGGAGATGCCCTGCTGCATAGCGACATTCCAGGTCTGGTGCTGTTGCCGGCCGGCAAGCCGCACGAATACATTACGGAAATGGTGGCCAGCCATCGCATGGCCCAGCTGGTTCATGAAATAGCATCCAGATATAATGACAGAATTATAATATTCGATGCGCCGCCCGTACTGGCAACACCCGAGACACAAGTGTTGGCCGGGCTGGTCGGACAAATTGTTTTCGTAATCGAGGCCGGGCAAACACCCCATTCCGTTGTGAACGAGGCCCTCGAAATGCTTCCCAAGGAAAAGGCCATTGGACTTGTTCTCAATAAATGCGAGAGTATCTCCAATCGCGGCAGTTACTATTACAACTACTACGCACCCTATGGAGAGAAGACCGAATAACAATTGTGCTTCCGGGGGATACCGAGAAACTGTTTCAAAATAGTAGGTAGTGCGTCAAGATAAAACGCGGACGCTGCGAGAAGTGGAGTTTGCCGGTAGTAAATGAGCACCGGAGCAGGGTCCATAACACCGGTATTTGCGGTTGAGACGCGTTTTGAGATAGATTCCAGTCAATGATGATCCGGAATGCATTAACAGTCGACGTGGAGGATTATTTTCATGTATCGGCATTTTCAGAATGTATTAAACAGAATGACTGGGATTCGTACCCCCTGCGGGTAGAAAAAAACACCAGGCGACTGCTTGATCTTTTTGATCTGCACAGTGTCAAGGCTACCTT
>JBAVKA010000077.1:0-15514 GCA_049688075.1 Gammaproteobacteria bacterium
CTCCTGGTCCGTTACGCCCTCCAGCACACTGACCATCTCGGTCATGATCTCGTCCTGCGCCTCGATCCCTTCTTCATAAGAACTGATGCCGCCGCTACAGGCAGTGCAGAGCAAGCCTGCAATCGTCACAATCAGAATTCGCCACATGTTCAGTCCTCCTCTGCGACATACATGTAATCTACGCTAGCAGATTTGTAACACTAACACTATCTGGGTATAAGAATTACGCTCGAAGTCAAATACTCGCCAGATAGATTTATTCTGTACAATTTTTAGAGGTCACTTATGGCCGTTCTCTGACCTACAGCACATTCAATGTCTCCCGCAGCCCCTGAATGATCTTCATGATTTCTTCACATCTCCACTGAGCCAATAGTTTATAAGCTCCAGCAGCACCTCGTGGGTATTCGCTTGATGACTAAAACTGTGTAAGTAGTATCCCGTACAGGCATTGCCTGTGATGATACAGAAGCCACCCTGCTGATGAAAATTTCTCTGATCCAGTTATACAAATACAAGGTAGTGATTCATTTACTGTAGAACCCCGCCCATAGAAAAAAAGCAATCATCTGCCAAATGTCAAAAACGGCGGCACTTCTCCTTTTGGATGCGCAAAATGTCCAAAGTCATTTTGTATTCTCTACTGCACTCAATCTTCGCAGAGAATATAAAATTGTTCGGGCGCCTGTCTGAGTGGTAACGCCGATCAAAGAGTATTAACTGACCGCTAGATTCCATCAAAGGGAAATGTGCAGGCTCCGCGCTCCTGCGGTCACTTGTCTGCCGGGCATCGTATACCGTGAATGGTCGAAATATCATACAGCCCCCATTCATTATCCATTGTGCCGGTTATAACGATAGGTAATTCATGACAGCCAGTGAATTGTCCTCAAGTACAATCATGGCGACCTGTCTCACTGCCATGGCCGACTTCAGATCGCCGTTTTCTTTTGAACTGCATGTCTGGATTTGGCGATCCTGGTCCTGCACCAGACGCTAATAAAACATTTCGCTAAAGGACGGGAGCCGAAGTTGACGTTTCGCAGTGGAACCAACTGGAGATCGCAGGCCACTGGTCGCCATGGTGGCTGGATAACCAGCACGACAACTGAATTTATTGAGAATACGCTCATGAAACGGTATCTTTTGGCAGTAATTGTCATAATTGCAATTGGAGTCGGGCACCCTGCTGTAGCATCAACACTGACGGCAAGATCCAGTTGCTGATCGAGAACCCGATCAACCGTTACCTGATCAATTCGCCAATGCTGCCGGATATGAAGAAGAACGAAGATGGTGTCGCTGACGATCTATATTCAGAAAGATTCCCCTGGAGAGGAGAAGGAAGCCAACTGGCTGCCGGCGCCAAATGACACGATCTACCTTGTCATGCGTCATTACTGGCCGAAAACGGAAGACCCTTCTGTCCTGCCTCCGGGCAGCGGGACGTGGCAGCCGCCAGGCATTGTGGCGGTGGAGTGAATGCCTGTCTGGCCGCCGCAGTTTCACGCCAGGGTTGGGATTGCCCGTGGCCGTCCAGTGATGCGGGTGGGGGCGAGATTTGAGATCTGTTAGCGAAATGCTACTGCTGCTGGTGCTGTTGCTCTGGCTGACGGGCACCGGCGCACCGTCCGGCGCCGGCGTTCAACAACCTGAATCGCCGGTCTCATTCATTGATATACCGCTGCGGTTGCCTCTGGGGCCCCTGATCAGTGCGGCTGACAAGCTGCTTCCGTACCAGGCAGGCAACTGGCGCACGTGGAAGGACTGGCACGGTATCGCATCACAATACCGTGGCTGGCGCGGGCCACTCAGCATTACTGCCTCGGGCAATGTGCTATGGGTTCAGGCGCATATCCGTTACTGGATCAGGGCGCAAAAAAAACTGCTTGGTGCAGTCACCCTGAAAGCCAGCTGCGGCATCGATGAGGCGCCGCGACAGGCAGTGATCGGCATGCAGGTACTGCTGGAATGGGGGCCGGACTGGACCTTGAGACCGCGATTCCACATTCTTCCGACCCGGTTTCTTGACCGTTGCGAAATGACCATCGCGAATATCGATGTCACGTCCGTCGTCGGGACGGAATTTCGCAAGCAAATGCAGGACAGCCTGCGTGCGGCACTCAAGACACTTTCCCCCGGCCTGAGTGCAATCCGGCGTCAGGCACAGCAAACCTGGTTCTTATTGCAGGAACCGGTGGAACTCGGACAGGACAACTGGTTATTGCTCAGGCCGACGAGTGTCGCACTGTCTCGCATTGCCGGCGGGGAAAAATACCTCGACGCACGGCTTGCACTGACATTGCAGCCGGTGCTGGTGACCGGAGCTGAACCCGTGGGCAAACCGGCGCCGCTGCCACCCCTGGGACTGTATTATCCCCGGTCGACCGAGCTGAATCTGCACCTTGGTGTGAACTTGGATTTCCCCACACTCAACCAGCGGCTTTCCGACACTCTGGCCGGCAAATCCTTTGTCATCAACGGCCGGAAAACCAGTATCAAAAAGCTCGACCTGGGGGGCAGCGCACAGGAAATCAGGGCACGGATGGAACTTACCGGCGAGCTGACCGGTACGGCGGAACTGCAGGCGAAGGTTGCCTATGATGCACAACGCCACCAGCTTGAATTACAGGACCTGACGTTTGACTATGACGCGGAAGATTTCACCCTGGGTATGTTGGCGGAGGCGTTGCATGAACTCATCCGTCAGGCGCTGGAAGATGCGGCCAATCAGGCCCTGACACAGCAGCTCGCTCTGCTGGGCGAGCGCCTTGGTGCGGTACTGAAGAAAATCACGCCGGCGGGTGTCGTGCTTGACCTGTCCGCCTTGCAGTTACGTAGCGTGCAACTCCTGATCGAACAACAGGGTATCAGGCTGGATGGGACCGCCACAGGAAACGCCCGGCTGGTATTGCGATGACCGCCACGGGCATAGCACGTAATAAGGAACCAGCTAACAGCATGAATCCAGGACGAAGCCGGGTCACCCGCGGGCCTGTCGGACACCCGGGCCATCGGGGTAGTGCATCATGCCGCCCGTACCCCTTGGGGACCACCCATCATGCTACCCGGGCCGCTTTCGGGACCGCTCAACTTCTGTGCCGATACGATAGTCGCAGACAGGGCGCTGATCCCGTCCGTGGTTACGCTTTTCATCATTTCGCCGCAGACGACTTGTACGCATCAACCTCGCGGGGGTGCCTGATTTCGGCGACTCACCACTTGTAAAAATGTTTACGTGAATTCCATTATCAAGTCTGTGCGTTATCGTACATAGCCTTGATCGAGGCCGGTGGATCGGCCCGGCCTGGAGGCGCGCGTCTGCGAATGCTACCAGGTGGTCAAGAAGGAGTTCGATCGCCTGTTTCCGCAGCGCATCGTTCCTTGATTAGCCTGGCCCGAATGGAACCTGGTTAAGCTGAAATGCAGGGTGGGTCAGCAAATTTTGCGTAACCCACCAGGCGTTGCGCAGCAACGCAACGCATTTTTAAAGTCCCAAATAGATGGATCTGCAAACCCACCGGCTTTAGCCGGCAGTTGAGCCGTCGCGAAGCGACACCGAATGTAGCCATGAATACATTCGACCATGTAACACGAAAATATCTGTTATGTGTTTTTTTCAATCGGCCGAATGGCCGATCGATCCGGCTTTCATCCGTAGCCCGAAACCACCGGCTTTGGCGGGTGGAGTGTTCATCCTGGATGCAATACCTTTCTCTGGTTGACGCGCCTGTCAACTCGGCAGAATCTAGCGCGTCCTGTCATTGCCAAGAAAATCCCTGGATTCTTTTCTTGACCTCTTCGCAGCCTTCTTTTCTTTCGGGGTCATGGCCGGTTTCTTCTTGTCTTCCTTCTGACTTCTTCGCTCTTTCATAATCGTTTCCGCTCCAAATAATTGATGGGTGATCTTCAGGACGACTACTGTTCTATCCTGCCGCCAGAGCCTGGTCAATGATGTCCTGGCGATGCGTTGCAGAATGCTGAATCCGGGGGAGGTTTATCCCTCCGTGAGGACCCGGGGACTATCCCGCTAGCTGGCGGTAGAAATACCGGGGAGGGCAGGGAATGGCCAACATTCATTATTCTAGCATGTAAAACATGGCTACTTGGTCGAATATGATATACGGTGTCTCCCGGTGGCAGATATTTTGTAGCGATTCCGGCGAGTTCCTTGCGAGTGTATACAGCAGATCCTTCCGTAATTTATCAAAAAACAATCTGCATGCTACTGCATTATTCATTCATCGAGGAGGTAAGGAAATGGCTACAGGTACCGTAAAGTGGTTCAACGACAGTAAAGGATTCGGATTTATTACCCCGGCTGACGGGAGCGATGATGTATTCGTTCATCATTCCGCCATTCAGGCCAGCGGGTTCAAATCACTGGCCGAGGGGCAGCAGGTGACATTCGATACCGAGCGCGGCCCGAAGGGACCGAGTGCGACCAACGTTATCCCGAAATAGGCCAACCCGGGCAATACCCGTACAGGACAGGAGCCCTGTCATCCATATGGCAGGGCTTTTTAACGTGCTGGCAAGTCCCGCCGGGTCGACGCCACACGGAAGATGACTATGATGCAGGACCGTGCAGGCTACCGGTTCCGGACGTGGTGTTTTCGGGCGAGTTATAATCCTTGCCGGGGTCCCGGTGAACCCGCCGAAGATAAACAACGAATGCCTGGGGGCGGGATTGGACGTTCGTGACATCGAAATCGCCTGGACCGGGCCACCTCAGTGCAGGCAGTGCAGCATCCGCGATCTGGTGTTATTCGCCGATCTCCGGCACGACGACTTCCAGCTGATCCACAAACCTATCGATGAACTGCGTTTCGGAGTCGGTGAGGTGATCTATCGCCCCGCTGATCATCCTGCCCATGTCTTTACTGTCCGCGAGGGACTGGTCAAGCTGGTGCAGTTCTGGCCAATGGCGGGCAACGCATTGTGCGGCTGTTGAAGCAGGGTGACGTGGCCGGGCCGGAGGTGCTGCTCGGTCAGCCCTACCGGTACGAGGCGGTCGTGCTGGAGCCGGTGCTGACCTGCCACATTCCGGTGTCGGTGATCGATCGCCTGAGCCATGACACCCCGCGGCTGCACAAATAGCTGCTGGCCCGCTGGCAGCGGGCGGTGAGCGAGCTGGACGCCAGGCGGCACGCCCGGGTGAACCACCGGGGTGGCCTGGAGCGCATTAGCCTGCGTTGAACCCGGCTCCTCCCGGCAGCTGAGAATCAAATCGCAGACTTGCCTCTTCGGGGACCCTGTCCCTATTTGCGCATGCACTGACAATTGTCAGTGCATGCCGCCGCCGTGGGTACATTGAGTCCATAAACTGATTTTATCCAATCAGTGCATCAATGCAGGTTGGGCCTAAGGTCGAAGTCCAGCACCGGGCTGCGGCCTTATTGATCATACTGCGCCTGGCGACAGGCCACGGACAGGCGCTGGACGCACCCGTTGCGATGCCCTGGATGCATGCCGCTACGAACAAAATTATTGCAAATGAGGGGTCTGATCAGTTGGATTACCTTTATCTCAAGGAGTACAAGCGATGAAGATTGCAGTCGCCATCCAGAACCGGCGAGGAGATGGAAACCGTCGCCACGCCGATGAAGAAGCTCGCCTGGCCAAGGATGCTCCCCGAACAGGTCCAGGCGCTGGGCGGCGCGCTGGTCGCGGCTCCCGGCCCGCTCGCCCGCGGCTTCACTCGCGCGCAAACGAGGAAGGTGCAGGAACTGCTGGGGACCCTGGTCGCCGCCCTGGGCCATGTCCGCCGCAATGAGGTAGGTGGCTACAGCTTCGGTGGTTAGGGGAGCTCTGGCTGCTTGAGCTTGCCCGGAAACGTCGAAATTTTCTCCTGCGGGAACGGACTCGCCCGCGGACACGGTATTCATACTCAACAGGTTCGCGGACAAGCCTACTTTTGTAACAAGAGCTGTTCTATTTCTTTCGAAGTGCCCTTGACAGGTATTCGCCATGGCGGGTGCAGCGCCGGGAACAGGGGCAGAGCACGATTTCAATGCTCCATGGTGTCGGCGGCCATCGGCCGGGTTGTGTGTAAAGCGTGGTCTGTCCCTGAATCGTGGCCCCGTCCGCTATCGCGCAGTGACCTCGATAGCCTTTCTGCCGATTACCTTTCTGCCGTTCAGCACATAGCGAAGCTCGTAGCTGCCGGGTGTCTCGGGTGCGGTCAGCGTCGCCGGGTTGGCGCGCGGCACATCGGCATAGGAGGCATACGCCGTGTCCGGCTGGTCCGGAGCGATGATGGTCACCCAGTCGCTTTGATTGCCTGGTCCATTCCAGCCGACTTCGAATGACGAACCCGCGGGGACGCTATCCGGCCCCTGCAGCGTTACCTCCACCGGCAGCACCTTGATCGGGGCGCGTGCAATAATGCTCTTGCCGGCCAGCACGTAACGCAGTTCATAATCGCCCGGCTCCAGCGGTACGTTAAGCTGGTTGTTCGCTGGCCTGGCGTCAAAATAGTCATTGTACGCACTGTACGGTACCTCGGGCCTGACGATGGTGATCCAGTCGCCGGGATTGGCCGGACCGGTCCACGTGATCGCGATGCGGCTGCCGGCCTGCGCCGTCGGCGGCCCGGACACACTTGCCCGGGTCGCAACGACCCTGAGCGGGACTGAGGCAAGCACACGCTGCGGCTGACCGAGGACGTAGCGCATCTCGTAATCACCCGGGTCGGCCGGCAGCGTTATCTGTACGGGATTGCCGCTGCCGGTTTCCTTGTAGTCCAGATACTCGGTCACCGTCGCGCCCGCCTTCACGACCGTCACATAATCACCGCGCCGGTTGGGTCCGGTCCAGTTGACCGACACCTTTGAGGCGGCGGGTGCCTGCCCGGCGGGTGTCAGGGCGAGCGAGGCGTCAAGCTTCATCTCAAGCGGGATCGTCACTGTGCGCCGGGCGCCGGCGTGCGCGCTGAGTTTCTGCTCGCCCGTCACTTCGTCGGATGCGCGTACTACGGAGACGATATACTCGCCGGGCGGCAGCGTCACTTCGGTCACACCGGCATCCGCTCTGCTGAAGGCCGGCGTGCCCGCGCCTGAAGTAACGGTCCAGGTCAGACCCGCGGTGAGTTCCGGTCCGCCGGCGAGATCGGTGGCGCGCAACAGCACGCTTGCCGATTCCGGCGCCGGCGCGGCAATGGCTGCCGCGGCGGTTTGCCTGAGCGCCGCTGCGAGTTCGCTTGCGCTGTTCGCTGTGAAGTATTTTCCTCCGGTTGCTTCGGCGAGGCATTTGAGGCCCGCTGCCTCGGTTGCGCTGGGCAGGCCGAACCCGACCACGTGTACCGTGATGTCCACGCCGGCCGCCTCGAGCTCGGCGCCGAGCGCGCAGGGATCCGCATTGCAGCTTTCCGCGCCGTCGGAAACCAGGATGACGGTGGCCTTGTCTTCGCGATAGCGAAGCTTCTCGGCGGCAAAGCGCACCGCCCCGGTGAGCGGCGTCTTGCCCTTGAAGGAGAGCACATTGACCTGCTTGCGAATCGTCTCGCGATCCGTGCCGATCGGTGCCAGTTCCTCGATGTCGGTGCAGTCGCCGGTGCGGCGGTGCCCATAGGCGACCAGCCCCAGGCGCCGGTCCGCCGGGATCTGCTTCAGGAGATCACCGACGACACTGCGCGCAATCTCGGCCTTGGTCCTGCCATCGACCTGACCCCACATCGAGCCGGAGCCATCCAGCACCAGGATCGCATCATCCGCGTGTGCGACACCCATGAACGCCGCCACAAGGCCGAGCGCCAGGCACCCGTTACGCATGTCCCCTCCTCACCCGGAAATTCCGGTTTGTACCCCTACGCATGGCGCCTCAAGGCGGCCTGCAGGAATCAACTTCCGCATGATTCGTGAGCTGCGAAAAATGGTTGCGGTTACCCATCTCTTAGTAAGGATAGGCAGAAAACGCGCGCCTGCAACAAGTATCGTGGCAGCCACAGCGAGAGGAAGGCGTCAATCGGGATTAGCAACGAAAACCACTCGAAACGCCCGATGAAGGGGCGTCCCCGCCGGTGTCCGGCCACAGCCTGAGCCAGGCGCTGAACACCGTCGAATTGACCACTTCCCTGATCACGGCCGCGGAGAACTACACGGGCAGGGCGAAAATGGCAGAGCAGGCTGCGAGCAGTTTATTAAGTATATTTACGTATTAAATCTACACGTCCGGGTTCGATCCATCTGATAAAATAATTATATGGTTCTTGAGTATTGTTGTTTAGAATGAGTACTTTCAATTTTATGACATGGATATGTCAATGCACGACCAGCAACTTCATGCGTGCCTCAAAGCATAATTAGTGGAACAAACCTCCGGAAGCGGTTTTTACCTCGGCGATCAACGTATCGAACCGGCACGTTGCGCTATCCTGACGGCGGCGGGAGAGATTCGCGTCGAACCCAGGGTGATGGATGTCCTGGTCCTCATGGTTTCTCACGCGGGACAGGTGGTTACCCGCGAGGAGTTCATTAAAAGCGTCTGGAATGGCACCTTCGTTACCGACGAGGTGCTGTCGCGCTGTATTTACCGTTTGCGCCAGACGCTGGGTGATGACACCAGGAATCCCCGGTACATCGAAACCGTTTCCAAGCGGGGTTACCGGCTGATCGCCCCGGTAGACAAAACCGCCATGGTGGCGGAATCGGTGCCGGTGCCGGAACCCGCCGACATGCCACCGGAGTCAACTACCCGGCAACAGTTGAATCCCGATCCGGACCGCCATGCCCGTGCAACGTGGAAACAGCTTTACTGGATCGTGCCAGCAGCCGCCGTCTGCTTCGCTGTGGCCGTGTATCTGTTCCACTTTGAAGATAGCCCGCAACAGGCGGAATTGTCGGACTCCTATCTCGACGGGGCGGAGGATGCCGCCTCAGCGTATCCGAAACCCCTGCAAGTCAGGAACTCTATTGCTGTACTGCCGTTCGTGAACCTGAGTGACAACCCGGAAAATGATTACTTCTGTGACGGAATCTCCGAAGAACTCATCGGGCTGCTGGCCAAGGTGCAACCGCTGAAAGTTGTTGCCCGTACCTCTTCCTTCGAGTTCAAGGGCAAGGGGTCGGATGTGCGCCGGGTCGCGGAACAGCTCGGCGTGGATAACGTGCTGGAAGGCAGCGTGCGGCTGGCGGGAAACCACATCCGCGTTTCCGCCCAGCTCATTGACGCGAAAACGGGTTACCATCTATGGGCGGACACGTTTGACACCCGGTTCGAGGACGTATTCACGGTGCAGGACCAGATCGCCGGCGCCATCGTAAAGGCCCTGAAAGTTTCGCTCGATGCGGATGATGGCGTTCCGGGCATTACCGACCGCGCTGCACCGACGGTTGACATGACGGCCTACCGGTTTTATCTGCAAGGCCTTTATTACTGGAAGCGCCGCGGTGAACCGGCCATCCGCAAGAGCATCGACCTCTTCAAGGCGGCCATCGCGCGCGACCCGGCCTTCGCCCAACCCTACCTGGCACTCGCGACCGCCTACCTGGTGCTGCCGTTTTATTCCAGCGAATCCCGGGCAGACGCTTTTGCACGGGCGGAAGCGGCGGCGAGAAAAGCGCTGGAACTGGACCCGTCGCTGGGCCAGGCCCATGCGGTGCTCGCATTTGCCAGCCTGAACCGCTGGAACTGGCCGGCAGCCTACCACGAGTTCCAGCTGGCTTTTGCCGCGGCACCCAACGATCCCACCACGCACCAGTGGTATTCGGAATTCCTGAGTTACGTCGGGTATATCGATGCCTCTGTTGCGGAAGCGCTCCGCGCACGGGAACTCGACCCGGTATCCCCGGTGATCAATGACCGGCTGGGCGTAACCTACCTCTGGTCGGGTGAATACGAACTGGCCGCCGAACAGTTCCGCATCGCCTCGGAACTGGGTTTCAATCGCATCAGCTATAACCAGGCGTACATACTGCTGTTGCTCCACAACGGCCAGATTGACGAGGCCGTCACTCTGTATGAAACGATCCTCGGTAAACTCGGACTCGACACGGGCTGGGTCCGCCCTGTTGCGGAAGCCACCCGGGACCCGGCCAGGGTGCCCGAGGCGCTGGAAGCGGTGGCGCAAGCGCAGGTACACGGCACACTCCCCGATGCCATGGCGTTCTATGCCGCGGTCCTCCTGAAGCAACCGGACCTGGCATTCGCCACGGCGGAGAACATGCTCGAGGACAGGTCGCTGACGGTGGAATTCCTGTTCTCGCCGCAAGCCGAGGAACTGCGCCGTGATCCGCGCTTCCCGCCGCTGCTGGCTAAAATCGGACTCGATGCCTACTGGGACCAGCACGGCTGGCCGACGTTCTGCAAGCCGCAATCCGGCGTCGTGGTTTGTAACTAACACCGCTGGATATCCCAGGCTCCGGTTCGTCAGAACCCTTTCCTCCACTGCGGCACCACGCCACGGGCATATGGCCGCGACGCGATCATATGCCCGACGCGTGTGTGGCATGCCGCCGAAAACAACGATAGCAGCGGATAACCATCATAAGGCGTTGTAATCGTAGCTCTTGTTTTCTTCAAAGGAAGTCTCCCGGCCCCGGGAGGAAACCATCAGAACAAAATCACCCATTCATCAGGATTAATTGCGTACTGCGTGCTGGAATAGGTCGGTAGTCACGCAACCTGCCCGCTCGTGCTGCAGCACCGCCCGGCGGGATGAGCCAGCCAACACAACCTGGAGCGCCGTCATGAAGCCATTCAACAGATTTCACCCCGCATTCGGCGTACTGGCAGTTTCCTGCCTCCAGCCGGCTGCAGCACCCGCAGACACCCGGTATGCCATCGATCGCACTCGTGCCTGCTCGCACAGTCCGTCACTTTCCGATGGTTTGGCTGATGACGGCGCTCTGTTGAAGGAAGATGTGAATACGGGCATCGGGGAATCGTTGACCAATGCATTTTCCGATCTTCCACGTATGGCTCGACGATAGACCGTGGCGGGTCGGACGAGTGTCGATTACTGGAGAAACGCTATTCTACGGACACGTTCTCGCAGAAGGACAGAAAGCAACCCTTTACAAGAGCTCAATACACATGAACAACCTGACTTTCAAGTGCCCTGACCCCTTGATTATGAAATCACTCAACGGCCTCGTGGTGTCGATTCTGCTATTGGGTGTCGTGCTTGTTCAGGGTTGCGTCGCTAAGCATGCCTACTTCGGTCACGACGAGACCGATTTGTCGATCCTGCAGGCAGGTGTTTCCCGGGCTGCGGTTGAAAAAGTGACCGGTCCGCCCGAGCGTATGGAACAGGACGAGGGGTTTTATATTGCCAGCTACGTTTATGATGTTGGCTACAGAGGCCGGCTCGAGAAAGAGAGTGCTTTTAATAAAATCTCCATGGCGCCGGTGATGGCGTATGGTGAGTTGCTTACATTAGGCCTGTACGGAGCAATGCTGGAGCATTGCCAGGAGGTGTGTCAAAAGGGACTGCTGGAGGTGAGCTACGACGCGACAGACACTGTGCTTACCGTCAGGGAATCAATACTTCCGGAATCGCACGTATTGCTGGATGGCTGTCTCTACAACACGTTCGACGATATGCAACAAATGTGTGAGCGCTGGCGGCAAATGACGGGTGGCCGTGATACTGAATGGTTATTCGACAGGGCGGCTGGAACCTATTGCCCCAATGCCGATCTGGGTCATGCCGATGCGCAGGTACACATAGGCGATATCTATTACCATGGTATCTACGCTCGCAAATTCGATCCCGTACGAGCATGGGTCTGGTACAGCCTCGCGGCACAGGGAGGCGATGCGCAGGCGAAGGAGCAACTCTCCCAGGTCACGGCTGAACTCACCCCCGAACAGCTGGCGGAAGCCAAGCAGCAATTGGCGGCATGGCAACCCGGCCAGTGTGTGAAGGAGCTGGTTCCATATGGCAAGCCATAATAATTCCTGCTTGCAATCCATAGTTGCCAGGCAACCATGCGATTGAACTCAGGAACGATAATGATGTTGTGCGCGCTGACGATGATATCCGACGGATGCGCACTCATGGAGCATAACGATCCCGGCAGGCATATGCCGTCCAATGAGATGTTGAGCTCGATTTCCACGGTGGCTGTCATCGAACCCGAAATAAACGTCAGTCACACCGGGCTGAATTTGTATGACCGGCAGGTGCTCAATTCAATAGAGGCATGTGCAGTGGCTGGTACAGATGCGGGGCTGCAGGTAAGCGGGGGTCAAGGCGATGTCATGATAGTTTTAGTCCCCCTGGGGCTGGTGCTGGGCGCGATAGGTGGCGTGATCGTACCGACTGACGTACCGGTTGAACCTTCAATCCAGCAGTTGCAGACCTCGCAGGCTGTCTTAACCAAGCTGTTGGCAGCCAGCCTTACTGAACACAGGGAGTTGCAGGCCGCCCTCATCTCGGAGGGTAATAAAATGCCAGCGCATGTCTTTGTTACCCTGGATGAGAATCACAGTGGTGTTCATCAGACCAGTGCGGGAAACAATCAATCTGGAAAACCAATTGATGCAATACTTCGTGTAGCCAGCCTCAACATCGTGTTGATAGGTTTAGATGCGGATGATCCTCTTCTCACGTTGAGGGCGTCCATGAAAATTATTTTAACAACCGCCGCTTCACCCTTGCGGTGTCTTGGATGGTACGAGAGTAATTGGGAGGCGAAGAGTCGACGCCTGTCTGAATGGACAGAAAATGAGGGTGAGCATCTCAAGGCAGGGCTTGCGAGCGCTTTTGATGCGTTGTCACAAGAAGCGATTACGTTCCTGTTTACCCCAAAGTATGTCTTGTTCCCGACCTTGAGAAAGCAGGCGGCAGCCCCTTCATGGTCTGAATGCCTCCCGGGGGCGGCTGATCATCATTTGACAGATGTTGAAGCGTATTGCCCGCTGGCGGACCGGGGTTATGTTGGGTTTCAGAGCCGTGTAGGCGATATCTTATATAACGAAAGTCACAGATCGAGAAGAAACCTCATTCGTGCCTACGTCTGGTATGGCCTTGCCGCCAGGGGTAATGATGAACTGGCCTCTGATCGCATGGCAATGCTGACCCGTATGCTTACCCCCGATGAGCTGAAGGAAGCCAGGCAAAGTCTGCGTGAATGGAAAGCGGGACAATGCGTGAATGATCTTGCTGATGCCCTTATGACCCAATCGCACTAATCACCTCCTTATAGCCATGAAATAATCTTCTTTGTTTATGCCGGATACTTCGCTTTGGAGCGAAGATTTCAGGACCAGGAGAGAGCCACGAAGTACACGATTTGCAAGCAGGTCGCGACACGATCGCTGATCGTCGCCCGGATTTCCTTTCAGGTCGCTCCAGCCTGATCGGGACCGGCATCACGCAGTCCACCAGCCGGGTCCGGGGTTGAAATAACGGGTTGTCCCGGCCTCAAAGGCGTGTAAGTGATTGTATGTAAATAATTAATATCGGGGCCGTTGCATTCTTGGCAGCCGTGACACAGGATTAAAGATATACGTCGACTTGAAATCGGCGGGCACTGGGGACTGGAAGAGGGTAGAGCCGGGGGTGTAATGGCGAACAACTGATCGGGCAAGGCGAGTCAGTGACGCGCATGGCATGACGTCAACAAACCACAATAACGCGGTTTGTACCGCCGGCATTTACTATGTGATGTGCAGGGGACGGCAGTGATGAATTCAATAAAAAAATACCTGGAAATCATGCGGCGATATCCCTTTCCTAAAACGCGTGCCCTGGAACTGGAACTGGATGCGGTACGCAAGGCACATGGCCTCGTCAGCGCGGATCTCGAGAAAATGCAGGAAACCCTCCGGCATGCCCGGGATACGGACGCGCAGCGGCTTGTTGACTTGCAGCAGCAGGTTGGCCAGTTCGAGCTGGAACGCGATAACGCACGCAGGCAGGTCGAGCATCTGCAGCACGCGCTGACCGATGCGGAGCAGCGCCAGCAATCAGTGGAGGCGGACGTGGGATCGTTGGGCGCGGAACTCGAAACGGAGCGCACTAATGCACGCATGGAGGTTGAGCATTTGAAACGCGCGCTGGCCGAGGCGGAACAGCGCCAGCAATCGATGGAGGTGCACGTGGATTCGCTGGGTGTGGAACTCGAAGAGGAGCGCACTAATGCACGCATGGAGGTTGAGCATCTGAAACGCGCGCTGGCCGAGGCGGAGCATCGCCAGCAATCAACGGAGGCGCACGTGGAATTGCTCGAGTCAAGAATTGAGGAGGAGCGCGGCAACACGCGCAAACAGGTTGAGCAGCTGCAACGCACGCTGGCCGATTCGGAGCAGCGCCAGAAGTCCACACAGGCGCATATGGGATCACTCGATGCAATGCTCGAGGAAGAACGCAACCTGCACAAATCGGGCACAGTCGCCACGGAAAATTTACTGGCGCGCATGCAGAGTGAACAGGAGACCCGTCTGAAGCTGCAGTCGGAGCTGACGGATACGCTTCAGGATGTGGCCCTGCGCCTGCAGGGCGCGATGCAGTTTCAGCGTGAGAGACTGCACTCTTCAGTGCCGAAACTCATGTTCATGGCCGTCGTTTTGTTTGTAACCGGCGCCCTGGCAGGCGTGTTCATCCTGCAGGGTTGGCAGGATGACGGTCGGGAGCTTGCCGTCGTGGAAAGGGATTTGGACGATCTGCGTCTGTTCGTGAAGCAGCATCTCGATAAGCGGGATGCGCTGCTGAATGAACTCTCACCGTCGAATGACCGACAGGCTGTCGCCGAACAGGCGCTGGTGGAGGAGAAGCCGCCGGTACCTGCGTCGGAAGCACAGGGGGTGCAAAAACCTTCGCTCAACCCCGTGGCCTTCGAGCCGGACTACCGGGCGCTCCAGGCTGGCCTGATCACCCTGGGTTTTGACCTGGGAATAGCAAAGCCGGATGGCGAGCCGGGTATCAAGACCCGGCAGGCCCTGCAGGAATTCAGGCAGTTTTATCTGCCTGATGGTGCTGTGCAGGATGATATTGTCAGTGAACCGCTGGCGGCGCAGATTCTGAAGTCGGCCGACCTTGTCAGTGCCGATGCGGCGCATTTCAAGGTCGGCAATGATGTCCTTGCGGCAATCCGGCTGGGCAGTATACGGACCGGCGTGGACTTTTCCTTTCTGATGGAGCTTGCCAGGGTTGAGAGTAATTTCAATCCCGTGGCGCGCGCTCCGAGGTCCTCGGCAACCGGATTGTTTCAATTCAAGGATTATGCCTGGCTGGAAGCGATACGGAGTTTTGGTGCGGACTATGGCCTGGAGGACTATGCCACAAGGGTGAAGCCGATCGACGACGAGAACCAGGAACCAACGCCCATCGTGCGTGACCCCCTGCAGCTGGAGGTGCTGGGTTTGCGCCTCAATCCGAGGCTGTCTACCCTGATGGCCACGGAGAACATCAAGCGCAATCTGCAGATCCTGTCAGCCAAGACCGGGCATGAACCCGGCCGGACCGAGCTATACCTTGCCCATTATCTCGGGCCGGACGGCGCAGTGATGTTTCTCAAGACCCTTGATGAAGCGCCTTCCACCAGTGCTCGAGATATCTTCCCGGAGG
>JBAVKA010000078.1:0-1531 GCA_049688075.1 Gammaproteobacteria bacterium
AGCGGAGATGGCGGACCAGATATTCGAACCCTTTTATACGACCAAGAGCGGAGGCACCGGCCTGGGCCTGTATATTTCCCGGGGAATCTGTGAAAGCAACCAGGCACGCCTGAATTATCAGCCGATGCCCGGGGGTGGCAGCCGCTTCCGTATCATCTTCCCCTATAAGCAGCCCCTCGCTGTTTCAACCTTCACATGAAGTGACCGCGATGCCCATGAGCACCCATCTCGCCCTTGTTGTGGATGATGAACCCGATATCCGCGAACTGCTCGAACTGACGCTCGGTCGCATGAACATCGAAACCCGCAGCGCCGCAGACCTGAAACACGCGCATGCCCTCCTCGCAAAAGAACGCTTCGATGTCTGCCTCACCGATATGCGCCTTCCCGACGGCAACGGAATCGACCTGGTGCGTCATATCCAGAAGGAGGACCTTAACGTCCCCATCGCGGTCATCACCGCCTACGGCAATATGGAGTCGGCCGTTGAGGCGCTCAAGGCCGGCGCCTTTGATTTCGTTTCCAAACCGGTTGACTTGCAGGTGCTGCGCAACCTGATCGGGAGCGTGCTGAAGCTGGCCGGCAATTACCCCGAGCGTGACCGGCGCAGTCGTGACACTCTGCTGGGTGAATCACAGGTCATGTGCAATATCCGCTCCACGGTCGAGAAACTTTCCCGCAGCCAGGCTCCTGTTTATATCAGTGGCGAATCCGGCACCGGCAAGGAACTGGTAGCGAGGTTGATTCACACCAAGGGACCGCGCAGTGACTGCCCGTTCGTGCCCGTCAACTGTGGTGCCATTCCCACCGAACTCATGGAAAGCGAGTTCTTCGGCCATAAGAAAGGCAGCTTCACCGGGGCGTTCAGCGACAAGGATGGCCTGTTCCAGATAGCCGCGGGCGGCACCCTGTTTCTGGATGAAATCGCGGAGCTTCCGCTGCATATGCAGGTCAAGCTGCTGCGTGCCATCCAGGAAAAGGCGGTGCGGCCGATCGGGGCACAGCAGGAAATCCCGACGGATGTCCGCATCCTGTCCGCCACCCACAAGAATCTGGGGCAACTGGTCGAGAGCGGCCAGTTCCGCCAGGATCTCTATTACCGCCTGAACGTCATCCAGCTGCAGGTACCGGCTGTGCGGGAGCGCCGCGAGGATATCCCGATGCTGGCGGAGCATTTCCTGAAACAGCTGGCCCGGCGTGACGATATACAGTACCGGATTGCCGATGAAGCCCTGAAAGCGCTGTTTCAATACCCGTTCCCGGGCAACGTTCGGGAACTGGAGAATATCCTCGAACGGGCCACCACCCTGTGCGAGGGCAGTTTGATCTCGTCCAACGATCTGCAATTGCCGCGTACCCCTATGGCCAATAGTGACCAGATGGAGGAAGCCATTCCGGAGCTGGAACCCGGTGCGCTGACACTCGATTCGTACATGGATACCATCGAGAAAGAGGCGCTGCTGAAGGCCCTGGAGCAAACGCGCTACAACAAGACAGCCGCCGCCAAGTTGCTTGGCCTCAGCTTTCGGGC
>JBAVKA010000079.1:0-2878 GCA_049688075.1 Gammaproteobacteria bacterium
TCTTGCTTCGGGATCACCATCCTGGGTATATCAGTTGGTCGGAGTTCGAGGAGAACCAACGGATGATCGACGAGAACGCCCATATGAAAAAGCGCATGTCGCGCAAGTCCGCGCGTGGGGGTCGGGCGCTGCTGACTGGCCTGGTGCGTTGCGGCCGCTGCGCACGGATGATGCGTGTGTTCTACGGTATGCGCTCTGGTCACGCGCACCGCTATCAATGCCCAGGCGACAGCGCCTTGGCAGGCATGGCGTCTTGCATCGGCATCGGAGGAGTTCGCGTGGATCGTGCTGTAGCCGCAGCGATGATGGAGGCCGTCTCGGAGCATGCCGTAGAGGCGGCAATCCGCGCCGCTGAACAAGCGGCACGGGCCGATGAGGACCTACGGCAGGCCGCGGCACGCGAACTCGAGGAAGCGCGTTACGAGGCATCGCTTGCCGCACGTCGCTACGAGTGTGTGGACCCTGCCAAGCGGCTGGTAGCCCGCGAGTTGGAAGCCCGCTGGAACATTAGCCTGGAGCGCGTTGCACAGCTTGAGGAGCGTCTGAACGACTTTACGAAAAATGCCGCGCAACGGCCTCAGATCGACCGCGCAGCGCTGATGGCGCTCGCGCACGATTTACCAGCGGTATGGAACGCACCCAGCGCCGATGCGCGTACCAAACAGCGGCTCACCCGCGTTCTGATCCAGGAAGCCGTAATCGATCTAGACGATGCATCCAACGAAGCAGTTGTCACCGTTCACTGGACCGGCGGTCGTCATACCGAGATACGCGTCGCACGTACGAAATGTGGGCGTTACCCCGAGGACCGTCATCCCAGTCCCGTCGTGGTTATGCGAAAGTTGGGCGGCCAGTGGCCCGATCGGGAGTTGGCGGTGACGATGAATCGCATGCGCTGCAAATCTGCTGATGGCAAATCGTGGACGACCGTGCGTGTGCGCGAGCTACGCGAGCGCCTGGGGATTGCTCCATTCGATCCGAAAGCAACTACAGTCGAGATGATCAGCGTGGATGAAACGGCACATCGCTTGAATATCTGTGTGGGTTCCGTTCATCTGCTTATCCGTGAGGGAATCCTGCCAGCAAAACAGCTCATGCCTTCGGCGCCTTGGCAAGTGCCGGTGCTTGCACTGGAATCCGAAGCCGTAAAGATAGGCGTGCGGGGAATCGTTGCCAGACGCCCACGCAATTTTGCTGTATTACAAGACGAAAAGACTCTGAAGCTTCCTGGACTTTGATAGGAGAGATGCACTATGAAACTCGCTTCCGTGACAAGGTCAAGGTTCTGTACTGGGAGCGCAACGGCTTCTGTCTGTGGCAGAAGCGTCTGGAACGGGCGCGCTTCAAGTGGCCCCGCAAGGTTGAAGGTCATGTGATCACGTTAACCGGTCAGCAACTGAACTGGCTGCTGGATGGCTATGATGTGATGCGCCTGCAACCGCATGAGCGGTTGCATTTTTCCAGTGTTTTATAGGCCTTTTTCCTGTGCATCCGGTACAATGCAGCACATGCCGATTGCACTGGATCAGTTACCGAATGACGTTGATGCACTGAAGTCACTGGTCGCTGATCAGGTTGTTCGCAATGAACAACTGCAAGCAGACAAGCAAGCGGTTGTTCAGAAGAATGAACAGCTTCAGGCACGGGTACTGAACCTCCAGGAACAACTGAACCTTGCCCTGGCCCGACGTTATGCGGCCAGCAGCGAGAAGCTCTCACCGGATCAGATCCGCCTGTTCGACGAAGCCGAGGTTGAGGCTGCAGTCCCTGCGGAAGATGAGCCGATCACGGTCCCTGGGCGCACGCGCCGCAAACGGGGCCGCAAGCCGTTGCCCGAGGCACTGCCCCGGATCGAGGTTATCCATGAGCTGCCGGACAATGAGCGGGTCTGTCCGCATGATGGTCACCCCCTGGCCGAGATCGGTGCAGTAACCTCCGAGCAGCTGGATATCATTCCAGCCAGGATCCAGGTGATCCGGCATATCCGCAAGCAGTATGCCTGCCGCTGCGGCCAGTGCATCAAGACGGCGGCGCTGCCGCCGCAGCCGGTCCCCAAAAGCCTGGCCTCCCCGGGCCTGCTGGCGCACATCACGGTCTCGAAGTACCAGGATGCGTTGCCGCTCTACCGGCAGGAGGCGATCCTGAGCCGTATCGGCGTGGAGTTACCCCGTGCCACGCTGGCGAACTGGATGATCCAGGCCGGCACCCTGATCCAGCCGCTGATCAACCTGCTGCGCGAGCGCTTGCTGGTCTATGACATCCTGCAGATGGACGAGACGCCGGTGCAGGTGCTGAAGGAGCCGGGACGAGCCGCACAATCGAAGTCCTACCTGTGGCTGCAGCGGGGTGGGCCGCCGGCGCAGCCGGTGGTGCTGTATGACTATGATCCGGGTCGGGGTGCCGAAGTACCCAAACGCCTACTGGCAGGCTTCACGGGCTATCTGCAAACGGATGGCTATGATGGCTACAACGCGGTCGTTGCAGTGAATGGTCTTGCGCACGTGGGTTGTATGGCGCATGCCCGGCGCAAGTTCGATGAGGCGGTCAAGGCGCAGGGCAAGAAACAGCCAGCGGGTAACGCGCACCGCGGGCTCGCCCTGATCCGGAACCTGTACCGGGTTGAGAAGCAGGCACGGAAGCTGACACCGGCAGACCGTCACGCCCATCGCCAGCGGCATGCCCGGCCGATCCTTAATGAACTGCGCAGCTGGCTGGATGAAGCCCTGCCGCAGGTGCCGCCGACGAGCGCGACCGGCAAGGCGCTGAACTACCTGCACAACGAATGGGACAAGCTGATCCGCTACCTGGACGACGGTCGGCTGGAGATCGACAACAATGGTGCTGAGAATGCCATCCGCCCGTTCGTGCTCGGGCGCAA
>JBAVKA010000080.1:0-4760 GCA_049688075.1 Gammaproteobacteria bacterium
TTCCTTACCACCGTCTTGCCTTGCTCATCTATCCCATGTACCTGGATAACGCTCTTTGCCGGATCCAGCCCGATTGTCGTAATCTTCATCATGGTCGCCTCTCCTGGTTGGTGGAACATCGCAATGCCCACTTTGGCACTTAGATGCCGTTTCAGGAAGGGGCGACCATCCCATTAGCCTGGATCGCCTCCTGCCAATTAGCCGATACGAATAGAAGGGTTGGCTAATTTTCCGAGTTGGCCAAGAACAAGACATTGATTGGTCCCCCACGCCGCCTGCGTCGACAGCTCAACTCGTTCAGTCCGGCTCGGTCGATTCGGACCCGCAACTCGATGAGCACGATCAATTTTTCAGTGAGAAAACCACCCCGTGTTCGGAAAGGGTTCGGCTCTGGCACGGTCGGGATCGGACAGCAGACGGGTCGGCAGAAATGCGTTTGGGCTTCTTCGGCTTTCAGACGCCAAAACAATGAGGCACGGGTACTCATAATCCCTTGGGCACAGTTTCGAGTCCTGGCGGGCTCACTATCTCCCTCTGAAATCATAGCGTTATGGCATTCGGACCAAGGGATCGGAGCCCCTCGGACCATCGTGGCGGGCGCATCGGCTGCTGTGTAAACCAAGAAATATGCAGTCGAAAGTGAAGGGGTTCAGTTCTCGCAGCCGGGCAAGTGTGCAGGTCTCTATTCCTCCGCCATTCAACAATGATAGTTAGTAGTGCTGATTAGAAAAGCACATGATCTCGTCTAGCGTATTTCTAACATGTCCAATGTAGAGTCACCGAGTTGCGCAACCAAGGAGGGACACCATGTTTGATGAAAGGAACGAGGTTCAGGCCATCGTTTTCTCTACCAACCATATCCCCGGTCAGCCTACCAAAACTGCTGTTAGTGATGGAGATTCTGTCTCACTGCGAAAAGACGACGAATATGTCCTCGTCAAAAGCGTTATAGCGGTGGGCTCATCTCGATTCACGGGCATTATTTACGGCTTTGAACCGAGTTACGAAGTTGAGTATCAAGGTTTGAATCTGGGCGACGAAGTGGAGTTTGAAGAAAAGCACATAATTGCCTGCTCAGAGTAATAACAGTGTTCTCACTGTTTAATTGCATGCTCGTTTGACTCAGATTTGCAATTTTTCGTAAAGCTGCTGAGGCCATAAATTCCTATATGTATTAATTCAAATGCAATTTAATGAAGTTTCAGTGCAAGAGTGATTCACTATTCTGTGCATATCTACACCTCACCGGCCAGGGCGGCCACTCCAGCTCCGATTCCAGCACCAGCACCAGCCCCAGCTCCGACCCCAACGCTTATTCCCGCTCCCATTCAGGCTTCTACGCCAGCCCCAACCATCGGCCTTGCGGCCGCTTCTGCTCCTGCCCCCGCCACCGCACCTGCGCTTGTGCCTGCGCTGATGCCCGCTTTCACCCCTGCGCCAATCCCTGACCACACTTCCGCACGCACTCTTGCTCCCATGCGCACCCTCGTTGCCGGATTTACTACGCATAAGCTGCTCCGCGTGAATTTGAGTCATTGGCCCTGTTCGGCATTGGCAAAAGTGGATATGAACAGCGATGATTTAACGATGAAGACAGGTTGATCACCCATTAATACGAACCAACACATCCCTGTGCAGGCTCGTGTGGATTTCCGGCCGGATTACTGGCTAGTTTCCGGTGCGGCAGGTTGTGCAGGTGCGACCGCCGGGGGTGCGTACCCATACGGGGCGCCATAGGCGCCGGGATAACCCCCATAGGGGCCGCCCCAACCCCCGTAGGGACCACCCCAACCGCCATACGGATAACCACCGTAGCCATAGCCGTAACCCCGGCCATACCCACGGCCATACCCACGACCATAGCCACTGCCGTGAGCGCCACCGCTCATGTTAAAGTCGAAATCACCGGAACCGTCACCCCAGCCATCATTACCCCAGCCATTATTCCAAGGACCGCCGCCCCACCACGCCTGGGCTGCTGTGAACGGAATCGCCATGGCACCGGCAATGGCAGCGACACACAATGTTTTGCTCAGCTTATTCATCTCTATATCCTCATCTGGTTGTATTATATGTAATGTGGACAGCAAATTCGGTAACCAAGTGCACTGCCATCATCGGCGGATAGAAACTCCCGCAATTTGATTGTAGCAGGTCGTAGTTGCCCCTGAAGTATCATGCTTTTTTGCCAATTTCCCAGCATCCTTGTATCTCTTATGCCTTGTACCTCGGCGTTTTTACAATGCAGACTTGCTTCGCTCGACTACACTTTGAGAGAGCTTCAGTTCCACAGAAGGTCTCGTTCGCCTCATCAGGCCACATCGCCCGTCTGCACTCCGGGGGGCGTTTTGTACTCGGAATTACAAGGTTGTTGTTTTGCAGCGAAAGTTGATCCGGGTTCAGCATGATCTGCCCGGATCTCATTGCCGGTCTCGATATTGAGGCAATGATGCATCGGGCGATCCAGCAGCTCGGTGGTCATCATCCTTCATTATTCACGCGTATCGGCTGACTCTGCGCGGAATACGTATTTGTACGTGATTAAACGGCTGTCTGGACCGGCCAATGGTTGAATTGTGGCCACTGTGAATTTACCTTGGTCCCAGGTTAGAGTCCTGGCGGGCCCACCATCTCTCTCTGAAATCATAGCGTTATGGCGTTCGGACCGAGGGATCGGAGTCCCTTGGTGCAATTCATAGAGGGCTGTCCGGCTCACACTGTGATTTCGCGTGAGGGCAACAGCGGGACCATCTATGTAAATCTATGGCTTACTATAGCGTTTGGCCGTCGCCTGAAAGTGGCCAATTTTATCTGAGGCAGGAATCAGGCCAATATCGTAATTTCCAGGTAACGGGAAAGATGTTCATTTGTACGTAATTACCATAATCCCAGTATATTGCCTGATGTGCTAATTTACGTTTGCAGCCAATCATGGCTGTTTGCACTGGCGATCTCAGCGTGGCATTCAAATCGTTAATTGCCGTAGCTAGGTTGTTCAGCGGTGAGCTGCTGGGACTGCTGGGACGATACCCAGGAAAAATACAGCGACTTAAATGACCCCCGGCATACATGGACGCCCCCAGTTTACCAAGCAGTCATTTGACGATAGCGATAAGAATGTCCGACATTAGCTATATTCAGCCAGCATAAGCTCACGCGGCTGATAGTTTGCAGTGTACGGCAGTTTACCTTAAGGCAAAAATTACCCCCGAGGGGTTGTACCTTGCATCGCAGTTGATCAATGCATATTCAAGTATTTTCGGTGTTTCGGTATCTATTTCAGCCTCGTCAACATTTTCCAACCCCCCAAACCTGTCTAAATGGTAAAAGCCAATTTTGTTATCTAACTCAGCCGCCAGCAGTGTGCCTCCGCCGGATTCACGAACATACTTGATACCGTCTTCAGAGATACTATAGATGACACCCTCACAGGTATTCTTTGTGAGAGTAGTTACTGTAGTTGTCCCGGCAGCAGGGGGAGGCAAGGATTCAGGATCAAACTTGTCTCTCTCCATAAACTCCATAAGGATGGAAATTACCACTACGAAAAAAATACTGAAATGCCACCAATATTTCGGATTCATGTCACCTGTCCATGGTTGCTTTGCCCCTGTGGCGGCATCTGCGAAGATTGAACATATAAACGCGCAGCACGCCGAGGCTCAAAGCAGTGTGTTTAATGAGTCAGAGATAATAAACTTGGGGAGAGACTGAGTCACCGACTAAATTAAGTAGTGAGTGGTGAGGCATCTGTATATTGTCCTATGGTACGAGCGGACAGTATTTGAAACCGCTATAAGCAAGGTTTAGCCAGAATGCGACCTTCACGACCACTGACACTATCCGTGCTGAGTAAGTAGTTTCCCTAATTGTCTTGCTTTGTAGGCAATGTATTTTTCGTTGGGCGGTATTCATGGAAGAATCTACACGGCGACCATCGTTCATTCGGTGGTCGCCGTTTTTGTTAGTACTGAATGTCGTGTTCTGGCCGATCCCTGTCCTACACGAGACGCTTATATAAGATTTCGTTAAAGGACGGGAGTCAGTAGAGTAAGGATGTGGCGCGGTGGCCTAAGGTTACAGCCTATCTGTTGCCGCCCCTTTCGTCTGTCGGTGCCTCAATAGCCATACCATCGCTCCGTTTCCACATCCTCCTCATCGAACCGGACATGCAGAGCTACCGCATCCGGCTCTCGGACAAGACAGCATGCCTTTGCACACGAAAGGTCATCCGCAATTCGCCCGACCACCGCACAGGGCCGTGTTACCCCGACGTACACCGATCGTACGTTATGCACATAACCGCCAATGCCACCACCTGGGCGGTCACTGGCTTCCCGAGCCGCAACCCGGGTTCTTCCTTCGCTTCAGCCTGTGGCACCTTCCGCAGCTCTCGCACATTGCCGGAGTTTACTAGGGTTGCCCCAATCTCCTGTGCCTCGCCACTTCCAGCACCCGTCTTGAACCAAGGCCCCTTCCCTCCACCGGCATTACCCGGCTTCCCCGGTAGTACGGGCCTTTCCGCCACCCCATAGCGCCCTCTCTGACCGTCACCGGCCTCAGGTTGATCGCCACGACCGACCACGCTATCGGGCTTCCCGTGTTGCCTGCGTCTCCCTTGTGTGCATGCTGTCGCCACTACCCCGGCACAGCGTCTGACTGCTTGTTTCGCTCACTTCGCCAGACGTGTCAGCCTTCCCCGCATGGGTGGACGGGTCGGCCTGTGCAACGTCCTTTTCGAGGATTGCTCAGCGTTCACT
>JBAVKA010000081.1:0-25914 GCA_049688075.1 Gammaproteobacteria bacterium
AGGTAGCGGTGATTCACGGAGCGGATTTCCCAGGACAGAGACCCCAGGGTGGTATCGACCTCCTGCCTGGCAAAGGCCGTCATGCTGCGTATCATATCCCTCGTTGCTCCTCTGTCAGGGCTGCGCCATTGCCGTCATGCCGAATCCGCGACCATAGACCGGGCTGCGACATCCCGCGGGGTCAGGGCCGGAGGTCTGCCGGTCGTGTTACGCGGCGCCCCACCGGAGGGTGACGCTCCATCGCGTAATATTTGGTGGCGAAAGTGGAAAAGATTAGCCGTTTAGCGCCCGTGCGGCAACGGCGAGGCAGGCCGCCTCAACGCAGGTGACTCTGATGTGTGACAGGCCGATGCGGGTGAAATGAACGCCTGTCTCGCCGGGCTCCAGGCACGGCGAGACAGTGCTGCGCGCGAACAGGCGTAAGCTAGAATACGCCGAGCGGCCGGATGAAGGTATATTTCGCCGGGTCAACCACCAGGAGTTGTCCGGCCTCTCCCACGTTGCCGCCGAGGGCGCTGAAGGGCAGCGTGACGACGAAAGCGACCACGCCAACCGCGGTACCAACCAGCGTGAGCGGTCGTACCATCACGGTATCCGCCAGCATGCTGCCCGCTGTAGGCGCTTCCGTATGTTCGTCGTAAGTGACTCCATTTGAGCTGGATGCAACCACGTTAGTGGTAACGACGAGCATGATGGCTGCCAGGTAGGACATCAGTTTCCTGTTCATTCTGCGCATTGTACTAACCTCTCTCTGTCAGTGATCCCCGAAGCACGCGGTTTCGGAACCTGGAAGGGATGCGGAAAGATACCGTTCCGGCCGGTACGCTCGCGTGCAACCTCCCAGTCGTCCAATCATAGGTAATAAACGCATATTAATCCAGCAATATACAAGGAGTTATTGCCACATCTGTGACCAGATCCCGGTATTGACACGGATGCGTTAGCGCGGATTCTCGTCCTCCCGGTTGCTGTTCGATCACGCACCAGTTTGTTATCGACGCCCGCGCCTGCCAGTTTAGCACCGGGACGTTGAATCGACCCGTAGCGGAGAAAACTATTCAGGCTCTTTCTTGCGACTTTCGAAGACGACCACGCTGCGGGAACGCACGACATAGACCAGGTCGGACTGCGTGACCTGCATCGACGGCTCCAGGATGTCCTGCGGCGAATCACAGGCCGTATCCACGGCGCGGCACCACTGATGGCCAGGGTTCTCCGGAAGGGGCATTTCCAGGTCCGGTTTCCCCATGTTCAGAATGATATGCAGATCCTCATCCGATGGCCTGACCCGTCCCAGCGTAAAGGCCAGCACCTGTGCGTCGTCATGATCCCATAACGGCTTGTGCAGACTGATGCCGTGCCAGCTGACGTCCGGGAACCGGAAGCCGTCGCGCGCCTGACCGGTGAGGAAGCGCCGGTGCATGAGGCAGGCGTGGCGCCGGCGAAAGGCGATCATCAGCCGCGTAAACCGCAGCATGTCGTGATTCGCCTCCGGCAGATTCCAGTCGAACCAGCTGATAGCATTATTCTGGCACCAGGGATTGTTGTTGCCCTGCTGGGTGCGCCGCACCTCATCGCCCGCCAGCAGCATGGGCACACCCTGGCTGAGCATCAGTATCGCTATAAAGTTCCGGGTCTGGCGGTGGCGCAGCTCGTGGATGGCCGCCTGCCCGGTTTCGCCTTCGTGACCGCAGTTCCAGCTGCATTCGTTATTGCTGCCGTCACGGTTGTCCTCGCCATTGGCCTCATTGTGCTTCCGGTTGTAGCTCACCAGATCCTGCAGTGTGAAGCCGTCATGGCAAGTGACGAAATTGATGCTGTTCATCGGCGATCGGTCCTGCGACTGGTAGAGGTCGCTGTTACCGCTGAGGCGCATGGCCAGCTCGCTCACCAGACCCTTGTCGCCGCGGACATAGCGGCGGATAACATCACGGTAATGGCCGTTCCATTCCGCCCAGCGAAAGCCGGGGAAATCACCTACCTGGTAGAGGCCCGCGGCATCCCAGGCCTCGGCGATAATGCGCGTATCGGAAAGCGCTTCCGAGAACTCGATGTTCCACAGCACCGGCGCATGGTACAGCGGCTGGCCATCCTCGCCGCGGGAGAGCACGCTTGCCAGGTCGAAGCGAAAGCCGTCGACGTGCATTTCACGGACCCAGTATTCCAGGCACTCGACGATGAACCTCGCCGCCAGCGGGTGGTTGCAGTTGAAGGTATTGCCGACACCGGTGTAATCGCGGTAATTGCGCCGGTCCATAGGGTCGAGGTGGTAGAAGGTGTCGTTGCCGATCCCCTTGAAGTTGATCGTCGGGCCGCCGATCCCGCCCTCGGCGGTGTGGTTGAACACCACGTCGAGGATGACGCCGATGCCGACCTCGTGCAGGGACTTGACCAGGTCGCGGAAATCGTCGCGATGCACGACGGCGTCCTCTGCCACGCAGTAACCCGGATGGGGGCTGAAGAAACTGTGCGTGCTGTATCCCCAGTAATTGCCGAGTCCCAGCGCCTCCGGCCCGGGCGGAACGTCCTGGCGGTCAAAGGCCATGACCGGCATGAGTTCCACATGCGTGACGCCGAGCGCCTTGATGTAGGGAATTTTCTCGATCAGACCGAGAAAGGTGCCAGGATGCCTGACACCCGAACCCGCATGCCGCGTGAAGCTATCGACATGCAGCTCATAGATGACCGCCTTCTCGGGATCATGACAGCCGAGCGGTTCATCGTCCTCCCAGTCATAGACGTCCGCCACGACCACGCCGCGCATCGAGGTCTCAAGGTTGTCGCCGGGCTCCGATGCACGCTTGCGATTCCAGAGCGCATCGCTCACCGCCCGGGCCCAGGGATCGAGCAGCACCTTCTCCCGATCGAAGCGCAGCCCGCTGCTGGCAGGGTCGTCCGGTCCATCCATGCGCCAGGCATAGTAGGTGCCAACCGGCAGGTCCACGACCAGCACATGCCAGAAGAAAAATGTGCGATGCCCGCGCGGTTCCAGCGGGATTATCTGGAAGGGCTGCAGGCTGCGGGGTCCCTCGAACAGCAACAGCTCGGCCTGGGCGGCATGCTGGCTGTAGATCGAGAAATTGACACCACCCGCTACCGGCGTCGCCCCGGCCGGATAGCGGAAGCCGGACTGGATCTTATAGGCAGTATTCATAGTTCGCTGTTGTCCGCGAAAGGGTTAAAGTTATTGTTCATTCATAAACACCGTTTTCACCAGAGAGACGCAAAAGATACAGAGAAATTCCTTGTCAAAGACAATTTAAAAACTTTGCGCTCTTTGCGACGAGTTTATTGCTTTGTGGATCGATAAAAAGTCAGCGCCATAGTTCCCTGCCCCGGAATTTCATGGCCACCGGTCACCTCTGCCTCAGGCTGCGCCGCCCCCATTGGCGGCCGCATCGATGTAGACATCCACGCCATGGCGTCCCTGGACCTGCGCTACCGGCAGGTCGGCACCCGCCCTCCAGCGCGAGACGGTTTCCCGCTTGCCTTCCCCGGTTACCAGGATAACCACCTCATCGGCATCATTCAGGGCCTCCAGTCCCAGGCTGACGCGGTCCGGCGGCGGCTTGGGGGCATCGTGCACGGCATGCACGAGTTCGGCAGGGTCATGCGCATGCCCCGGGAAAAGGCTGGCAGTGTGGCCGTCCTCACCCATACCGAGGAGAACCAGATCGAACGGGAGAGCATCCCTGACGATGTTGGCATACGCGCGGGCAGCGATTTGCGCGCCGGCTTCCGCGTGAATCGGGAAAATGTTTTCCGCGGCGATCGGCACGCGGTCGAGCCAGCTGCGTGCCGCCATGAGGCTGTTGCGCTCCGCATGGTTCGCGGGCACGCAGCGTTCATCCCCGTAATAGATCAGCCAGCGCGACCAGTCAGTGTCGAGGCCCGTGAGCCGCTGGTAGATCGCTTCCGGCGTGGTGCCTCCGGCGAGCACGATCCTGAACTCGCCGCGCTGCGCGATGACCTCACGGGAGCGCTGCTGGATATGCTCGGCGACGGCTCGCGACAACACCCCGGCGTCGGCAAACACATGCCAGCGCGCAGGATACGCGGCTCCAGCCAGTTCCCGGCCGTCCGGCGTCACGGGCTCGCCTCTTGGCAAATGCCACACGGCCGCCACGACCGGCTGTCACGGACAAGCAACTGGTCCGCCGCCTCAGGCCCCCAGCTCCCGGAGACGTAGTTGGGAAAATCCCGTGCCGGCAACGCCGACCAGACATCCAGCACCGGATCCATGAGCGCCCAGGCCGCCTCGATGTTGTCAGCCCGTTTGAACAGCGTGGCATCACCGGTCATGCAGTCGTAGAGCAGGGTCTCGTAGCCGGTCGTCGGTGCGGTCGAGAAATGCTCGGCGTAACTGAAGTCCATATCCACGGTGCCGAGGTGGCCCGTGGGACCGGGCACCTTGGCGTTGAAGTTCAGACCAATGCCTTCATTGGGCTGGATGCGCAGCACCAGCGAATTGGCGGGGACATTCTCACGCTTCACCAGGGAGTCGCGGAACATGAAATTCGGGGCATGCTGGTACTGGATTACCACCTCGGTGAAACGTCCGGGCAGTCGCTTGCCGGTGCGCAGGTAGAAGGGCACGCCCGCCCAGCGCCAGGTGTCGATCATCAGGCGCATGGCCGCGTAGGTCTCGGTTTTGGAATCGGGGGCAACTTTGGGTTCGTTACGATAGGACGGTACATGGACGCCTCCCGGCAGGGTACCGGCGCCATACTGGCCGCGCACCGTGGCGGTCAGCACCTCGTCATGGGCGATCGGCTGGATCGCCCGCAACACCTTGATCTGCTCGTCGCGAATCGCATCCGGATCGAAGGAATTGGACGGCTCCATCGCAACCACCGCCAGCAGTGCGAGCAGGTGGTTCGGGATCATGTCACGCAAAGCGCCGGCCTGGTCGTAATAGCCGCCGCGTTTTTCCACGCCCAGGGATTCCGCCACCGTGATCTGCACATGATCGATATAGCGACGGTTCCAGATCGGCTCTACGGTGCTGTTTGCGAAGCGGAAGGCGAGGATGTTCTGCACCGTCTCCTTGCCCAGGTAGTGGTCGATTCGATAGATCTGGTGTTCACTCATCACCTGATGAAGCTGACGGTTCAGTTCCAGTGCAGATCGCAGGTCACGGCCGAAAGGCTTTTCCACCACCACCCGCCGCCAGTGATCACTGCTCTCATTCAGCAAGCCGGCATGACCGAGACGCACGGCGATTTCGGCGAAGAAGCCCGGCGGTGTGGCGAGATAAAAGAAATAGTTGGGCGCGATCTGGCTCTCACTGGTGATTTGCTGCAGCAATTCATCCAGACGCGTGTACAGCTCCTGGTCGGCGAGCTCGCCCGGGAGGTAATGCACGGTGCGCAGCATCTCTACCCAGACGGATTCGTCGAACCCCTCGCCGTAATGCTCACGCACCGCGGTATCCAGCATGTCCCGGTAGGCCGCCTCGGTCAGCTTGTCGCGGCCAATGCCGACTACGGCAAACCGCTCGGGACTGAGCTTTTCCTTCCAGAGATGATGCAGGGCGGGAAACAGCTTGCGCCGGGTCAGATCCCCGGTGCCGCCGAAAATCACCATAACATTGGGGGGCGCCGTCTCGGAGGCACCGTTCCCGGGGTCGGTCACTGGCATGATCTGCGGTCCCCTCCCGTGTTGTTTATGACATCATTAAAGACCATCAGCCGCGAAATTCCGGAATCCATACGGAAGTGTTCTACGCTGGCAAATTACCGCCTTCCGCCACGGATCCTGGTGTTCCACCGGTATATCAAGGGGTTACCACCGTGGACGGGCAGAGCTGTCGTCCACATACTAGCATCACCGTTTGCGGGACGGGTACCGTCGCGACGCTCCCGGGATTTCCATCCACCACATCGCCCGTGATGCAGGCATGCACCATAGTTGACCATCCCGTTGAGCAGAGATCCGCGAAAGATACGGTCTTCGTGCTTGCACACCACCCCACCGCGCAGTAGCCTATGCGTGCGTTTTGATGCCGTCGACCACTTCACCACCACTTCCATACCTAAATTGAGGAGTTCTGAAAATGACAGAAATCACCGAAGACATGATTTTCGAGTGCTTCGCTGCTGCACGCCAGGGGAGCGATTTGAACGCAACGGCGGAATCCTTCGTCGATGTGGAGGAGTACGAAAACCAGATCATGTATCCGGAATTCGCACGCTGGGCACAGCAGGCGGGTTACCCCAAGCTGGCCACGCTGTTCCGCAAGGTCGCCGGTGAAGAGAAACTGCACTCGGTATGGCTGCGCGAACTCTACCAGAGCATGGGAATCCCGACGCGCGGCGAAGACACCCAGCGGGCCATCGATGCCCTGACCACCATACAAGCCAATTGCGACAAGCTGATCGGCATGAACCCTGAAGGCGTGGTGGAAAAGGCACTGCGGGTGGCGATCCGGGTCGAGGAACGCGAATACATCGATATCTATCCGCATTTCCGCGACCAGGCCAATGCCTCCGACAATCCCGCCGCCGCTGCCGTCTACCAGAAGGTCATCGATTCGGAACACCAGCATGCCAACTGGTTCCGCTCCGCACTGCAGGAATACTTCACGGTCTCACCCGAACCCGCCATGGCCTGACGGCCTCGCAATCAAGTCCTGCCACCCCGCCGATGGTTAATACCAGGGTAAGGTGGTGGCAGGCGCTTGATCCCCCCATCTATCTCATCTCGATCCTGCCCGGAGCCGCAGTCTGGCTGCTGACGGGCATACAGGGTCGCCAACTGGCCGAGGTCGGCACCGCCACCCTGGCCGTCGTATTGCTTCAGCATGCCATCAACGTGCTCAATGACGTGAGCGACTGGCGCCTCGGCGCCGACATCGACAAACACAACAGCTGGGTGCGCTTTCACGACGAAATCCCGCGTGTAGCCGCCATCCATGGCTATACCAGCCTGGTGCTCGGCGCCCTGCTGGGACTGGCCGTGCTGGTCGCGGCGTCCAGGATCTGGATCGCGCCTGCCGCCGCCCCGCTGGTACTGCTCGGCTACCTCTACAATTCCGGCAGCCGCCCACTGTCCTACACCCATTTCGGCGAATGGGTAACCGGGCTATGCTACGGCCCGGGTGTATTCGGCGGCCTGTGGCTGATCGTCGCCAGTCAGCCGGTCACCGTCGGCGTCTTCGGCAGCATCGCGTTTTTCGCCCTCTCGGTGGCGCTGCTGCTATCGCACCAGCCTCCACAGATCGACACCGACCGGCAGGCAGGCAAACTGTCCTTCGCGGTCCGTTTTGGTGCGCGAAAGACCTACGCCGGTGCAAAACTGCTGTTTCTGCTGTTCCTGCTGGCCCTTGGACTGGCGCTCTCGAACAGCGAGGCCGCCACACTCAGCCGCATCACCTATGACGTAAGCGCCGTCATCGCCGGTCTGCTGCTTATACGGCTGCAGCCCGCACCTCGCCGCCTGCTCCCCGCCGCCACCGTCGTAATCCTGGGCGCGTTGCTCACCAGCTTCGCCGGCAGTTTTCAATGATGTCAGCGCCTCCTCTCGCCGACCGGTAAGGCACGCTTCAGCGTGGTGATGGCATATCCCCGCGGCCGCCGCCGCGTCGACCCCGAGTCGCGGCGATCCGACTACCCGGCCCGCCAGCGCGGCAGGTGGCAAAGGAATTGCATCCGGAAACATACCGGCGATTGAGCAGGGCCGCCGCAACGCTCCCGGTTGCGTTGCGCGGCACGACCTTCTACGCTATGCAGCCCGTTAACCCGATCATCATTAGCTGGCGTTTGCCTGAAGCCGTAAACAAAAAAAATCATGATACGCATCAAACAGGGTCTCGATATCCCTATTGCGGGGGCCCCGGAACAGAAGATCCATCCGGCCCCGGCGGTGCAAACTGTGGGCGTGCTGGGCCGGGACTATCATGCCTACAAGCGCCTGCCCACCCTGCTGGTCAGCGAGGGCGACCGGGTCAAGCTCGGCCAGCCGCTGGTGCGCGGCAAGCAGCTCACCTCGGTGACCACCACATCGCCCGGCAGCGGTGTGGTCGAATACATCGAACGCGGCACCCGGCGCTTCCTCGAAACCATCGCAATACGCCTGGAGGGCGATGAAGAGGAAACCTTCAATGCCTGGCGGCCGGATGAACTCGCCGGGCTGAATGCGACGCAGGTCAGGGAAAACCTGCTCGCCTCCGGTCTGTGGCTGTCGTTCAGGACACGCCCCTACAGCTTGGTCGCCAATCCGGAAACCGAGCCCCACGCGCTATTCGTCACGGCCATCGATACCAACCCGCTGGCGGCGGATCCCGTGGTCATCATCGCCGACGCCCCCGAGGACTTCAGCAACGGGTTGACGGTGCTCAGCCGGTTGATCCCGGGCAAGGTCCATGTCTGCAAGGCGGACGGGGCCGCCATTCCCACCGGCAGCATCGCGAACCTCCAGGTCACGGAATTTTCCGGGCCCCACCCCGCAGGACTCCCGGGAACCCATATCCATTACCTGGCGCCGGTCAGCGCGCAACGCAGCGTGTGGCACCTGAATTACCAGGACGTGATCGCCATCGGCCGGCTGTTTACCACCGGGCGCCTGTCTCCCGAGCGCATCATCGCCCTGTGCGGGCCGGCGGTGTCCAACCCGCGTCTGATACGCACCCGACTCGGCGCCAGCACTAACGATCTGGTCAGGGACCAGCTGCAGCCCGGGGAATCGCGGGTCGTCTCCGGCTCGGTCCTTTCCGGACACCAGGCCGTCGGCAGAACGGCATTCCTCGGGCGGTATCACCAGCAGTTATCCGTCCTGCGCGAGGGACGCGAACGCGAGCTCCTCGGCTGGATGGCCCCCGGAATCAATAAATATTCGGCCAGCAAGGTGTTCCTTTCCACTTTCCTCGGCAGGCGCAAGTTCCGGCTGACAACCTCACAGAACGGCAGCCCGCGGGCGATGGTACCGACCGGCGTCTTCGAACGGGTCATGCCGCTCGACATCCTGCCGACCCAGCTGCTGCGCGCGCTGGTCGTGCAGGACACCGAGGCCGCCCAGGCGCTGGGCTGCCTGGAGCTCGACGAGGAAGACCTGGCGCTGTGCACCTTCGTCGATACCGGCAAGTACGACTACGGCACGATTTTGCGCGACAACCTGCGGAACATCAGGAAAGAGGGCTGATGGCATCATACAGACACTATATGGATCGCATCGAGCGGCTGTTCAGCCGCGGCGGACCACTGGAGCGGTTCAGCGCCCTCTATGAGGTCGTCGACACGTTTATCTACACCCCGGCCAATGTCACCGCCGGCGCGCCGCATGTCCGCGACGGAATTGATCTCAAGCGGCTGATGATTATCGTGGTCTTCGCCGCCACACCGTGCTTCCTGATGGCCATGTACATGATCGGCCACGAGGCCAACGCCGCGCTGGCCTCACTGGGGCTGCAGGTGGCCGAGGGCTGGCGAGGCACGCTGCTAGCGCGGCTCGGCATCGGCATCGATCCGGCCAGTGTGTGGGCCTGCCTATGGCACGGTGCGCTGTATGTCCTGCCGGTCTACATCGTCACGCTGATCGCGGGCGGTTTCTGGGAAGTGCTGTTCGCCCTGGTGCGCAACCACGAGATCAACGAAGGCTTCTTCGTCACTTCGCTGCTCTACGCACTCACGCTGCCCGCGACCATCCCCCTGTGGCAGGTGGCGATCGGCATTTCCTTCGGCGTGGTGATCGGCAAGGAAGTGTTCGGCGGCACCGGCAAGAATTTCCTCAATCCCGCGCTGGTGGGACGGGCGTTCCTGTTTTTCGCCTACCCCTCACACATGTCGGGCAACGCCGTGTGGGTGCCGGTCGACGGCTACAGCGGCGCCACCGCCCTGTACCTGGCCAAGGAAGGCGGCGTGTCCGCCATCATCAACGCCGGGATGACCTGGACCGACGCCTTCATGGGCAACATCATGGGGTCGATGGGCGAGACCTCGACGCTCGCCTGCCTCATCGGCGCCGCCATTCTGATCTTCACCCGGGTGGCCTCCTGGCGCATCATGGCCGGGGTGATGCTGGGCATGATCGGCACCAGCCTCCTGTTCAATAGCATCGGCAGCCAGACCAACGCAATGTTCGCCATGCCCTGGTACTGGCACCTGGTGCTGGGAGGCTATGCCTTCGGCATGGTCTTCATGGCCACCGATCCGGTCTCCGCCGCGATGACCGACGTCGGACGCTGGATCTACGGCGCCGTGATCGGCGTGATGGTGACGCTTATCCGGGTGCTGAACCCGGGATTCCCGGAAGGGATGATGCTGGCGATCCTGTTCGGCAACGTGTTCGCCCCGCTCATCGACTGGTTCGTCATCCAGACCAACATCCGCAGGAGGATACGCCGCCATGCCAGCTGACGCCGCGCAGGCGGGCACGGCCCGCAGCCTGTGGCTCTTCTCACGCCCCAACGACGACCCCGGCAAGATACTTGCCGTGGCGATCACCCTGTGTCTGGTGTGCTCGGTGCTGGTGTCCGGCGCCGCCGTACTGCTCAAGCCGCTGCAGGACCGCAACCAGGCGCTCGCCGTCAGGAAACAGATCGTCAGCGTAGCCGGTTTCCAGGCGGACAACGCACAACAGGTCGAGGCGCTGTTCCGGCAGCATATCGAAGCCCGCATCGTGGACCTCGACTCCGGCAAGTTCGACGACAGCATCGATCCGGCGAGCTTCGATCCGCGCGCCGCATCCCGCGATCCGGCCACCAGCCGCGCACTCGGTCCTGACGAGGACCCGGCCAGGATCAAGCGGCGACCCAACCAGGCGCCGGTCTTTCTGGTGCGGGACGGCGAACGCATCAAGACCGTCGTACTGCCGGTCTACGGCTACGGCCTGTGGTCCACCATGCACGGATTGATCGCCCTGGCCGGCGACGGCAGGACCGTCACCGGCCTGACCTTCTATGAACACGGCGAAACGCCGGGTCTGGGCGACTTCATCGAGAACCCTGCCTGGCAAGCGCAGTTTCCCGGAAAGCTGGCGTTCGACGAACAGGGCAAACTGCGTCTCGGCGTCATCAGGGGCGGCGTCAACCCGGCCTCGCCCGAAGCCCGCTACCAGGTCGACGCCGTGGCGGGAGCCACCCTGACCAGCAACGGCGTGAACAATCTGCTGCGCTACTGGCTCGGAGAGCAGGGCTTCGGTCCCTTCCTCGAGCGGCTGCGGGCAGGCGGAGAAATGTCATGAACCAGGAAAACAGGCGCATACTGTTCGAACCGGTGGTGGACAACAACCCCATCACCCTGCAGATCCTCGGCATCTGTTCCGCGCTGGCGGTGACCGCCAAGCTGGCGCCCTCGCTGATGATGTGTCTCGCGCTCAGCGCGGTGCTGGTGTGCTCCAGCGCGGCGATCAGCCTGATCCGCAACCACATACCCACCAACATCCGCATCATCGTGCAGATCACCATCATCGCCTCGCTGGTCATCGTGGTGGACGAACTGCTGCGCGCCTATGCCTACGACATCAGCAAGCAGTTGTCCGTGTTCGTGGGCCTGATCATCACCAACTGCATCGTGCTCGGCCGGGCCGAGGCGTTTGCGCTGCAGAACCCGGTCGGACCCAGCATCCTCGACGCGATCGGCCATTCCATGGGCTACAGCGTCATCCTGATCCTGGTCGCGACACTGCGGGAACTGTTCGGCTCGGGAACCCTGCTCGGCTATCAGATCCTGCCGCTGACACGCGACGGCGGCTGGTACGAGCCCAACGGCCTGATGCTGCTTGCCCCGAGCGCCTTCTTCATTATCGGCCTGCTGATCTGGGCCGTGCGCACCTGGAAGCCGGCGCAGGTCGAGAAACCGCAGTACCGCATCCATGTGGTACACCGCAGCACCGAGGCCCTCTAACTCCCAAGGTCCAGCGCGATGGAAGCCTATCTCAGCCTGTTCGTACGGTCGATTTTCGTTGAAAACCTGGCGCTGTCCTTTTTTCTGGGGATGTGCACCTTCCTCGCCATCTCCAAGCGCATCGAGACGGCCATCGGCCTGGGCGCCGCCGTCATCGTGGTGCAAACCATCACCGTGCCTGTCAACAACCTTATTTTCCAGTACCTGCTCAAGGACGGCGCCCTGGCCTGGGCCGGTATGCCGGATGTCGATCTCAGCTTCCTCGGACTGATCAGCTACATCGGCGTGATCGCGGCCATGGTGCAGATACTGGAGATGACGCTGGATCGCTATTTTCCCGCGCTCTACAACGCGCTCGGCATCTTCCTGCCGCTGATCACCGTAAACTGCGCCATCCTCGCCGGATCCCTGTTCATGGTGGAGCGCTCCTACAACTTTGGCGAGAGCGTGGTGTTCGGCCTGGGCAGCGGCTTTGGCTGGGCCCTCGCCCTGGTGGGACTGGCCAGCATCCGGGAAAAACTCAAATACAGCGACGTCCCCGAAGGACTGCAGGGGCTGGGGATTACCTTCATCATCAGTGGCCTGATGTCGCTGGTGTTCATGTCATTCTCCGGAATTCAGCTCTAGGACGATAGCTCATCATGCTCGAGATCAGCCTCGGAGTCGCGCTGTTCACCGCCATCGTGCTGGTGCTCGTCGGCATCATCCTGCTGGCGCGCGCCCGCCTGGTTGCCACCGGCACCGTCACCATCACCCTGAATGGCGAAAAGAATCTCCCCGTGCCGGTCGGCCTGAAACTGCTCAACGCGCTCGCCGACGCCAGGATCTTCGTCCCGTCGGCCTGTGGCGGGGGCGGCACCTGCGGACAGTGCCGTGTCAAGGTCCATTCGGGCGGCGGCGACATCCTGCCCACCGAGACCACCCATATCACCCGGCGCGAAGCCGCCGAGGGTGAACGGCTCGCCTGCCAGCTGGTGGTCAAGCAGGATATGGAGGTCGAGGTGGCGCCCGAGGTGTTCGGCGTCAAGAAGCTCGAATGCCGCGTGCGCTCCAATAACAGCGTCTCCACCTTCATCAAGGAGCTGGTGCTGGAGCTGCCGGAGGATGCACAGCTGGATTTCCGCGCCGGCGGGTATATCCAGATCGAATGTCCGCCGCACACCGTCAACTACGCGGACTTCGACATACCGGAGAAATTCCGCGGTGACTGGGACCGTCACAACCTGTGGCGCTTCGTCTCGGACACCCGGGAGACGGTGACGCGCGCCTACTCCATGGCGAACTACCCCGGCGAGCAGGGGATCGTGATGCTTAACGTGCGCATCGCCACGCCGCCGCCCGGCAATCCCGATGCCCCGCCCGGCATCATGTCCTCGTTCATCTTCGGCCTCAAACCGGGCAACCAGGTGACCATCTCCGGCCCCTACGGGGAGTTCTTCGCCCGGGAGACCGGCGCCGAGATGGTCTTCGTCGGCGGTGGCGCGGGTATGGCGCCGATGCGCGCCCATATCTTCGACCAGCTCAAACGGCTGGACAGCAAGCGCAAGATGTCCTTCTGGTACGGGGCTCGCAGTCGGCGGGAGATCTTCTACCAGGAGGATTTCGACCAGCTGCAGCGGGAGCATCCCAATTTCGAATGGCATGTCGGACTGTCGGATCCACAACCGGAGGACAACTGGGAAGGCTATCGGGGCTTCATCCACGAGGTCCTGCTGATGCACTACCTCAGCTATCACCCGGCACCCGAGGATTGCGAATACTACCTGTGCGGCCCCCCCATGATGAACACCGCCGTCATCAAGATGCTGGAGGACCTCGGCGTCGAGCGTGACAACATTCTGCTGGACGATTTCGGCGCGTGAACTGATGGCTGCCCAGGCAGTCATCCGGCTGTGCCAGGCCCTCTGCATCATCTCGCTTGCCCTGTCGGTCACGGCCTGCGGCAACGATTCATCCAAGGCCCGTTTAACGGAATTCGACGGTGACACTCAGGGCACCACCTACCATATCAAGGTCGTCGACCTGCCGGCGACACTTTCACCGGAGACGGTCAAGACCGCCATCGAGGCGGAACTCGACGACATCACCCGGCACCTGTCGACCTACACGCCCGATTCCGAGCTGTCGCGCTTCAACCGCAGCCGCGACACCGGCTGGGTTCCGGCCTCTGCAGGCCTGGTGCAGGTGCTCTCCGAGGCACGGCAGATCAGCGAACTCAGCCAGGGTGTGTACGATGTCACCGTGGGGCCACTGGTCAACCTGTGGGGTTTCGGGCCAGAGGATACCGGCGAGCGGATTCCTTCCGAAGCTGAAATCGCGGCGGCGCTGGCGCGCATCGGCTATACCCACCTAAGCATCCGTCCCTCGCCACCGGCGATCCGCAAGGATATCCCCGAGCTGACAGTCGACGTGTCATCGATCGCGCAGGGCTACACCGTGGACCGGGTTGCGGAACGACTCGAGAGCCTCGGCATCGCCAACTATCTGGCGGAGATCGGCGGCGAGCTGCGCGGCAAGGGTCTGAATCAGCTCGGCGGGCACTGGCGCATCGGCATCGAACGCCCCACACCCGGGGAACGCTCCGTCTACACCATCATCCGCATCGCCGATGTCGGGGTATCGACCTCGGGCGATTATCGCGACTATTTCGAACACGACGGGCAACGCTACTCGCATACCATCAACCCGCAGACGGGCCGCCCCGTATCGCACCGGCTGGCCTCCGTGACGGTGGTCAGCGAGAACACGATGCGCGCCGACGCGCTCTCCACGGCATTGATGGTCCTCGGACCCGAGGAAGGTTATCATCTGGCCGAACAGACGGGGATCGCCGCCTACTTCATCGTCAACAGCGATGCTGGCTTCACCGACCGCGAAACCACAGCCTTCGACCGGCATCGCCTCAAGGACAAGCGCTGAAAATGACCGAGCTTCTGTTCAGCATCGTGATATTCGCCCTGGCCGCCGTCGCGCTGGGCATCGGGGTACTGCGCGGCCGGGGGGCGATCGAGGGCAGCTGCGGCGGCCTGAACCGCATCCCCGGTATTGAATCCGATTGTGGCGGCACCTGCCGCCGCCCCTGCAAAAAGCGCCGTGACGCCACCGCGGCCACCAAATAACAGCGAGAAGAAACCCATGTCAGAGGCAAATACCGTAAAGACCTATATGTCGAGCCACGTAGTCACCCTGAATCCCGATATGGACGTGCTGGAAGCCGTGCAGATCCTGACTGACCGGGGCATCCCCGGGGCGCCCGTCATCGACGATCTGGGAAACTTCGTGGGTCTGCTGGCCGAGAAGGACTGCCTCGAGGCAGTGCTGAAGGCCGCCTACTACGAGGAATGGGGCGGACGCGTCTCGGAATACATGCAGACGAACGTCAGGACCATCGATGCCGGCATGAGCATCATCGAGGCAGCCCGGCTGTTCGTCGAAACTTCCCTTCGCGGGTTTCCGGTCATGGACAACCAGCGCATCGTAGGCCAGCTCAACCGCTCCGATCTGCTCAAGGCCCTGATCCGGTTAAGCCGCGACAGCGCCGGAAAACCCGCACGCAGCTGAAAACCTGCGTTGGACAGACCCCGTTTTCCGATTGGGAAAACGGGGTCTGACCCCTTCAAGAACCATAGAGCGCGGCAGCCCGGGCGCGAAAGCGCTCGAAGATATCCTGCGTCATCATCTGCATGAGCCTGCCCGCAAAGGTTTCCAGCAACATCGAGCGCATCTCGATCTCGACCGCCAGGGCGGTCATGCAGCCGCCCTCCCCGCCGGGCGTGAAACGCCAGTCGATCGACAGGCGACGAAACGGCCCGGAGGTGGAGTCGATGTGCAAGTGCGAGGGACGCCGCAACACGGCGCGCGATTCAAACTGGAAGCGCCGCAGGCGAACATCGATCTCCTGCTGCACATGCAACACGTCACGCTCCCGTGAGCGGATGGTCGCGCACGGCCAGTGCGGCAGGAACTCCGGATAACGCTCGATATCGGCCGCCAGATCGAACATCTGTTCGGGTGTCCAGGGCAACCAGTGCGACTCGCTCTGTCGTCTCATGGATATGACTGATATGAATTTTCTGACCGGCATCTCGCCAGGCGAGAAGGAATACAAACACTATTTTCCGTTCAACTGGATGTCGAGCGGACATGACCTCGGCGCCCTCGGGACAGCGGGTACATTCTAGCAGTATTCCATTATCAAATAACCGAAACACGCTTGGTGTTGAATCGGCGAGTTTGCATCCTTCGGTCTGCAAACGGCGCCTGGCCCAGCCCAGCCCCTCGTCCGGTCCCCGGGCTCAGTTCCTCCCTGCACGGCTACTGCCCCGGTTTTCTCGGGAATGACAGGCTTGACCAGAGCTTCCTATAATCAATCCAGGAGGTATCCAGAGTAACCGCGGCTTTGCACGGCATGAAACCGCATCGAAGCGCAAGGGGGGACTGCAATGAACGATTACCGCTACATCCGTCGTTTTGGTGAACTGGGGATCGACGATGTCTCGCTGGTCGGGGGCAAGAACGCCTCGCTCGGGGAAATGTACCGCAGCCTGTCGGGGGAAGGCCTGAGGGTGCCGAACGGCTTTGCCACCACCGCCCAGGCGTTCCGCAACTACCTGTCCCACAACGGACTGCGCGAACGCATCGAAGCTGCCCTGGAATCGCTTGATGTCAACGACGTCGACGCACTCGCGCGGACCGGTGCGCAAATCCGCGGCTGGATCGTCGATGGCGAACTGCCGCCGCCGCTGGCCGGAGAAATCGGCACCGCCTACGGTGAACTGGCGCAGGAATACGGCCCGGAACCGGATATGGCCGTGCGCAGCTCCGCCACCGCGGAGGATCTCCCCGACGCCTCGTTCGCCGGACAGCAGGAAACCTACCTCAACATCCGCGGCCTCGAACAGCTGCTGCGCACCTGCAAGCGGGTGCTCGCCTCGCTCTACACCGATCGCGCCATCCACTACCGGGTCGACAAGGGCTTCGATCACATGAGCATCGCCCTGTCGATCGGCGTCCAGAAGATGGTGCGTTCCGATCTCGGTGCCTCCGGCGTCATGTTCACGCTGGACACGGAAAGCGGCTTCCGCGACGTGGTGATGGTCACCGCCGCCTACGGTCTGGGCGAAAATGTGGTGCAGGGAGCGGTCAACCCGGATGAATTCCTGGTGTTCAAGCCGACGCTCGCCACCGGCCACCGCCCGATCATCCGCCGTCACCTCGGCGAGAAAGCGATCAAGATGATCTACACCCGTGACCCGGTGACGTCCGCGGCCACCCGCAACGTGCCCGTGAAAAAAACCGAGCGTCAGCGCTTCTGCATCACGGACGATGAGGTGCTGGAACTCGCCCGCTACGCCGTCGCCATCGAACGGCATTACTCGCGCCACGCCGGCCAGCCGCGCCCCATGGATATCGAATGGGCCAGGGACGGCGTCAGCGGCGAACTGTTCATCGTCCAGGCCCGACCGGAGACCGTGCATTCCATCCGAAGCCAGGCCTTCCAGGAGGTCTACACACTTGAGCAGCGCGGCCCGGTGCTCGCCCGCGGCAAGAGCGTCGGCGCCCGGATCGGCGCCGGGCGGGCGCGCATCATCCTCGAGGCCGCGCACATGCACGATCTGCTCCCGGGCGAGGTGCTGGTGACGGATATCACCGACCCCGACTGGGAACCGGTCATGAAGATCGCCAGCGCCATCGCGACCAACCGTGGCGGGCGGGTATGCCATGCCGCCATCGTGGCGCGTGAACTGGGCATTCCCGCCGTGGTCGGCGCCGGTACCGCCACCCAGGACATCCGCGACGGCCAGGAAGTCACGGTCTCCTGCGTCGAGGGCGACGTCGGCTACATCTACGAAGGCCGGTTGCCCTACCGCAGCGAACGCATCGATCTGACCGGACTACAGCGCCCGGCGACGAAGATGATGCTGATCGTCGGCAACCCGGACCAGGCCCTGGAATACGCGGCCTACCCCAACGACGGCGTCGGCCTGGCGCGCCTGGAGTTCATCATCAACAACAGCATCGGCATCCATCCGCGTGCGCTGCTCGAATACGATAGCCTGGCGCAGGAGATCAGGAGGCAGATCGAGCCGCGCATCGCCGGCTATGCGAGCCCGGAGCGCTTCTACATCGACCGGCTGGCCGAAGGCGTCGGGACGATCGCGGCGGCGTTCTACCCCAAACCGGTGATCGCCCGCCTGAGCGATTTCAAGTCCAATGAATACGCGGCGCTTTTGGGCGGCGCGGACTTCGAGCCCCGCGAGGAGAACCCGATGATCGGGTTCCGCGGCGCCTCCCGCTACCACTCGAAGGAATTCGCCGACTGTTTCGCCCTCGAATGCGCAGCGATGAAGAAAGTACGCGGGGACATGGGCCTGGACAATCTGGAACTGATGATCCCTTTTGCGCGCACCGTCGGGGAAGTGCGCAAGGTGCTTGAGCTGATGGCTGGCCTGGGGCTCAAGCGCGGTGATAATGGTCTTAAAATCAACGTGATGTGCGAGATACCCGCGAATGCCCTGCTGGCCCGCCAGTTTCTCGAACTGTGCGACGGATTTTCCATCGGTTCCAATGACCTGACCCAGCTGACCCTCGGCGTGGACCGCGATTCAGGGCTGTTGACCGGATTCGACGAACGCGACGAAGCGGTCGGCGCGCTCATGGAGCTGGCCATCCAGGCCTGCCATGACGCCGGCAAGTACATCGGCATCTGCGGACAAGCGCCCTCGGACTTTCCCGAGATCACCCGCTGGCTGGTCAACCGGGGCATTGACTCCATCTCGCTCAACCCGGACAGTGTCCTGAAAATGACCCGGGTAGTGCTGGACATGGAAGGCGGGTAGAGGCGACACTTGCTACTGGCAGTAAACCGGGCACCCATCGGGGACAGACCACGTTTTTTCATTCGAAAAAACGTGGTCTGTCCGCCTTCCAACCAATAGAGAGAGAATCTCCAAATGGATTACAGCAGCTCGAAAAAGAGTCAGGAACCCGGTTCAAGGTTCAGCGTCGAAATCCGTCCGGTGCTACCCAAGCGCTTCGCTCGACTGGAGGAACTGGCGGACGATCTCTACTATAGCTGGAACCGCATTGTCCGCGGCCTGTTCTGGCACCTGGACAAGGACTGCTGGAATGCCTGTTCCCACAACCCCAGAGTGTTTCTGCGCCGGGTTCGCCAGAGCAAGATCGACGCAGCGGCCGAAGACCCGATCCTGCTAACCGAGTATCGCAACGTCCTCACCGCCTACGATACCTACCAGGAACAGAAGCCCACGATTTCGATCGATCAGTACCTGGACGCAGACAAGGATCTGGTCGCCTACTTCTCGGCGGAATACGGCTTTCATGAGAGCATGCCGATCTATGCCGGCGGGCTCGGAATTCTCGCCGCCGACTATTGCAAGGCCATGAGCAACCTGTGGGTGCCCTTCGTAGGCGTGGGCATCCTCTATCGCCAGGGTTATTTCACCCAGCGCATCGACTGCGAGGGCGCGCAGATCGCCAATTTCCCGTATACCGATCCCGGCGACCTGCCGGTCTCCCCCGCCCTGGATGACGCCGGCAATGAAATCTCCGTGCACCTGGATTTCCCGGGCCGGGGCCTGGAACTCAAGGTCTGGCAGGTGCGCGCAGGCCATATCCGGCTGTTTCTGCTCGACAGCGACGTCCCCGCCAACAGCCCGGAGGATCGCCAGTTGACCGCACAGCTCTACGGCGGGGACCTCAACCTGCGCATCCAGCAGGAAATCATCCTGGGCATCGGCGGCACCCGCGCCCTGCGTGCGCTGGGACTGCGCCCGACTGTCTGGCATATCAACGAAGGTCATGCGGCCTTCCTCATCCTCGAGCGCTGCAAGGAGAAGGTGCGCGACGGTATGGACTTCGACAGCGCACTCGAGCTGGTCGCCGCCAACACGGCCTTCACCACCCACACGCCGGTGCCGGCCGGACATGATGTGTTCGACTACGACGCCATGACCCGCTATTTCGAACACTGCTTGGGGGAATGCGACGTGAGCGCGCAGCAGTTCATGGAACTCGGCGCCAATCCGCGCAACCCGCACGGTTTCTGCACCACTACGCTGGCATTGCGCGGTTCGCGTTACCGCAACGGCGTCAGCCGCATCCACGGCAGCGTTGCCTCGGAAATGGAGTCCTATCTGTGGCCGGATATCCAGACCGCGGAGAACCCGATCGGCTACATCACCAACGGGGCGGACGTCGACACCTACCTGGCGCGCTCCTGGGTGGCGCTGTTCGAGATGTACATGGGGGGGGGCTGGCGTGCCAAGATCACCGACAAGCAGTTCTGGGACCAGTTCATCGAAAGCATACCCGACCACGTCTTCCTGAGCGTCCGGCAACTGCTCAAGGCGGCCGCCATCGAGGACATCCGCAACCGGGCGGTTATCCAGTACGAGCGCTGTGCGCAGACGAGGTCGATGATCGATCGCCTCGTCTCCCATCTCACGCCACGCAACCTGAACACACTGCTGATCGGCTTCGCCCGCCGCTTCGCCACCTACAAACGCGCCGGCATGATCTTCAAGGATCTCGAGCGTCTCTCCCGGCTGGTCAACGACCCGGAACGCCCGGTGATCCTGGTGTTCGCCGGCAAGGCCCACCCCAACGACGTACCCGGGCAGGCGCTGCTCAGCCATATCTTCAGGGTGAGCCTGAGGCCCGAATTCCAGGGCAAGATCATCCTGCTCGAGAACTACAACCTGTCCATGACGCGCGAACTCCTGCCGGGTGTCGACGTCTGGCTTAACACCCCGGAATATCCCATGGAGGCCTGCGGAACCTCGGGCATGAAGGCCGCCATCAACGGCGCGGTCAATCTCAGCGTGCTGGATGGCTGGTGGGCGGAGGCCTGGAACGGCGAGAACGGCTGGGGGATAACGCCGCATCCGGGCTTTGACCCGGAAACCCGCAACCGTCTGGAAACCGAAGAGTTGATGAATATCCTGGAGTTCCAGGTCATACCGGCCTATTACTCGCGCAACAGCGACGGGGAACCGGAAGTGTGGACGAAAAAGTCCAAAGCCTCCATGAAGTCGGTCCTCCCGCAGTTCAACACCATTCGCATGGCGCTGGATTACCTCAACGATTCCTACGCGCCCGCCGCGCGCCAGGGGCGCCGGCTGGCCGAGAATCACTTCGAGGGCGCACGCGAGCTGGCCCGCTGGAAACAGAAGATCAGGGAGTCATGGACCAATGTCCGCGCCCGCCTGGCGCGGCCAGTCGCCACCTCGGTACAGGCCGGCGAGTCCGTATCAATGGAGGTCGCCATCAGTCTCAACGGGCTTGACCCGGGAGACGTCATCGTGGAATGCGTCCTTGGCAGCGAGTCCGTGAACGGGGAATTCATCGCGCAGAGACGCATACCCTTCTCGCTGGTAGTCCAGAACCCGGAAGGCGAGACCCTGTACCAGTGCGATCTCTTCGACAGCGACGAGTCATGCAGTGCGGGCGGACTGCAGCAGTTCAAGATCAGAATCTTCCCCAGCCACAAATTACTCAGCCACCCGTTCGAATGCGGCCGTATGCTCTGGCTTTAGGACCGGTCGTTAGTCGGTAACCGACTTCTTCACCGCAGAGACGCAAAGCCGTCGTGTGTTTTTATTAATATATTTCTTTGCGAACTTTGCGTCTTTGCGGTGAAAGCAGTGTTTGCGGTGCATTGCCACACGGCGACTGCGGCATTACCTGACCCGTCATACGGCACGGGTTATAATCCCGCCCCCACTCGATCCATTAACCAGGAATACTCATGCGACCCAGTCAACGCGCCCCCGACGAGCTGCGCCACGTGCGCATCACCCGCAACTACACCAAGCATGCCGAAGGCTCCGTACTCGTGGAATTCGGCGATACCCGTGTAGTGTGCAACGCCACCATCGAGGAGCGGATTCCGCAGTTTCTCAAAGGCAAGGGCGAAGGCTGGGTCACGGCGGAATACGGCATGCTGCCGCGTTCCACCAACAGCCGCATGAATCGCGAGGCGGCGCGCGGTCGGCAGGGAGGGCGCACCATGGAGATCCAGCGCCTGATCGGGCGCTCGCTGCGCGCGGTCATGGACATGAAGGCCCTGGGCGAACGTTCCATCACCATCGACTGCGATGTCATCCAGGCCGACGGGGGCACCCGCACAGCCAGCATCACCGGCGGCTACGTGGCGCTGGCCGACGCCGTCGCCTCGCTGCTGGACAAGAAGGCCCTGGGCAGGAACCCGATCATCGGCCAGGTCGCCTCCGTCTCGGTCGGCATCTACCGGGGTACGCCGGTGCTCGATCTCGACTATCCCGAGGACTGCAGCGCCGAAACCGACATGAACATCGTCATGAACGGCGCCGGCGATTTCATCGAAGTACAGGGCACGGCGGAGGGACATCCCTTCAACCAGGGGGAACTCGATGCCATGCTGACGCTCGCCCGGCAGGGCATCGATCAGCTGCTCGCCGAGCAGCGCCGGGTACTGGAGGGCTAACCCGGATATCTCACCAGCCGAACAACGCCTGTGTCAGAAGAGATTGAAATGGAAGAAGTAACGCCAAACTTTTCAGAGTATCGACCGGAAATAGTGTGTCCCCGGCGCTGTTCTATCCCGATTCCGGCGGTTTCTCGCTCGCCGGGACTTGATGTTCACTCAAGTGATAGCTACGGCTGTATCGCTTCGAGGGGCGGAAGAGGGGCCCTGCCGCGCCGCGGTGGGAATCTGACCCCCGGTGGAGCGATGACCCGCGCCGGCCGGCGAAGCGATCTCCCGCTCACCAGCGGTCGCATCCCCGGCTCTGCCGGGGCCCCTGCTCTGCGCCTCGAGCGGGTCCTTCGCTCCACATCGGCGCCCCGGCGGCTGCGAATTCCGCCGGCTCTCGGGATGCTGGTAGGATATCCGGGTTAAGACCATGAAGCAGGTCGTACTCGCGAGCAGCAATCCGGGCAAGGTGCGCGAGATCAATCAGTTGCTCGCCGACCTTGAAGTCAACGTCGTCCCGCAAAGCGAATACGGCGTCATCGACGCCGAGGAAACCGGCCTGACGTTCGTCGAGAATGCCATCCTCAAGGCTCGTAACGCGGCGCTGCACACCGGACGACCCGCCATCGCAGACGATTCCGGCATCGAGGTGGACTGTCTCAACGGCGCGCCGGGGATTTACTCGGCCCGTTATGCCGGCGGCGGCGCGGGCGACCGGGCCAATCTCGAGAAGCTGCTCGCCGACCTGTCCGCTGTTGCCGAAGAGGAACGCACGGCGCGCTTCCAGTGCCTGATGGTCTACCTGCGGCACGCGCACGATCCCGTGCCGCTCATCTGCCAGGGCACCTGGGAAGGCCGCATTCTGTTTGCACCGCGCGGCGACAACGGCTTTGGCTACGATCCCGTGTTCTACGTTCCCACGCACGACTGCTCCTCGGCCGAACTTCCGCCCGAGGTCAAGAACACCCTGAGCCACCGCGGCCAGGCGCTGCGCAAACTGCTCGCCGCCCTGAAAGGTAAGAAGTGAGAAGTGAGTTTCTGGGTTGTCGATGATGGCCGCTGAAATCATGAGTCCTGCGGTTTCCATCAATCAAGGATGTCCAGTAAACGGGCATGCCTATCCTCACGGATAAAATGTTTTTCACTTCTCACCCTTTACTTAATTACGTCTTACATCTCACTTATCACTTTTCACTTCTTACGTCTCACCTGACACAATGTTCCACTTCACCGCCCTGCCGCCGCTTACCCTGTACATCCACATCCCGTGGTGCGTGCGCAAGTGTCCCTACTGCGACTTCAATTCGCATGAAGTAAAGGATGCGGTTCCGGAGCAGGCCTATGTCGATGCGCTGATCGCGGATCTCGAGCAGGACCTCCCGCTGGTGTGGGGACGCACCATCGAGGCCATTTTCATCGGCGGCGGGACGCCCAGCCTGTTCTCACCAGCGTCGATCGACCGGCTGCTCAGTGCGGTGCGCGCGCGCCTGCCGCTCAGGCCCGGCGCCGAGATCACCCTGGAGGCCAACCCCGGCACCGTCGACCAGCAACGCTTCCGGGGGTTTCGCGAGGCCGGCGTCAACCGCCTCTCGCTCGGCATCCAGAGTTTCCAGCCCGGCCTGCTCGAGGCCATCGGGCGCATCCACGATGACCGGCAGGCGCTCGCAGCCATACGCGCCGCGCAGGACGCCGGCTTCGACAACCTCAACCTCGACCTGATGTTCGGCCTGCCGGGGCAGGACATCGAGACGGCGCTGGCGGACCTGCGTGCCGCCATCACACTGCGGCCGGCGCATCTGTCCTGGTACGAACTCACCCTCGAGCCCAACACCTGGTTTTACCGCCATCCGCCGGCGCGTGCGGATGAGGAAACGCTGTGGGACATGCAGCAGGCCGGCGCCGCCCTGTTGCGCGCGGCGGGTTACGAACGCTACGAGGTGTCCGCTTATGCCCGGCCCGGCCGGGAGTGCCGTCACAACCTCAATTACTGGCGTTTCGGCGACTACCTCGGTATCGGTGCCGGTGCGCACGCCAAGCTCACCGATGCCGCCCGCCAGACGGTGACGCGCCACGCGAAAACCCGTCATCCGCGCAGCTATCTGGAAACGGCGCAGCGGCGCGAGCGACTCGACAGCGTGACACCGTTGACGGCGGCGGATGCGGTGCTCGAATTCGCCATGAATGCCCTGCGGCTCGACGCCGGCTTTACGGCAGACGGTTTCCGCGAGGCCACCGGACTGCCGTTCAGCGCCGCCGCCATACCGCTCGGCGAGTCGATCGGGCGCGGCCTGCTCGAACAGGAGGGGGACGTCATGTGCTGCACCGCGCTGGGCCGGCGCTATCTCGACGAACTGCTGCAGTACTGGATGGTGGAGGAACCGACCGATGCTTGAACCCGCCGGAGTTGAATGCCCTTATTGCGGTGAATTTTTTGAAACCACCGCCGACACCAGCGGCGGTGACCAGGATTACATCGAGGATTGTCCGGTCTGCTGCCGCCCCATCGAGGTTCACCTCGTGACCGGAGCGGACGGAGAACTGCTCTCGCTCACCACGCGGCGTGATGACGACTGATCGCCTCTGACACATCAGCAAGCGCATGTTGATAGTTGCACGAGGACAGCTCGTAAGATTCGATCCGATGCTACATTCACAGATATGACGCACTGACATGAGTGGCGGAATTCTCACTCACCGATGAGACCACCCGCCGGTGTGCAAAAGGCGAGGCATGCCCGCTTGTCCGCGCCGGCAGATGGTCGTCGGTTTGCGGTGCGCTATGCCGCCTTGAGGGTGATATGGGCCTCTTCACCGAGGATCTTGAAGATGTTGTTGAAATCCGCCTTGGCGGTTTCGACAAACACCCCGATGTGGCCCATGACGCAGACCGAATAATCACCGGCCGCGACCGCCCATCCATGGAAAGGCGTCCACTTCATACCGCTGATGCGGGAGAAGGTTTCCGCCTGCGTGGTTCCCATCAGTGTATTGGCCGCACACATCCTGGCAACCAGCCCGGCGATGTCTTCGCTGACGTCGCCCTTGTAGCTGACGAGCTCGCCGCCCGGCGACAACTCATAGGCCGCAATGGCACCCGACAAACCCATCAATCGTTTAAGATTTGCCATGGTACACCTCCTTCCGGTATTGCACCGGAGACATGGCAGCGGGTTTCTCTCTTGATACACCCGCATACCCAAGTATAGTTGCCGGGACCGGAACGACTACCTTGAGAATTACCGGGATTTGCTGTCTGACAGGCGTCATTATATTCCATATGCCGTCAGGTTTTCCGGCCGCTTCACCCACCAACCCGCAGCCGCCGTTGATCGCGCATCAGCCGTCAGCCTATGCTCTTCCCATGAACGTTCCGAATTCCCCCGGGTTTTCCTGGTGACGATCGGATCACTTCCGCGCGAGCCTGGTCGGTCCGCTGTGACAGTGAAGGCGTCACAGCGGTGTTTGCCATGACCGCGGATTCGTGATGCACTGATGCCCCGTCACCACAGACCAGGGGTCGAACAGAAGTCACGACAGGGTATGCCGGCATGAACGATGACAGCGACCTGGAAACACAGATTCACTCACTGGGCCGGCGCC
>JBAVKA010000082.1:0-11612 GCA_049688075.1 Gammaproteobacteria bacterium
CCTGAAAGTCGATATCAAAATCAACCTTTCTTCATCAGAAACATGAATTTACCACCTTCTTCGGTGGATTCCAGAAGTTCATTACCGGTCTGCTTGGCAAATGCCTCAAAGTCCTTGACTGAACCCGGGTCTGTCGCAATGATGCGCAGCACCTTGCCGCTCTCCATGCCATTCAATGCCTTCTTGGCACGCAATATAGGCAGTGGACAATTCAGTCCGGTGGCATCAAGCACTTCATCAAAATCCGCCATTTCTTAATCTCCTGTTACTATCTGGTTTGGTTACGATCGTCTCAGACCCGACCGAGCGGATCATGATGCTATAGATGCTATATTAGTAAACCCGTGGGAACTTATGATAACACGAGATGAAACGCAAGACTCCATATCTGATCCCGTCTGACCTCGTCTCCGGAATTTTCGCTGGCCGTTCTGATCCCGGAATGCAACCCATTGTACGAACAAAACCCTTTATGTTAACGAAGTTTCCATCACGCGCACTTCCCGGCTTATTGCTGGGGACACTGGTCACATTATCGCCCGGTGCCGCCCAACCGCAGAATCTGTATTCGGATTTACCCAATATCGGGGATTCTTCCAGTTCTGCCATTTCCCCCGAACAACAAAAACAGCTGGGCGCCGAAATGATGCGCCAACTGCGCCAGAGTGGCGTCGTGCTCGACGACATGGAAATAACCAGCTATTTAAATGCACTCGGACAACGCCTTACTTCCAACAGTGATTCGGGCGGACAGCAGTTCACCTTTTTCGTCGTCAACGACCCTGCCATCAATGCTTTCGCCGGACCCGGAGGATACATTGGCGTCAATTCCGGCCTGATACTGGCGGCGGAAAACGAAAGCGAACTCGCCGGGGTGCTTGCGCATGAAATTTCACACGTGACCCAGCACCATCTTGCCCGCGCCTTCGAGGCCCAGCAGGGATTGAGCGTGCCCTCCATGGCGGCGATGCTGGCGGCCATACTCATCGGCACGCAAAACAGTCAGGCGGGTATGGCGGCCATCTCGGCGGTTGCGGCAGGCGGTGCGCAATATCAGATCAACTTTACCCGCGATAACGAAAAGGAGGCGGACCGCGTCGGCATCCAGACACTCGGGCAGTCCGGCTACGACCCCTATGGCATGCCACACTTCTTCGAACGCCTGCAGAAAAATTCCCGTCTCTATGGCAGTCATCCTCCGGAATTCCTGCTCACGCACCCGGTGACCACAAGCCGTATCGCGGAAGCGGAATCGCGCGCCGAGAGCTTTAAAGGCCCCAACACCAAGGACAGTCTGGAATTTCAGTTGATACGCGCAAAACTGCGTGTCATGGAATACAACGACCCGAAACAGGTGCTCGAGGATTTCCGGCGCTACACGGACACAAGCGACAAGGCGCCGCCCTACAAACGCTATGAGTATGCGCTGCTGCTCTCGGCAGCGGGTAAAACGTCCGAATCGGCGAGGATACTCGAGCAACTGCATCGCAATGATCCCGACCGCATTGCGTATCGCCTGGCCCTGGCAAATGTCTATGAGCATGGCGGCAATTACACCCAGGCGCTGAGAATCTACAAGGACAGCCTCGACCTGTATCCTGGTAATTTGACGTTTCTGCTGCCCTATGCAAGCGCCCTGATTGTCGCGAACGAGGCGCCCCGCGCCTATAAACTGGCTACAGACATCCGCAAGGACCAGTATGGCAACCCGCTGGTATACAAGCTGCTGGCGCAAGCGGCCGAAGCCACGGGCCACAAGGTGGAAATGCATGAAGCCATGTCCCAGTATTACTATATCAACGGCTTCACACGCGAGGCCATTCAACAACTGGAACTGGCCAGTCACGAACCGGGTCTAAGCGACTATGACAGCGCCCGGATAGAAGCCAGGCAGAAAGAACTCGAGGCGATATTCGAAGAGGAGAAAAAAACCAAAAAATTAAATTAATTCCACAAGAATTGTGCCTTGACAGCCCATAAATAAGAATGATACGTTCATTCGGCATTTGTATAGTAGATAATTAAAAAACGCAAAAAATTCCTGCCAAAACACACCAACGGGAGTCCCCGCGATGAAGAAACTGCATTGCATAAAGCTATTAACTGTCGTGTTGCTGTCCTGTGCGGTCACCGTGGGCTGCGCTGGCCAGTCAGCAAAAGGTTCAGCATCCAAAGCCACTCCCGAGGCCATGCAGGCAATCAAGAATGCCTCCGATTCCATCAGCATGGCTAATGAGAATAACTGGATATGGAGCAATACCGAAGACCTGCTGAAGAATGCGCAGGCTGCCGCAGACAGCGGTGACAACGCCACAGCCATCAAGCTGGCCGACCAGGCCAAGTTCCAGGCCGAGGCGGCGATTATCCAGTACAACTATGAAAAAGATCACCCACGCGGCTTGAATCAGCATTGACGTGGAACATACCGGCAAATCGTAACCGAGGAGAATCGAGATGCGTCACAACGCCTGGAGCATGATCAAGACCGTATTCATCAGCACCGCGCTGACGAGTGTTGCGGCGACGGGGTATCTATCATCTTCCTACGCTGCAGAAAAGGAAATGACGGTAGTCGAAAAAGGGAAGGAGGTCGCCTTCGACCGCACAAAAGGCAACTGTCTTGCCTGCCATGTCATGGCTGACGGCCCCCTGCCCGGCAACATCGCACCCCCGCTTGTCGCCATGAGTCTGCGTTATCCGGACAAGGATAAACTTCGCCTTCAGATCTGGGATGCGACCGTAGCCAACCCCGGCACGATCATGCCCCCCTTCGGCCGGCATCAGATAATCACCGAAGAGGAAATTGACGAAGTAGTAGAATACGTCTATACCCTTTAACAACAATCAATCCCAACCATCAGGAGAAGCACTCGTGACCAGCATGAAACGCAGAATTTTTCTGAAGGGCTCACTGGCAACAGGCGCCATCGGTATGGCCGTCAGTGCCGGCCTGATCACACCACGCATGGCCCTTGCCGCATGGCCCAAGTCGGCATTTGACGCAACCACCGTCGATAGCGCCGTCAGTAACCTGTTCGGGAGTTCAACACTTGCCGACAGTGACAAGATTACGTTAAAGGCCCCGGATATCGCCGAGAACGGTGCTGTCGTGCCAATCTCGGTAGAGACCGACATCGATGGAGTGGAATCGATCAGCATCATCGCCGAAAAAAACGCCACACCATTGACCGCGTCATTCAGCCTGGGGAAAGGTACGGAGCCGTTCGTCGCCACCCGCGTCAAACTGGGTAAAACCGGTAATGTCATCGCCGTGGTCAAGGCGGGCGGAAAGCTCTACAGCACCGGCAAGGAGGTCAAGGTCACGATCGGCGGATGCGGGGGTTGATACCCGTCTCCCAACCCAGTATCACACAAACAAACCATATGGCATATTGAGGAGCTAACATGTCAAGCATCAAAATGCGTGCAACCCTCGGGGATAACGGCGTGACTACGGTCAAGATCCTTATCAGTCACCCGATGGATACCGGCCTGGTCAAGGACAAGAAAACGGGCAATCTCATTCCTGCTCATTTTATTCAGGAAGTCGTCTGTGAGCACAACGGAAACACTGTAATGACCGCCGAATGGGGACCGGCAGTATCAAAGAACCCGTATCTTTCCTTCCGTTTCAAGGGCGCCAAGGCCGGTGACACCGTCAAGGTGAACTGGGTCGACAATCAGGGCAACAGCGACTCGGGCGAAACCACGATCTAACATGACATACACCGCGAGACCTATCCGTCTACTGACCTGGAGGAGAAAGATCCGATGAAAAGACTCCTGACTGCAACGCTAGCAATCGGCCTGCTGGGTGTCATTATGTTGCCTGTACACGCCGACCCGGAGCAGGACCTAAAACAATTCAGGTCTTACTTTTACAATCGCTTCCCCGACACCCCGAAGGATGATTTCATCAATGGTGTGTATTCCATCGATCCGGCGTCGCGTGAACAGTGGGAATCCATTGAGGAATTTCCGCCCTACGAACTGAACCTGGAGAAAGGCAAGGAACTCTTCAATACGCCCTTCAAGAACGGCAAGACTTACGCCAGTTGCTTTACGGATGGTGGTATCGGAATCGCCAACCGCTACCCGTTCTTCGACACGGAGTCGGGGCAAGTGATCACCCTGGAGTGGGCCATCAACCAGTGCCGCAAGGTGAACGGCGAGGCGCCGCTGAAATGGGAAAAGGGCCCCATCGCCGATATTTCCGCCTATATGCACTACACTTCCCGTGGCAAGCTGATCAACGTCGTGGTACCCGATGATCCGGCTGCGCTGGCGGCCTATGAAAGGGGCAAGGCATTTTTCTACGCCAAGCGTGGCCAGCTCAACTTGTCCTGCGCGGACTGCCATGTGTTCAACGCCGGCAACAAGATCCGCGCCGACATCCTGAGTCCGGCGCTGGGGCAGACCAGTCACTTCCCGGCCTACCGTTCCAAGTGGGGAGATATCGGCACCATCCAGCGGCGTTATGTCGGATGCAATAGTCAGGTGCGTGCCAGCCCCTACGAGCCACAGAGTGAGGAATACCGGGATCTCGAATATTTCCACACATTTATGAGCAACGGACTGGCAATCAACGGTCCCGGTTCTCGCAAGTAGTAGTGCCGTTCCAGTCTGGAAAGCCCGGCTTGGTGAAAGTCGGGCTTTTTTTATCCCGTTAACGAAGCCTGGCTGACGCCTCTAGCCAGAGCTCATCAACTAACACGGAGCCAACCCATGAGCCTTTCACGTCGTGAATTTCTCCGCATGCTCGCGATTGCCAGCGCCGCCGGATTCAACCTTTCAGGCTGCGACTCGGGTAACAAGTCCGGACAGTCAAGCGCCACCGGGATAAACGCCGCGCAGGCGCCCGCAGATCCCTATGAATTGCCACCCTTCGGCAATGTCTCGCTGCTGCATTACACCGACTGCCATGCGCAGCTGCTGCCGGTATATTACCGTGAACCGAGTATCAATATCGGCGTCGGCGACATGAGGGGCAAGCCGCCGCACCTGGTCGGAGAGAAGTTTCTCGAGTTCTACGGAATCAAGGCCGACACTCTGGATGCGCACGCCTTCACCTATCTGGACTTCGCTCAGGCCGCCCACCAGTACGGCAAGACCGGCGGATTCGCGCACCTCGCCACCCTGGTGAAGAAACTGCGCGCCCAGCGGCCTGGATCCCTGTTTCTGGACGGCGGCGACACCTGGCAAGGTTCGGGCACCTCACTCTGGACCAAGGCCCAGGACATGGTGGATGCCCAGCTGTTGCTGGGCGTGGATGTCATGACGCCGCACTGGGAGATGACCTTCGGCGCCGACCGGGTCATGGAGATCGTCGGCAAGGATTTCAAGGACAAGCTCGATTTTGTCGCCCAGAACATCCTCGACAATGAATGGGAAGAGCCAGTTTTCAAACCCTATACCCTCAGGGAAATCAACGGCGTGCCAACCGCCGTAATCGGCCAGGCGTTCCCCTACACGCCAATCGCCAACCCGCGCTACCTGGTGCCGGACTGGAGCTTCGGAATCCGCGAAGAGAAGATGCAGAAGACAGTGAACAAGGCCCGCGAGGAAGGCGCCCAGGTCGTCGTCGTGCTGTCACACAACGGCATGGACGTCGATCTGAAGATGGCGTCCCGGGTCACGGGGATCGATGCCATCATGGGCGGACACACTCACGATGCCGTCCCGGCGCCGGTCGTAGTGGACAACCCTGCCGGCAAGACGCTGGTGACCAACGCCGGCTCCAACACCCAGTTCCTCGGCGTGCTGGATCTCGATGTAAAGGACGGCAAGGTGCGGGACTACCGCTACAAGCTGCTGCCGGTGTTCTCCAACCTGCTCGCGGCCGACCCGGCGATGAGCGCCTATATCGAGAAAGTGCGCGCACCCTATGGCGATAAACTGGGGGAGACCCTGGCCATGACCGATGAGGTGCTGTACCGGCGCGGTAATTTCAACGGCACCTTCGACCAGCTGATCTGCGATGCGCTCATCGAAGTCAAGGGCGCGCAGATCTCCTTCTCACCCGGCTTTCGCTGGGGCGTCAGCGTGCTGCCGGGCGAGGCCATCACCCTCGATCATGTGATGACACAGACGGCCATCACCTATCCGATCACCACCCTTAACAACATGAGCGGCACCCGTATCAAGGAAATCCTTGAGGATGTCGCCGACAACCTGTTCAACAAGGATCCCTATTACCAGCAGGGCGGCGACATGGTGAGGGTCGGTGGACTGAAGTACGCCATCGATCCGGGCGCGGACATCGGCAAGCGGATATCGGACATGGAACTGGACGGCGAGCCGCTTGACCCGAACAAGGAATACGCTGTCGCCGGCTGGGCGAGCGTGCAGGAACAGCCGGATGGCGTGCCGATCTGGGACGTGGTCACCGAATACCTGCGCGCCAAAAAAACCATCAGCCACATCGCGCTGAACGAGCCGAAGCTCAAAAACGTCGGCGACAATCCCGGTCTCGCGCCCGGGAGCCTGTCCTAGGGCCTGGCGTGGAAAGCGGGAAATCGGGGACCGTTGCGATCGTTCGAGGAGAATGGCGGCTGCTATTTGACGAGATGGATCGGAAAACGGATCGATTTCCCGCCGCCGAAGTAGCAGCATGATTACCCGGCCAGGCGCCTGCGCTAATCACTCGCGGCGCCAGACGGCGGTGCGGGGTGTTATACCTGCAGCGACACACGCTTCAACCCTGCTACGATCCGTCGATACGTGCTCAGGTGTCCCCGAACAGGTCGTCAATCTCCGGCAGCGGCATGGCGTCATCCCGAAGGTCGATGACCTCCCTCTGCCGACTATCGATCTCATCGATCAGCTCATGTGCCTGCTCGAACTGCCCGCGGCGTTCCAGTTCGGCAACCCGCTCGATCAAATCGTCGATATCCCTGTGCCTGATCCAGACACGTTCCAGTTCGGCATGCAGTGCAAACAGCTCATCGAAATCATGCGCTGAGGGATTACTGCGAATCTCGCAGATACGGGCCAGCAGTTGCCTGGCCCGACGTTCCGGCAGTGTCGATTCGCCGCTCACGTTCGCTTATCCGGCACAGAGCCGCTGCGCCAGTTCACGGCTGTTGCGGACGCAGTCGTTCATGGCGATACCCCGATAGGCATTGCAGTTCAGATGCAGACCGGGATAGCGCGCCACCTGGTTAAACAGGTCGTCCATGGCTCGCAGGTGCCCTACCGGGTAATTCGGAATGCCCTGCTCCCAGCGTCTCAAGAAACTCACGTCCGGCTCGGCATCAACACCCATGGTCAGACGGATACCCGTGCGCGCGACCGCCAGCAGCCCCGCATCGTCCAGGTGCATCTGCTCCGGATTGCGCTGTCCACCGATCATGACTCTCAGGCATTTGCAGCCCTCGGGGGCGCGGTCGGGAAAGATGCTGCTGTCCCAGAGCACGCCCAGAATTGGCAGCCTGGCCGCCGTGGTGGTGAGCAGGCCGAAACCATCGAGAGGATGGTCGAGATGGCGATAGCCGAATCCGACCACGGCGAGAGGTGAATACTCGATTGCCGCAAGCCGCGAGCCGAGTTCCGCGTCCAGCCCTTGCAGCATGGCGGCGGCCGCGGGTGCGGTGGCCGACACGACCACCTGGTCCACAGCGTCCTCGCCCGCCGCCGAGATCACCCGGTAGCCGCCAGTATCCCGCAGTATCCCGCCGACCGGAACACCCAGACGCCAGTCGGCACCCAACACCGATTGCAAATGGCCGATGAAACTCCCTACCCCGTCCTGGAAACTCATCAGGATACCGCCGGGCCCTGCCTGACGCTTGCGGCGCGCGAGCATGCCGCGGAACAAACCACCGTATTCACGTTCCAGCCGCACCACCAGCGGGAAAGCGGCATTTACCGACACCCGCCCGGGCGTGGTGGCATAAATACCGGCGGTCATGGCGTCGAGGAACACGTCGGTGAACACCTTGCCCACACGCCGATAGCCGAAGCTCTGCAGGGTCTCATCGCCGTCGTCCCGCTTTGGCGGGATAAATACCTCGGCGGCCACCCGCAGCTTCTGGGGCAGACTGAGCAATCGCGAGGCAATGAACGCCGGCGGCGTTTCCGGCAGTCGATGCAGACGGTCGGTAAAGATGAAGCGTTTCCGCGCCAGCTCCGAACTCGGAAGCAGCAGATGTTCGGCGCCGGCATCCCTGACAAACTGCAGGCTGTCCGGTTTGTTGGTGAGAAAGCCGTTCCCGCCGGCCTCGAAATGGAAACCCTCGCATTCGACCGTAGACATGGTCCCGCCTGGTGCCGGATTGGCGTCGAAAATCAGCAATTCACAATCGGGACGTTCCCGTTGCAGGTAGAAGGCAGTGGACAAGCCGCTGATACCGGCCCCGATAATGGCGATACGCATGGTTTCCCCGCAGTGAGTCTCCGGAAGGATGGTACCCGTGTACACGCATGTGGTGAAGCAACCAGAACCCGCTTCAAGCCGGTGGAGCGGACGTCACGGCAAGGCGCGAACCCTGCCAAGCGTGGAGCTTACCGGTCATAACCCGTATCGAAGCTGGACCTGCAATGCCCTACTGGCGGTCGATAGGCATTCGAGACAGGTTCCAGCGGGGGATCAGGAACCGGATACTCAACGCTGCAGAGTCATGTGATCCCCGGGACCCGGCAGCACCGGATACGACACCCGGCGAAAGGCCTGTTCCGGGCGGTGACCCGGATGTGGCTGCGGGTTACCTGGCCGAAAGGCCTTGTTGCTCCTCGGCGATCTCATCCGGCGTCTTGTGCGCGATCCCTTTGTGGCAATCGATACAGGTTTTGCCTTCCAGAGGACCGGTAATGTGCGCCTTGGCGGCCTTCTCTTCCTGGTTCTTCAGAAGAAAATTTTCTTCACTGTGGCAGTTTCGGCATTCGCGGGAATCGGTCTTCTCCATGTACTCCCATACGTGCTCGGCCAGGCGGGCGCGGTTGGCCTCGTACTTTTCGCGGGTGGCCATGGTCCCCTTGACTTCGTTGTAGAAATCGACCATCCCCGCACGCGTCTTCACGATCAGCTTCTCGGGATAGATACTTGGAACGTGACAATCCGGGCAGGTGGCGCGGACACCGCTGGCGTTGCTATAGTGCGGCGAGTCCCGCCACTCCTCGGTCGGAAAAACCATGGAATGGCAGGCGTCGGTGCAGAACTGCTCGGTGTTCACCAGGTGGAGTGCCACCTGCGACCCGATCAGGGTAATCGCCCCGGCGAAAAATACCACGAAGGCGCCGACGGGAAAGCCAAGCAGCCACTTGTTGCCCGGCTGCCAGAGACGTACCCACCAGCTTCGCCTGCCAGACGGTTGTTTAGTTTCACCCACGGTGCACGGCTCCTCTCATTGCTCATGCTCACCAGTGTTCAGAAGAATCGCTCTCAGAACGCTGCCCGCATACCATACCGACGTACCGATGGTACCGCTGACAAACCCCGCCAGCCCGGAGGTTAACATAGCCCCGCGGCAACGGCGACAGGTTCGACCACTACCCCGGCAGGCAGTACAACACGGCAATATGCCAAAATACCGGCGGGAACGTGATGACACGTTCCCGGAACACCAGGGCCCTGTCGATATCAGTGCTTGCAGGGAAATTCCGTGTTAAGGGCATCAATCACCAGCAATGCCGCGCTGTCACCCAGTCTTTCGGGGTGCGCCTTGAGGTAGCCGGTCACCACGGCGTTCACACGCATCATCGAAACATCTTGAGGCATGCAACACAAGCACAAGGGCTTGGAGATAAGCCCCCGAGTCGTCAGAACTTCATCGAGGTCGATAGCAGCCATGATGTAGCCGGAACATACCCCGGGACGGAAAAAATGGCCTTTCTGAGCAGGATCACATACCCGCGCGAGGTTTGCCCCGTCCATCCATTGTGCAAAGGCAGTGGATGCACCGAGCAGGCTCAAAGCACAGCACAACCGCACACCTCCCCGGAACACCCGCCGCCAGTCACTCAAATCTGTATTCATTGCTGTCCCCTCCATTTGAAGATAACGCCCGAGATACCCGTGCTTTCGGCATGGCTCATGAGAACCGGGCAGAGACACCGGATGCCGGATCACCAGTTTCTTATTAGCCGGTATATTCTATATGAAAAGTTGTACCGGTTATGTAACATATAAGGAAATAACGCGCCACCTCATTAACAAACGATTCGTGGTAACAGGATGTCAGTCATGCCATCGCAAGCGATCCGTTCTACATGGTTCGTGATTCCGGGGATACTCTGCAGTATTCTGCTGATACTCGGCCTCGCAGCCTGTGGTGGTGGCGGCGGAGGCGGAGGCGGTAATGGCAATGCCGGTGGACCTGGCACACACCCCGTCATCGATATTAACAATGCCACATCGATCAACGCCCAAATCACCGGCGTATCGGTCTCCAGCCCCCCCGTCGTCAATTTTCGCCTGGCCGATAATAACGGTAATGTAATCAAAAATCTGCCGGCCAGCAGTATCAGTTTCACCATTGCAAAGCTGATGCCCGGAACGGATGGGAATGACAGCGCGTGGCAGAACTATATCAACCGAGTGGACAATGGTGTCGTCCAGGCTGATGCAGAGAATGGTGCAAACGGCACCCTGGTGGATCACGGCGACGGCACCTATACCTACACCTTCGCCACGGATATCACCAAAGTTACCAATCCGGTCGCCGTATCTTTTAACGGCCACCTGACACACCGCGTGAGCCTCGAGATTGGCGGCTTCGTCCCCGTGGATAATCCGGCCTACAATTTCCAGCCCAATGACGGAAAGACCAAAGGCCTGTTCTCGAGGGATATCGTCAAAACGGCAAGCTGCAACCGCTGCCACGAGAAACTCGCCGAGCATGGTGGCGCCCGTTTCGAGGTAAAACAGTGCGTGACCTGCCACAACCCCGGTTCAACTGACGGGCAAACGGGCAATACGGTCGATTTCAAGGTCATGATCCACAAGATTCACATGGGAGAGAATCTGCCCAGCGTCATTGCAGACCAGGATTACTGCATCCAAAGTTCATGCTACGGGGATGTGGTGTTTCCGCAGGACGTGCGCAATTGCAGTAACTGCCATGATGCCAGCGACCCCGAAACACCGGATGCGGCCAACTGGTATTTCAAGCCCTCGGCCGAGGCATGCGGTTCCTGTCATGACAACGTGAACTTCACAACCGGTGCGGGACACGCCGAAGAGAATGGAATCGGCATTGTCGCCGACAACACTCTGTGCGCGGGCTGTCATGCCTCAAGCCCGCAGTCGCCCATCGAGGTTCGTCAGGTGCATCGCATGCGGGCGCAGGAAGCGGTGACGCAGTTTCGGTTCAACATCGAGAACATCGCCTTCGGGGGGCTGGGTACGGCACCCGTCGTGGACTTCTCGATCACGGATCCCACCAATAGGAACAGACCCTACGATCTCGCCAATGATGCGGAAATTACCCGCGGCAACCTGGGCTTTACGGTGGCCTGGAATACTGCGGACTATTTCAACGAGGGCAGCAACAATAATCTCGCCCTGACTACCCGTACCAACCTGATCAGCGACGGTGCCCTGTCGCCGGACGTAATCGACAACCGGGACGGCACCTATACACTCTCCCTCGGTACCGTCCCGGACGGCACCTCCA
>JBAVKA010000083.1:0-42026 GCA_049688075.1 Gammaproteobacteria bacterium
AAAATGTGCTCTAATACTGATAATACCGTGCCCGATCCAGCCTTATTCGTCTCACTTCTCACCATCGAACTGATGATTCCCTGGGCCCAGTCCCTGAAGGACAAGCGCAGTGCCGTGCGCGGTTTGAAAGATCGTCTGCGTTCCCGTTTCAATGCCTCCGTTGCCGAGGTCGCCTTTCAGGACAAATGGCAGCGGGCAACAATCGCCGTTTGTATTGTTGATAGTGACAGACGGCAGCTGGAATCGGCAGTGAACCGTATCCGACAGCTAGCAGAAGAGGCTCAGGACTTGCAGATTACCGGTATGCACCAGGAATGGCTGTAACAGGAATGCGCAGCCTTTGACTTCACGATTCATGGATTTGTGCTGATAGTCACGGATGTCCTGTTAAGACCGGTTTGGCAATATGCCTGGAAAGAATTCGCTGATTGGGGAGCTGACAACCCTGGCGTGGTGGTTCACACCTGCCCGTGCAGCAATTGATTAGTTCAGTTTCGAACATTTTTATACAAGGAGTTGGTAATGAGCAATGATTCGAATATCACCTGGCATGAACATCAGGTAACCCGAAGCAACAGGGAGTCTTTGAACGGCCACAAGGGCTGTGTAATCTGGTTTACGGGCCTGAGTGGCTCGGGGAAAAGCACCATCGCGAACACGCTGGACCATAAACTTCATCAGTGGGGTATGCACAGTGTTGTTCTGGATGGAGACAATGTCCGTCACTCCCTCAATGCCGGGCCGTCGATGCTCCTGGAGTCACATGGTGAGTTGTTTGCGCAGCGCTTTGGTCTCGGGTTTTCAGCCATAGACCGCGAAGAGAATATCCGACGCATCGGCGCGGTTGCGCAGCTTTTCTCTCAGACCGGCATGATTGGATTGACGGCTTTCATCAGCCCGTACCGTATAGACCGAGACCGGGTCAGGAATAACCTGCTCCCGGGAGAGTTTATTGAGGTGTTCGTTGATACGCCAATTGAAGTGTGTGAATTGAGGGACCCCAAGGGTTTGTACAAGAAGGCACGGGCAGGCGAAATAAAGGGCTTTACCGGCATCGATGACCCTTACGAACCCCCCGTATCACCCGAGCTGGTTCTCTCCGCGGCTGAAAAAACTCCTGATGACCTCGCGAATGAGGTGATGTTTTATCTGATAGCGCATGGCATCTGTCCTTCCCTGGACTTCGACATATTACCCGGTCAGAAAGCAGGTGAACCCGCCTAGAAGCTGGAATGGATATTTCTCGGGCCGAACATTATACCTGCAACCGGGCTACAACTGATTGAAGTGCCGTTCTTCTTCCGGATTGAGTACCGATTCAATGATCGTGGGCCGTCGCTCCATCTGAACGGGCGCTGCAGCGGCAGTTTCTTCTATTATCGGGGCGATCACCATGCCCAGCTCGCCATTAACGGACAGCACCTGGATACGCCGCCAGCTGACGGGGCATGGTCCGCTCAAGAGCATCAGCCCGGGGGGCGCCGCAGGCGCAAGTACCAGCAAACCTGTGGGTGGATGATAATCCTGAAGAAACAGCGTCGCCATTTCACTGCCCAGCTGATCCATCCAGGTCAGGCCAGTGAGCAATGCCCGCTGCGAATCGACCGCATCGAAGCTGAGCAGCACCGGCCCGACATGCCTGTCCGATGTAGCAACACAGCAGCCGTCGATGTGTGGCATATTCTCGACGAGACTGGCTCCTTCACCAAGCAATGCACCCAGGTTGTCGACCACCAGGCGCCGAAGGTCAGATGAGCCGATTTCCGTGACGGCGTGGATTTGCAATGTCATGTGTGAGCGACCTCCAGATGGTTAGGAATGGAATGAGTTCCCCAAAGCCGGTTAACCTCTCCGGCCAGACGCGCCAGGTCCGCGCTGAATTCCGGACCGGGAGCCGACAAATGCCCCAGATCATGAAGATGGATGCCAAGAAACTGTTCAACGCCCGAAGCCAGTCGTTCCTGACAGCGGCGCGCTAATTCGGCATCGCGGGCACCGCTGAACAGCACCCCGAATCGACGTAAGGTTGTCGCGGAAAGCTGCTTGATCCCGGTATACGCCAGCCGGACGCCCTCGAGATTTGCTGTCGCGAAGACCATAATGAGACGCTGTTCGGCATGCGTTGCGCAATACCCCGGCGGTATGGTCTGCACTTTCCAGTCAGGGTGCTCCGCAACGGCGGACGATTGTATATTCAGCTGCCGGGTCAGGGCATCCGTGAGGTACTGCGGTTGCAGGGCATAGGCGGGATGCCCGGCAGCGACTGCCAGGTAAACCGGCAGCGTATGGATAACCCCTGGCTTGTCGGTGTTGCGGGCTACCGGGCGCTCATCGATAAAATGATGCTGAATACTGGCCAGACGCTCGGTATGCAACTGCGCTGGCCGCCAGGCTGGATTGTGCATGACTCCCCCCTCCGTCAAACGTTTAACAGCGAGTTGTATCCCCCCATGTCGTTTGGTGCCACTTTCGGATTGGCCGGGTCCTGTTGCCAAACACCATCGATGATCAGACGATATTCATACCCTCCCGGGCTCACCCGAAGGATCTTCTGCAGTGATCCATCCAGAATTTCGGTTTCCACGTTCTTGTCAGGAATCCAGTTATTGAACTCTCCGGCAATCTGCACCCGGTCACTCTCCGTGATGTCGAAACTGAACACCACTTCTTTCAGGTTGCTGGTTTCAACAGCCCTCCCGGCGGCAGGAAGGGTATCGTGTTGCGTCCCGATCGCGTGTGCCGTTTTACCGGGCGCGCGCTGCAGTACGGTGCCGAACAGCTCCTCCGCCAGTCGCCGGAAGTCTGCCGTTACCGGTGCACGTGGCGCGTAATCGGTCAGCGGAGCCCCGTGAAAAACCGCTTCACGCACGCATACAGAATTGCGGATCCGGGTGGCGCACAGATCGACCGGCAGCTGTGACTCCAGCATCTCGAGCATGTAGCGAGCGATGCGTGTCCGGGTATCGAACATGTTGGCAAGCAGTGTAACGGATGGCTCGATGCCATATTGGCCTGCAAGCAAGTGAATGGTCTCCCGCAATCGCTCGATGCCATCCAGTGAATAGAGGCTGGGTTCCACCGGTATCAGGACCCGGTCAGCGGCACGCAAGGCATTTACCGACAGCAGACCCAGCGCCGGCGGGCAATCGAGGACAACACAGTCATAACGCCCCTCAAGCATTGCCAGATGCTGCGCCAGCTGACGATCCCTGTCCGGTTGCTCGGCAAGCAGATGCTCGGCGGCGGCCAGTGAGATATTACCCGGGATGAGATCGACACCCCGAGTGACGCCAGACTGGATGACTTCGTCCAGCCGTCGATCGCCGTTCAGGAGTTCGTAGAGACCCGCCAGTTCAGCTCCCGCGACGCCGAGCCCCAGAGAAGCATGCCCCTGGGGATCCATATCGATGAGTAATACACGGGCATCCTGCTGTCCCAGTACAGCGGATAGATTGATGGCCGTAGTGGTTTTTCCACAGCCTCCCTTCTGGTTGACAATTGCGATGATGTGCATGCCTGCCTTCTCCATCGTGGCCTGTTATAAACCACTCACTATCGGGTATTCGGATACCGGCGGCCCCTCGCCGGTATCGTTTAGCCCTGATTATCACCAACCGCTATCCCTTGCTTGTGCGATTTATTTTTCCTGAATTCGGATCGGCGGGAACTGCGAAAAGCTCCCGCTGGCGTGGTACTTCTTGGTTACTTTTCAACAGCCGGGCCTCGCGTTCGAGGTCTGCGACCTGGAGTATCCATTCCTGGCCTGTCAAGGCGTCAAAGGCAGTGCCACTGCGCAATACGAGCACCACATCGCCGGTGGCCACCAGCGAGAGTTCCTGAAGCGGGGTGTCGGTGTTCGGGAGAAATCGACTCAATGATTGCAGGCATTGCCGGATGCGCTGCAGGGAAACCCCGGCGTCTATCAGACGGCTTGCGGTTTTCAATGAAATGAGGTCAATAAAACTGTAGCGGGCATGTCCGCCGCGTGTTTGCTTCGCCGGTGAGAGGAAACCGGTCTTGCGCCAGTAGCCCAGCTGTCGCGCGCTCAGCCCGGTGATCCTGCAGACCTGGCGTGTGGAAAACCCCTGATCCAATAGAAAAAAACCTCAGTGTGTCGTCAAATTGAGTGGGATTATCCCAGAGCACGTACATTTGTCAAGAAATGCAACAATAATTCCTTCTTTTGTCGATATTCCAGTTTCATTGGACGGTGTAATTTTTCCTCATACTCCCCCGGGAGCCTGTCCGATAATGCCGCCTCCACCAGGGTCCTCCCTGGCTTTTCTTCACGCAAGGAAATCAGTCTGGTTTGCATTCAGAACAATGACTGATCGATCAGACCGACAGCATTGTCGCCGGCTTACCCAACAGCAAATCCTTATAATCATCTCACCTGTAACCCGGGAGCCGGCTGTTTAACACCAGATGCCACCCATGTACACACAGTGTCCAAAGTGCGGATACCTACTGTTGCAACCGTTGCCAGATAGCGCAGCCTGCCCTGCGTGCGGAATTTATTTCTTCAAGTATTCACAATACCAATCCAGGCGCGAACCCGAGCTGTCCGATATGCAAACAGCGTCCTCATCATACCGTATGCACGACATCACCGACGGCTTGCTGAAACCCATGGACAAGACAGACAAGCCGACTTTCTATGGACGCTGCATCGTATTCGCCCTGTTAGTCTTATGGAGCTGGTTCCTGTTTGCTTATGATTACCGCATCGATGAAATGGGCAGTTCATTCATGCACAACATCCTCTTGCCGATACACGAGGCCGGGCATGTGCTGTTCATGCCCTTCGGGAATTTTATGAATATCCTGGGGGGCAGCCTGTTCCAGCTTTTACTCCCGTTTGGAATAGGCATTGCCTTCTTCTGGATCAACAAAGACAATTTCGGCGCAGCCATCGGCATGTGGTGGGGCAGCGTCAGCCTGCTTGATCTCGCACCTTACATTTATGACGCTCGTCATCCGCAATTGATTTTGCTTGGCGGTCACACCGGCGAAGACGGCCCTCACGACTGGATTTATCTACTGAGAGTGATGGGGCAACTTCATAATGCGCAAGGATGGGGAGCGTTTGTTCACATGCTTGGTGGTATCCTGATGATTGTCGCCCTGTCCTGGGCCATGGCCGTGCTTTGGCGGCAGCGCCTGATGGCAGGAAAACATCCGGGAGACGATTGACACTGCTTAAGGACCACGTCGAGGCTGGCAGTTGCAAGAGTGTCTCCCGGGAGGCGTAGCGGTATGCCACCACCGCATGCGCTGCTTCCGCCCGGATGATCCAATCGACCAGCCGGACTACGGTATCCCCGTGCAGTGTTGCCTGTTCAATCACAGCACGTCGGCTTCGGCGTCGCTGCCGCGAGCCTCTAAGTCGGCGACATCCCTGTAACTGGCCACCAGTGTGATGCCGGCCAGGGTATCGCCCGCCGCTCGCAGCGTGTCGGCCTGCGCTTCACCCGCGACAGCCACCCGACAGGGGGACATCCGCATGGGTGCAGTCTGCGGCGGCAAGAGATGCGCCTCTTGCAGTCGACCCTGCAGGGTCTCGGTGTCGGACCCGCGACCTCGCCGATGGCATCACCGGTATCCACTAACTGCTGCATCAGGCGCAGGCGTTCCAGGTCTCCGGCGCTGTACAGCCGCCCGCCCCGTGGTGACCGCTGCGGCGAAACAGTCGTATAGCGTCGCTCCCGGATACACAGAGTATCCGGAGAAATCCCGGTGAGTCTTGCCACGGCGCCAATGGGTAACAGGTTGAAATATTTTCAGAAGGTTCATTCATAGCGGTTTGCAGTCAGCCTGGCCGATGACAGCCTGGTTTCGTACATAATAATTGCATTGTACAATTCATAGACAAATATACAATTAATAACTATTGTACCAGACAACATTAGAAATGTCGGTATTCAACCAACAGTAAGGACTTCACCATGAGACACGCTGAAAGCCATTCGATGAACCGGGAAGATTTCCTCAATCACCAAGATATTGTTCGGATTTTTGACGCCCACCTGGTGTTGCTGATGAGTGCTGCGGCGCTGGTCGCACTCCAGACCACATAGGTGGACAAGATATGGACAATGCGGGCGGACGGTACTCCAAGAGGAGTCCGTCCGCCCGGGTGACAAAATGAACAGTGCAACACCGGCAGCAAGCAACGGGGTCGAGTGGGAACGCCCACAGAGGGTCGACTCGTGCACGGCCCGCTGCCTGTTGTCGGAGCATATGGCCGGTGATGAGGGTCACAAACCGTGACACCGTACCACCGAAAAAATGCATCGGCAATGACCTAAAGGACTGCTGATTGTGACCCGACACGAGCCGCGCCCGACGATCGCGTCATGAACAAGGCAACAGACCCTGTCCTGATCATCCTGTCCGTTCTGCTTGCCGCAAGCGTCACGGCGTTTTTTCTGGGCTTCATTCCCTACCCGTTCGGCCTGCTTGTGCTCGGGTTCTTCATCGTTTCCCGCATCCTGTACCTGAAGGGAAAAGGCAAATGATTACTAAAGTCATCATCCAGGATGGAAGACGAATAAAATAAACAATTGAATAGCCGTCAATCCGAGCCTCGACGCAATGGACTGCAACCTTCACAGGCGAAGATTTTCAACAAAAAGGACTGATATACACCTCAAGCGCTTGCCGGACTAGCTCCGAACTTCTTTGCTAGCTCATTCCGATCAACATCATCGGTTTGGCGCACTGGAGGTGAAGGCGCCGTGCCGATAACCGGCCCATGCACCGGGTGCAATTCACTCCAGGTCTTTTTACGCCGGCCGCCCGTCAGGACTCTGCAGGCGCAGAAACTCGCGACGCGTCTTCGGCCCGAAGGTCTGGAAACTCGGGTTAAGATTGTTGCGGTATTCCGCTTTCAGTTTTGCCAGTGTGTCATGATGTGTGGCATGCAGCAGCTCATCGACGTCCAGCCCGTAAGCTTCGGCGGCGTTGAGACCAAAGATGCGACGCCGCGCGCGCGCGGTAAATGGCGGGTAGTCATACTGTTTCTGCATCGCACTGGAGATTTCGAAGCTGCGCAAAGCCTGGATCTGGTCCTGCGGACTTCCATACCACAGCGAGTCGGTACCCCAGCAAATGCGCTCCTCACCGAAATAATGCAGCAGCTTGCCCAGCAGGTGTGCGGCCTGGTCAGGGCTGCTCATGCAGGCGCGCCAGGTGCTGCCGAGTTCTGCATAGAGATTACCGCTGTTGGGTTTAAACCCATTATCCTGGTGTGCCTTGATGAGCCGATCGACGCCTTTGTCAGCATCCGGGTCATAAGGACCCTCGGTGACGCCCGGCTCGAAGCCGGAGTGATAGCAGATGAAGGTCACGTCAGGAAAGCGGTGTGCCACGCGGGCGATGTCGGCTGGATGGGAATACCTGTAGTCAAGTCCGCCGAGCGGGATACCGCGGTGTGCACAGATCACTTTCACGCCCAGCTCACGCGCCTTCTCGATGAAGGGAATGCCATACTGTTCGTCATCCATCCAGTAGCCGGTTCCGTCCGGTCCCCACTGGGGATAGGTCTTCCAGGCGGCGACATTGAACTCGCGCGCCTGCACATCCATGAACGCCAGGGCACCAGGCTCATTGGGCAACACGCCGCCGTGGATCAGCGCGCGATGCCGGCCACCCAGGGAATCGATGATGTCACGCGCCCTGGCGGCGTACTCGATCGGCGTGGGGTTGCTGCCACGCGAACCCCATAGCGCGGATACCACCGCGACCCGGGTATCGCTGTCGAGAAACACCTCCTTGACAAGCTGCTCGGCGGAGTAGCAGGCATAGCCGCCGGCGTCGCACTTGCGGCGCTGCGCAAACACCTGGTTGAGCACCCGCTCCCAGCGTTTGCCATCAGCGCCTTGTGTCCAGGAACCGGAAGGGTCGACGCAATGGTTCTGGATATCGAAAATGAACTCGTCGCCTCCCAGCACAGAATGTGCGATGCCGGAGTCGTAGGCAGCCTCGGCGGGGATGGCAAATGAACCGCCGGTCACACCGCCACGCGCGTACACCTGGTTGAATGCGAGCAGCGTGGCAGCGGAACCCATGAGGGTTTTCAGAAATCCGCGACGGCCAAGGCCGGTCTTCTTTGCCGCTGCGCCGACCAGTTGGTGAGCATGGGCATTGGCAGCGAGCTGCAGTCTGGTCAGGGGCTGCGGTGCGAATTCACCATTGGTGGCGCAATCCACCTTGATCGGTAAACGGGTGCCCCGGGGATCGAAGTCCATATGGATAACTCTCATCGGTTGCAGGTTTGCATTACTGTGACAAGCATAGATGAAATTTGTTCGCAAGATCAGTAGCCGCCACAGCAGCTGGATGTGCACGTCAGCCCATTCCGATCGGAAATCGGACAAGCTTCATGTCATCTGCAACGAGACGACGTTCTGGAATTGGCCGACTGCGAAAAAAGACCGGTAGATCGCGAACACAATCCAGCGCACGTCAGGTGTGACGGCGAAGTCTCGGCTCAACCGTTAATGTTTGAATTCACCGGGCTGCGCGAATTCTTGCACAGGTTCAATGGAATGATTCGCTCTTTAGCGCTGACCTGATTATGTCAGCTACCTGGTCTGCAATCTTCCTGTACCCATCCTTCGTGTAATGGACATCGCCAGGTTCGATAAACAGGTCAGGGGAAAATCCCTCGGTGAGGGTATAGAGATCGTCGATCATGATGTCATACTTTTTCATGACCGTGGCAGCTACTTCATTATATTTCCTGTCGTCACCAACAACACGTCCTGCCTCATTTTCCGGTACGACAGTAGTCTGCGCCCAGATCAATATGGCGCCGTTGTTCTTTAGCCGCTGAACCAGTTGATCAATGTTTCTTTCGTACTGCTCCAGGTTGGTCGTTATGGTTCCCTTGATTTTGTCTCTTTTATCCTTGGTCTTTGAATCCGGGTTGCGGTAGCAAAGATCGTGCAGACCCCAGTTAAAATGTATGACATCCCATTTCGTCGTCCCGATCCATTTGTCAAGCATCTTCAATCCAGTGCCTGTATGCCTGGCATTGCCCTTGTGGTGACTGACAATCGCCTCGCCTTTAAGCATTTCAGCCACGTAGGGTGTATACCCAATAGATATAGAATCGCCTATGATCAGGACGTGTGGCAACGGTTTCTTTGACAGAGTGTTCTCTGATCCAGTTGCAAACATGCTGGCGAATGCCATCACCCACGAGAATGGGATCAGCAATGATCTCTTGTTCATCCAAGGAAATCTCTTTTCTGTATATGTGGTGAACGATCAGTGTAATCCGTGGACAAACCATCCGGGTCTTGCAGTACTGTGCTTCGAATTCCTACAGCCTGAATGTGCGTGGCATCTCGGGCCTGGTTAATGCTCATACAAACATGTTAATACAAGACGCTAAGCTCCGGGTGTGTCGTTCCCGGGGCTATATGAATTGCTTGTACAAGTCTTCCTCAAAGCACGGTAACCATGGCGAAAACGTTCTTTGATCCGGGAGATCGTACCCCCGCGATCCGAAAACCGGGATAAACAGACAGGCCGCTTTGATTTTGCGCGATAGTTCAAGCGCATGTTCGACATTGACATCAGAATGATATGATGGCGGCAAGCCAATATTTGCGGAGAAGGCGCCCCAATGAACATTCGAGCCATGCACCTCGCTGTGTTACTGCTGATCACTGCGGTTCTGTCTGCCTGCGATAAACCAGAGCAACAGCAGCTTCAGAAGGTGACCTATGCGGATGATGTGGAACCCATCATACAAAAGCATTGTGCTGAATGTCATTTGACCGGACAGCAAGGCGCCAGGGAAAGCGGCCTTCTGATGGATTCCTACGAATCGTTGATGAAAGGCACCCCGTTCGGACAGGTCATTAATCCGGGCTCTGCCATGTCCAGTTCGCTGTATATCCTGATTTCTGGTAAAGACAAGCTGACAATCACCATGCCGCACGGCAAGAAGCCTCTCAGCGATGAAGAAATCGAAACCATTCGGGTCTGGATAGAAAATGGTGCTGTAGAAAACTGATTCGGGCCTTTTAGCCGATACAGGCAAGAATACAAGGTCCAGGGGCATCCCGCGCAAGGCGTCGGCATGATTCCTCAACAACGGGAAGATCGTAATCCTGCCCGTTCAGGGTTTTTAAGTCTGATTTATAAACGCGAGCGCATTCCGGCTGCTGATCCCGTTCGCAGTAATGCAATCAGCGTGTAGAGGAGCAACCAGGCGCCTGCCTGCGCCGGATAACCCGGTTGTTCAATCAGACTGCACCCGCCACTGGCAGCGGAAATGTTGGCCTTCTGCGCAGGCGCTCCCGGATCTACGATGGCGCCATTAACCTCGAGGTCCGAATCATCGCGTTGTCCATCGACGAAACCCAGCGGGACGACATAGCCGTTGATCTCGGCACCGTTCATACTGTCATTCAAAAACTCACACCAGTGGTGTGTGGAGTAATCCGCCCTTGGACCGAAGGCATAATAGGTTTCCGCCGTGAAGCCGGCGGCGTAGGTTTCGGTGACGCTGGCAGCCGCGCCAGATGCGATGCCGGCAAGGTCGAATCCGGCAAAGCCGTTGCTGAAATCCAGCACGTCGAACAGCCCGGGAAATACCGGTGGATTGGCCAGAGCTAACGTGGTACCCAGTATATCCAGGGAGTGGACGCTGCGGTCGACGGAGCCTCGATCACGACTTACTCACCGGCGCGGCATCCTCGAGGGAGTCGATGGCATCGCCGCCGTCAGCGTCGGTATCAATGTTAATTATGTTGATAAGGGTATCGTTGCTTTCCGCCAGATCCCAATTCGCTGCGGGAACTTCCGTAGAGGAACCGCAAAGAAATGGCAGGCGCGCAACCTCGACACAACGGGAGAGGCCCGCAACCGTATCCCATACCACCATTCCACTGCCGGTAATCTGTCCAAACACCGTGAATCCACCCAAATTGGCAGGTTCATCCAGGCTCGCATTGTCTGCCAGGTTGAAGAACCACTCGCTGTTCGCACTGTCGGGATCACTGGTCTTGGCCATCGCCAGGGTGCCGCGCGCATTCGGCCGGTTGACCGCATCGGGCTCATTGACAACAGGAGGATCAACAGGGAAATGGCTCGTGCCGCTACCGAAGAAATCGTCGTTATCGGGGATGTAGATGTAACAACCTGAACCACAAAACCCGGCACGCTGAGATGGAATAACCTTCCATCGTAGTCACCGCGATTTACATAATTCGGCAAAATCCCGACCGTCAGCGGTGCCTGCGTATCGAACAGTTCGATATCTACCCCCCAGGTCGGTCTGCATGCGCTGGAACGTGTTGGCCATGACTGACGTCGGCAGGGTTGCTGCCACCAGCAGCCCGGCGGTCGTGAACATTCCGTCTCGAAGGTGTTCCTGCTACGGTAAAATGCATTTCTCTCTTCCTCCCGGGATTTTTTTTCGGAACGTCTTGCCTGCGGATAATTAAACAGTATTTCAAGGCAAGGCCCGGTACAAACCCGCAGTCACTGCAGCCGCTTTTTGGTGAACACTTCATTATCAGCCGGGTTCATGGCCGCTGCATAACCCGGATGAAATTCCAGCCACAGCGACTGCCGAAAACTGCTCTCCTGTAACTACCTGTATTTTCGTATGTATTTACATTATTTGATTTTGTCCGCAATTAGCCTTCCGTAATTGGCTGAATATTATGAATTAATTTCATGGTTATCGTTAAAGTTTACGGCGTTCATCCCGATGCTCTGGTGTGGCGGTTTATATCGTAACTGGCCCGTATCCGTACGCAGACAACAAACAGACCTATCCATCGGCTATGTAATCACGATGCGTAACGAAGACAACAACGGCATAGCCGGGACGGAAATGGCCTATACGCAGGAACAGGCCAACGCCGCTTCGGGATTTGCCGAACGCCGCAACCTGAACCGCTGGCAGTTCCGGGCGGACCAGGTTCAGCTGCTCTATCAGCAGGTGCAGACGGAACTGATCATCAGCATGCTGATGGCCGCGATTGTTACCACCATATTCTGGGATCTCGCGCCACCCAGGTTGCTGCTCGGCTGGACGATCGCGATCATCGTGACGGTGGGTGCCCGCTCCCTGTTCATATCCGGAAAGAGCGCTGATGGATCCATTGACGACATCGAACTCTGGGGCAGGCATTATATTATCGGGGTGATGTTCTCCGGCATCTGCTGGGGTGCACTCGGTGTCTTCGCTGTTTTCTTCGGTTCTCTCGCGCAACAGCTGTTCGTTTTGTTTGTACTGGCAGGCATCTCATTGACTGCCTATGTCTCGATGCAGTCGTCACCAAAGACGATTGCCGCCTTCGTGATACCAACGCTGTTACCGATTACCGTGTGGTTCTTCTATCAGGGGAAGAATCTCCAGCTCTCGCTCGGCATCCTGTCAGTCGTATTTGCAACCCTGATGCTTACTTCATCACGGACCATGCGCAACATTCTGGCGAAGTCATTCAGTCTCGGGTCGCATAATACGGAACTCATCCGCAAGCTCGTCATCGCGAGGGAAACGGCCGAACAGGCAAAAGGCGACTCGGAGCGCTTCAATCTGGAACTGCAGGAACACATCAAGGAGCGCCGGCTCGCCGAGGAGCGTATACGTGCATCGGAGCAACGCCTGAGCGCCATATTCGACAGCATGCAGGACACCATATACCAGACCGACATCGACGGAAAAATGCTCTGGGCCACACCTTCCATCGGGCAACTGCTTGGATACAATCCCGATGAAATCCTCGGAAAAAATATCCGGTATTTCTATGTCAACGAAAACGATCACGATGACTTCAGACACGCCCTGGAAATCAATTACGGGCGATTGCAGCATTTCGAGACCCGACTGCTGCAAAAGGACGGTTCCCATATATGGATATCTGAGAATTCCCATTACAAATACGGAGCCAAGGGCGAAATCATCGGCATAGAGGGAACCATTCGCGATATCACGGCCCTCAAGCAGGCGAAGGAGGCACTTTACCAGGAAAAGGAGCGGGCCCAAGTAACGCTGGGTTCCATCGGCGACGGTGTTGTCACAACCGACATGAATGGCAATATCGAATACATGAATACGGTGGCCGAGCAGTCAACCGGCTGGAAGCTGAAAGACGCACGCGGCAAACCCATAGCGAAGGTGCTCAAGGTCGTTGACGAGAAAACCCTGGAGTCACCACCCGATCCCGTCGAACTCTGTCTCGAAAAGGGCAAGAGTACCATGCTGGCCGGTCATCTGCTGCTGATCCACCGCCACAGGAATCAACGTTTGTCGATCGAGGTCAATGCCTCTCCCATCAGGGACTCAAACTCGGACATCACCGGCGTTGTGCTTGTATTTCACGACGTCACCGAATTGCGCGGACTGGCCAAGAAGATGTCCTATCAGGCCACACATGATTCCCTGACCGGGCTCATAAACCGGCGTGAATTCGAGTACCGTGTCAAGCATGCGCTCGACCATGCACGCAACTCGGACATCAGGCATGCACTGTGCTATATTGACCTCGACAATTTCAAGGTGGTAAATGATACCTGTGGCCATATCGCCGGTGACGAATTGCTCAAGCAGCTCACCATCAAGCTGCGCATGGAACTCCGCGAGGCCGATACGCTCGCGCGTCTCGGCGGTGACGAGTTCGGAGTACTTCTCGAGGGTTGCTCCATAGAGAATGCCCATGATCCGGCCGAGAATCTGCGCAAGATCGTGGAAAATTTCCGCTTCGCCTGGGATAACAAGGCATTCAGGGTTGGCGCCAGCATCGGCCTGGTAGCGATTACATCGGATAGCGGCACGCTGACTGACGTTCTCAGCGCGGCGGATTCAGCCTGCTACCTGGCAAAGGATCAGGGGCGCAACCGCATCCATGTCTACCAACCCGATGATGAAGCAGTGGTTGAACGCCATGGTCAGATGCAATGGGTACATCGCATCCAGGATGTACTCGAGCAGCAGCGCTTCCGCCTGTTTTTCCAGCCGATAGCGAAGCTCAACAGAACGAGGGACGAGATAAACACCATCCATGGTGAAGTGCTCATACGCATGCTCGATGAAAACAATGAACTTGTCGGGCCAGGTGCGTTTCTTCCCTCCGCAGAACGCTTTTCACTCATGCCGGCAATTGACCGCTGGGTGATAGAAAACACCTTCAGGATGCTAACCCTCGACAGGGAACGGCTACTGAAAAATGTGAGCACCTGCTGTATCAACCTGTCCGGCCAGTCCCTGTCGGATGAACGATTCACGGATTTCCTCGTCAACCATATAAATGACAGTGGCATCCCCTCCACTCTTCTGTGTTTTGAGATCACAGAAACCGCTGTTATTGCCAATCTGTGCAACGCATCCCGTATGATATCGATACTGCGAGACATGGGCTGCCGCTTTGCGCTGGATGATTTCGGTGTCGGTCTGAGTTCATTCAGTTACTTGAAGAACCTCCCGGTTGATTACCTCAAGCTCGATGGCTGTTTCGTGAAAAACATGGTTAGTGACACGATAGACAAGGCAATGGTAAAGGCCATTAATCATATCGGTCACACGATGGATATAAAAACCATCGCCGAGTTCGTCGAGGATGAGCCTACACTGGATGCTGTTCGCGAGATCGGTGTGGACTATGCGCAGGGTTATGCCATTGCCAAGCCGATGCCAATAGAAATCGGCCTCTACGGTGAACCTGTCGAGATACCATTACTCGAAATCGAGGATAACGACCCCATACCTATCGAGGCCTACTCCGGCAAACGCTAGAAACCTGGTCGAGTAAATTGCCGAGTAGAAACATGATTACTCGAACATGCTCCTATTCCTTGTCCTGATCGGCATCAATGCGGTCGAGTTCGGCGTCCATCTCGGAATCAGTGAGTGGTTTATACCCGTCCGCGTCACTGTCGCTGCCAGGCATACCTCCTTTTTTCGACATGAACCAGCCTGAAAAAAACAGTCCAAGCTCGAACAGCACCCAAACTGGCACAGCAAGCAGTGTCTGTGAAATGACATCCGGCGGAGTGAGCACTCCACCGACAATAAATGCAGCGACGATGATGTAGGGACGTTTCTTCCGCAGGCTGTCCTGTGTCACCATCCCGGTCCACACGAGCAGAACCGTCACCACCGGCACCTCAAACGCCGCGCCAAAAGCAAAGAACAGCGTGAGCACAAAATCCAGGTATCGGCTGATATCGGTCATAACCGATACACCTGCCGGTGCGGTGCTGGTAAAAAACGCGAATACCAGCGGAAATACGACAAAATAGGCAAACACCGCCCCGGTGTAAAAAAGTACGGTACTTGATGCCAGCAACGGAAAAACAAGGCGGCGTTCATGCTGGTACAACCCTGGCGCAACAAAGGCCCATAGCTGATACAGCACATACGGCATGGAGATGAACAGGGCCAGTACCAGCGTCAGCTTGAACGGTATCAGGAAAGGAGAGGCAACCTCAATCGCAATCATGCTGCTCCCTTCCGGGAGATGGGAAGTCAACGGACCGGAGAGTCTGGTAAAGAGAAAATTCGAAAACGGCATCAGCGCAAGCGTGATAACAGCAACTGCAAGCACGATGCGCAGGAGTCGATTGCGCAACTCGATCAGGTGAGTGATAAACGGCTGTGCGCTTTCGTCGGGTGACGATGGCTCATGCTTACTGTTTGTTGTCATCCATCACATCACGGGGAGCAGTTTCTGCAGAACCATCCACCTGTTTGACTTCTTCCTGCGGCGGCAACGCCTCTCCTGCTTTCTTTCTGGAGGGCTGGATTGTGGTTGCCTCCTCGATGATTTCATCGAGCTCCGGCATCTCTGCCTGCCGGGACAGGGTTTTCCTGAGTTCCTCGGTGGCAAGTTCGTGATCGATTTCCGCCTTTACGGATGCGACAAACCCCCGGATCTTGCCGATCCACAAACCGGTAGAGCGGGCAAGCCGTGGCAAGCGCTCCGGGCCCACAACGATCAGTGCGATCACCATGATCAGCACGATCTCCGAAAAGCCGATGTCGAACATATTCAGCTCGTCTGACTGATCAAGCTCGAATCAGGTTCAAACCTTGTCCTTGTCGCGCCCGGTGACTTCACCGTCAATCACACGGCCGCTTTCCTTGCTATCCAGTTTCTTGTCCGCCGTTCCTTCTTCCTCGCCCTCATGCATGGCGCCCTTGAAACCCTTGATCGCCTTGCCCAGATCCGATCCGATAGTGCCCAGGCGCTTGGTGCCGAAGAGCACGATCACAATGACCAGGATGATTAACAATTGCCAGATACTGATACCCATAGTCTGCTCCTGACCTGCCGGTCGATACCACTCATGTGTCTAAATCACCAGCGTGCTATTTGTCGCGCGCCGCCTTCTCTTCTAGGCCGGAAAGCCCGAAACGCCGGTTCAACTCGGCCAGCACATCCGCCGGACCCAGATCCCGCGCTGCCAGCATCACCAGGGTATGAAACCACAAGTCGGCAGTCTCACTCACCAGTCGCCCATCGTCCTCGCCCTTGGCGGCAAGAATCGTTTCGGTTGCCTCTTCCCCTACCTTCCTCAGGATAGCATCCAGTCCCTTTTCGTAGAGACTGGCCACATACGAACGCTGTGGATCGGCGAGTTTGCGCTCTTCGATCACCTCGGCGAGCTTTTCCAGCGTTGTATTCATGGCAGCTGTCCGACAATCAGTCCGAGTGCTTACTGTAAATGGCATCCGGATCCTTCAATACCGGTTCGACCGTGACCCAGCGGTCACCCTCAAGACGCTGGAAAAAACAGCTCCGCCGCCCGGTATGGCAGGCAATCCCGCCACGTTGCTGCACCCGCAGCATTACCACATCATTGTCACAATCCAGGCGGATCTCCTTGACCAGCTGTTCATGCCCGGACTCCTCGCCCTTGCGCCACAGCTTGCGTCTTGACCTCGACCAGTAGACAGCCCTGCCTTCCCTGGCCGTCAGGTCCAGGGCTTCGCGGTTCATCCAGGCGACCATCAGAATGGTGCCGTCCTGCGCGTCCTGGGCGATCGCCGGAACCAGCCCCTCATCAGTCCATTTGACCATATTAAGCCAGTCATTGCGCATTTGTCGTCTCAGCAGTCACATTACCAATGGGAACCGGCGGCACAGGGCTTACCCGTGCCCCGGCATTCTCACCTCGATACCGCGCGCCGCCATGTAGCGCTTGGCATCTCCGATGGAATACTCGCCGAAGTGGAATATACTCGCTGCTAGCACGGCATCCGCCCCTCCCTCGATGATTCCGTCAACCAGATGATCGAGATTTCCCACTCCTCCGGAGGCGATTACCGGAACATCCAACGCATCACTTATGGCCCGTGTCAGTGCGAGATCAAATCCGTCACGTGTTCCATCGCGGTCCATGCTGGTCAGCAGAATCTCGCCCGCACCGTATTCCACCATGCGCCGCGCCCATTCAACGGCGTCGATACCGGTGGGCTTGCGGCCACCGTGGGTGTAGATTTCCCAGCGCAGCTTTTCACCCGCAGCGCTTGTCTGTTTGGCGTCGATCGCCACTACGATGCACTGGGATCCGAACCGCCCGGCAGCCTCCCGCACGAACTCCGGATTGAATACCGCGGCAGTGTTGATGCCCACCTTGTCCGCGCCGGCATTCAGCATACGCCGGATATCCGCCACTTCGCGGATGCCGCCGCCCACCGTGAGTGGAATGAAAACCTCGCCGGCCACCTGTTCAACCACATGCACCATGGTCTCGCGCCGGTCCGAACTGGCCGTGATATCCAGAAAGGTGATTTCGTCGGCGCCCTGTTCATCATAGCGCCGCGCCACTTCCACCGGATCACCGGCATCGCGGATATCGATAAATTGCACGCCCTTGACCACGCGGCCGCCATCGACGTCCAGACAGGGAATAATGCGTTTCGCGAGACCCATTCCGGCTGACCGTTACGCCTGCGTGCCGCAGAGTTCGTCCGCCAGCTTCTGTGCGACTGCAAGATCCAGCGCACCCTCGTAAAGCGCGCGCCCGGTGATTGCTCCCATGATGCCTTCATCGGAAACCGCGCACAGGGCGCGAATGTCATCCATGTTGGTGATGCCGCCCGAGGCGATAACCGGGATGGTTACGGCTTGCGCCAGCCTGACTGTGGAGTCCACGTTGACCCCGGTCATCATGCCGTCACGCCCGATATCGGTGAATACGATGGCCTCGACGCCATCCTGTTCAAAACGCCGCGCCATATCGATGGCCGAGTGATGCGAGAGCTTGGACCAGCCGTCAATGGCTATCCTGCCTTCCCTGGCATCCAGGCCGACCAGAATGTGTCCGGGAAACTCCAGGCACAGGTCGTTAATAAAGTGCGGCGTGCTGACTGCTTTGGTACCGATGATGGTGTACTGCACGCCGGCCTCAAGATAGGCCGCAACGGTATCCTCATCCCGTATACCCCCTCCAACCTGAATCGGCAGATCCGGAAAGGCCTCCGCAACCGCCTTGATGACACCCGCATTCACCGGTTTACCGGCAAATGCGCCATTCAGATCGACCATGTGCAAGCGGCGCGCGCCGGCATCCACCCAGCGTTGCGCCACTTCCACCGGGTCATCTCCGAAAACGGTTTCATCATCCATTCTACCCTGCCGCAGACGGACGCATTTACCATCTTTGAGATCGATAGCGGGTATCACTAGCATGATTCAAGATTCTCCATCCCAACTGACAAAATTGGACAGCAGACCCAGCCCGGAATGCTGGCTTTTTTCCGGGTGGAACTGCACGGCAAACACATTGTCCTGCGAAATCACCGATGCAAAGTCGATCCCGTAGGGTGTGACCGCGGCAACGCAGGCATCCACCTCCGGAATCGCATAGTAACTGTGGACGAAGTAAAACCGGCTGCCATCAGGTATGTTCCGCCACAAGGGATGTGCCCGTTGTTGCATCACCTGGTTCCATCCCATATGGGGAATCTTGAGCCGCCCGCCATCAACCGTCTTCAGGTCGGCGGCGAACCGGGCAACACGTCCCGGTATGATCCCCAGACAGGTGATGCCCTGGTTCTCCTCACTGCTATCGAGCAGTGCCTGCATGCCGAGGCACACGCCCAGCAGGGGTTTCGAGCAAGCCGCTTCCAGCACCACCTGATCAAGCCCTGAAGCCTGCAGTTCACCCATGCAATCGCGTATCGCGCCCACGCCGGGAAATACCACGCGATCCGCCGCAAGGATGTCGGCGCGTCGACTGCTCACCACGACACGGTTCTTGCCTGCGATGTGTTCCATTGCCTTGGCAATGGAATGCAGGTTCCCCATGCCGTAATCTATTATTGCGATGGAGGCCATGAATTTACTGGCTGGCAGCGTGGCAGGCGGCGGTCACCCGAGGGATAAGGAGTGCTCAAAGGCTCCCTTTGGTTGAAGGGAGTATCCCGCCCATTGCGGGATCAGCTTCCAGCGCCATGCGCATGGCTCGGCCGAATGCCTTGAACATCGTCTCGGCAATATGATGAGAGTTGTCACCCCTGAGGCAATCAACATGCAGGGTAACATGGGCATGGTTGACAAAACCCTGGAAAAATTCGTGGAAAAGATCGACATCAAAGTCACCAACCCGCGCACGCGGATATTCAACATGATACTCAAGTCCCGGTCGTCCGGAAAAATCTATCACAACCCGCGACAGGGCCTCATCGAGAGGCACATAGGCGTGACCGTAGCGCCTGATCCCGCGTTTGTCACTTAGCGCTTTTGCCAATGCCTGACCTAAGGTGATACCGATATCCTCGACGGTATGATGGGCATCGATGAGCAGATCGCCGGCAGCCTTGATCTCGATATCCAGCATACCGTGACGCGCCACCTGATCCAGCATGTGATCAAGAAATGGCAACCCGGTTTCGAACGAGGCATTACCCTGACCATCAAGGTTTACGAACACCCTGATTTGTGTCTCGAGAGTTTCCCGGCTGACTGCTGCCTCGCGTTGTGACATGATGGCTGGCCTGACCCTGAAATATCCTGAAAAATCTTCCCTGTATGTAATCGTAGCTAAAAACGGCACGGGAGAGAACCATTTACACCTAAATCCTCCGGGTTAATATCCTGACCGCGACGCGCCTGTAAGCTGAAAGCGGGCTCACGACGCCGGCCCGACCTCCAGCCAGAAAGTCGCTGGCCCCTCATTGACGAGGGCAACCAGCATATCGGCTGCGAAGCGGCCGTAGCCGGTCGGCGCATGCAGCCTGCGGGCGCTGGCCACCATACAGTCGAACAATCGCTCGCTTTCCACCGGTTCTGCGGCCGGTGTGAAACTGGGGCGCAGGCCTTTTTTCGTATCCGCCACGAGCGTAAATTGCGGCACCAGCAGCAATCCACCACCGGTTTGTCTCAGGCAGAGATTCATCCTGCCCTGTTCATCAGGGAAAATCCGGTAGCCGAGCACTCGTTCCAGCAACCGCGTTGCCCCATGTTCCGTGTCACCTTTCTGCACACCGACCAGGACCAGCAGGCCTGCTCCGATGGCTGCAATCACCTCACCTTCAACGGTCACACTGGCCGATTGCACACGCTGCAGTAATCCAATCATCCGAAGCGCAGGGCAAACTGGCCGGTCGCGGTGACGAGAGCGTCCGTGATCCCCTCCTCTGTGGCGGAATGACCGGCATCCGCAATGATCTGCAGGCGAGCCTGGGGCCACGCCTTATGCAGCGCCCAGGCCTGTTCTACCGGGCACACCAGGTCATAACGGCCATGCACGATGATGCCGGGGATGCCGTACAGGCGTGTGGCGTGCCGTAATATCTGGTCGGGCTCCAGAAAACTGTCATGCATGAAATAATGGCATTCGATGCGCGCCAGACTCAGCGCGGTAATCGGGTTGCTGAAATGCCCGACCACAGAGGCTCTTGGCAGCAAGGTGGAGGCGCGCCCCTCCCAAGTGGCCCAAGCCTTGGCTGCGGCCATCCGCGCAAGCTCGTCATCGCCCGTCAGGCGGCGATAATAGGCCTCGACCAGGCGGTTATGTTCGGCGACGGGAATCGGCTGCAGATAATCCTGCCAGTAATCCGGCAGCAGACTGCAAGCGCCCTCCTGGTAGAACCAGTGTACATCACGCGGACGACACAGAAAGACGCCGCGCAGAATCAGTCCAAGCACTCGCAAAGGATGAGTCTCGGCATAAACCAGCGCCAGGGTCGAGCCCCATGAGCCGCCAAAAACAATCCAGCGGTCTATGCCCAGCAGGTCCCGGATGGTTTCCATATCCATTACCAGCAACTGGGTGTTGTTGCCGGCGAGTTCGGCATGGGGAAGTGAGCGCCCGCAACCCCGCTGGTCGAACAGAATAATGCGGTAGATGTCCGGATTGAAAAACTGGCGGTGATAGGTTTCGCAACCGGCGCCGGGCCCCCCGTGCACGAACACCACCGGCAAGCCATCGGGACGGCCGCATTCCTCAACATACAGCCTGTGCCCCTGGGATACGGCAACCGAATGCGTGCGGAAAGGTTCAATTGGCGGGAAAAGTCGGTTCATATGCAGCAAGACTACAAGAAAATAATCGGCATAAAAAACCAGGGGCGTGCAGACTGCACGCCCCTGGTGTCCGTCACTCCCGGCTGTCCGGGCTTCCAGGCAATGGTGCTGCCAACACTACCTGGTTTTAATCAGATAAACAGACAAACGTCTGACTTCTGCGCCACCGGGAGAAATGATGTCGCACCTACGTAATCGGTCACTTCGGGTATGAATTCACTGTTGTCAAACCCGAAAACATCGACGGTCATCTGGCAGGCCACCATCTTGACCTCCGCCTCGAGGCACAATTCACGCAGTTCCTCGATACTGGCCACACCCTTGTTCTTGAATGTCTTCTTCATCAGACCGGTCGCGACCTTTTCAAACCCGGGAATTCCCGCCATGACCAGGTTCGGCATGGGCCACTGGATATCCTGAAACCACTTCGGACCGAACGGCATTTTCATCGGCATGGCCGGGTTACCCAGCGGGCTGACCTGGGCGGGTATTTCCTTTTTCAGCAGCAGCAGGCCGTAAAACGTGAAGAAGATCTCAACGTCCCAGCCGAGCGCTGCGGCAGTGGATGCCAGAATGAAGGGAGGATAGGCCCAGTCAAGCGTGCCCTTGGTTGCGATGATCGACATCGAAGGTGTCCTGGCCGCGTCAATCTTTTCCAGCTTTTTGGGTAAAAGCTCATCCAGTTTCTTGTCCAGCCACGCATCCAGTTGCGCATTGCCCTGTACTTCATCAGCAATCGTTGACATTGATTTTCTCCTAAGTTGCGTGTCTCCGGAGCGTGTTAACCATCCCGGATTATAAAATTCACTGCCATAACTCTAGTTGCTACGACCCGTTGACGTCATGTAATACTAGCTACTGCGACTATGAGTGAGTCGTACGGATACTCAATATATTATAGCTTTGTCTGGGCAATATGAGTTTTTTACTATATTCCTGTATTTTGTAGGGGTCAATTTGAGATCAGCATTGCTCCCACGGCAGACCATGGAATCGCCAGCCACCCGTAGTACTTCGATGGTGCAACTCGTCGAGCTCACCCTCAAATCCTTCCGCAATATTATACACTTCCTTAAAGCCATTATCTATCAATAACTTACCAGCCTCCAGTGAACGTTTGCCACTCCTGCATATGAGCAGCACCGGAGCGTCGCTACGATGCTCTTCCACCCCGATTCCACCTAGCATGACCTTACGCACCTCGGTCAGAAAGTGCGGGTTGACAACCCAGTCCGGTTCATCGATCCACGCCACATGCACACTACCCCTGGGGTGTCCGACAAATAGATACTCCATACTTGAGCGCACATCGATTAACACAGCCCTGGGAGACTCCTCCAGTACTTTCCAGGCCTGTGCAGGCGTAAGTGATTTCACCTTATTGCTCATTGTTCCCCCTGTCCTTTCAAAGGCTAAAAACGGCATGAACTGCATCCGAAGCCATTTTCGACGGGAGCGGGATAAAATAGCAATCGTCGATTCATTCCTCCCGCATACCGCTTGTCAGTCTTTACTGGTCTTAGGTAGTGTGCGGGAATGAATACCCGTCCGCCCAAGTCCCTGATGCGCCCCATTGGTCGCGCCATTAGTGATTTCGACATGATACGCGAGGGCGACCGCATCCTCCTCGGCGTGTCCGGCGGCAAGGATTCATTGTCCCTGCTGCACATCCTGCTGTACCTGCAGAAGTATTCCCCGGTAGCCTTCCACCTGGGTGTCATCACGGTTGACCCCCAGGTGGAAGGTTTTGATCCAGGCCCACTGCGATCCTATTTCGATTCCCTGGAGGTGTCCTGTTTCTACGAACAGCAGCCCCTGATGGAACGCGCCACGCAACATATGAAAAAGGATTCCTATTGCAGTTGGTGTGCGCGCATGAAACGCGGCGTCATGTATGCCGTTGCCCGCCGTGAACGCTACAACGTAGTGGCACTGGCCCAGCATCTCGATGACCTGGCGGAAAGCTTTCTGATGTCCGCATTCCATACCGGTCAGCTGCGTACCATGAAAGCCCATTACCGGATTGACGCCGGGGACCTGCGGGTAATCCGGCCGCTGGTCTATGTCCGTGAACGCCAGACACGAGCTTTTGCTCAAACCATGAAATTGCCGGTAATCAAGGACAACTGCCCTGTCTGTTTCCGCATGCCGACACAACGAGAGCACATGAAACAACTGCTGTCCGGGGAGGAAGCCTCCAACAAACTGCTATTCAAGCGCATTCTTTCTACAATAAAACCACTAATGAGCAAAGACTAGTAGAAATAAATAACATGATACCCACTTTATTGATATATCGATACTTATGTTGTTGATGATCAAATATTAGTCAATTATCTATTGAATGTGGGATATATATATGATCCACGCGGAACTGCGCCGGATACTAATAAAATCGCTGCTTGTTTCATGTTCGTGGCTGCCACTCGCGGTGTGTCATGCGCTTGGTTCCGTTATCGGCTGGGGATTCATGCTTATTCCCAATCGGGCCGCCCGTGATACGAAGACCAATATCGGACTGTGCTTTCCCGAAATGACCCGATCCGAGCAACGCCGCCTGGTCCGCCAAAGCCTGGTCGAGACGGGAAAAGCCATTCTGGAAGCCAGCGTGCTATGGATGCGTCCTGGGGAAAAGGCCATTCAGCTGATACGCCACGTCGACGGACTCGACGTGGCGATGAAAGCGCGGGACGCCGGTTACGGTTTGATTCTCGCCACACCCCATCTGGGTGCCTGGGAGGCAGCCGGGTTGTATTGCGGCGCCATCTTCAGCATGACATGTCTCTACCGGCCTCTGCGGATGATCGAACTGGAAGCTCTGGTGCATGATGCGCGCAGCCGACTCGGTGCAAAGTATGTCCCCGCCAGCGCCCGTGGCATTCGCGCGGTCAGCATGGCGGCGGGGAAAGGCGGTACGGTCGCCATGCTGCCCGACCAGGAACCACGAAGCGGCAGTGGCCACTTTGCACCGTTTTTCGGGATACCCGCCTACAGCATGACGCTGCTCGTTCACCTGTCAAAAAGAACCAGAGCCCCGGTCGTGTTCACCTATTGCGAACGTCTGCCACGGGGCCGTGGTTATCACCTCCATTTCCGCAAGGCGCCGCTGGAAATACATTCCCTGGATACCGATACCGCTGTGTCGGCAATGAACCGGGCGGTTGAGGGATTAATCAGGGAATGCCCGGCGCAATACCAGTGGAGTTATCGACGTTTTGGTAACCGCCCGAAGGGAGATTGGTCTGTTTATCACTGATGGATACGCTTCCGGAATTACCGTGCCGGCCGACCTGGGTGTTAATCACGGCTATCATCCAGCCGCCCCGTCCTGTATGCTTTTTTTGAGGCGCTTCAGAAATACCTGCATCTCTTTCGCAGCCTGGACATCGCCCTTCTGGCGGGCCGCGGCAATGCCCGCCTCATAGGCCTGTACGGCGCCGTCGCTATCACCGAGCGCCTGTAATGCCTTGCCGTATACCTTCCAGGCGGCGGAATATCCAGGGTCCTGCGAGACCGCCTGCCGCAGGTGCTCCGCCGCAACCTGCGTCTCACCCTGCTTCAGTAGAACATTTCCAATAGTGAAGCGCAGCAGCGGGTTGTCCTGACCTGCGGCGAGCATGGCTTGAAGATTTTCCAGCATACCCATCAGCGTCTCCAGAATGCACGGCCGAACGGCTCCGGCAGCTTGAAACCAGGGAGATAACGTTATATCACAAAACCGTAATGCCACCTGAACGGACGCTTCATCCTCACACGATCAGTAATTATCCGGGGCCAGGGTGATAGGCGCTGGTCGCAACGACAGAAAAAATGCCGGCGCCTGTTTCGCATCCTAAGGCGCATTGTGATTCGTTATGGCCACAGAGGCGCCTATAAACGCAGCCGTGATACGGCCCGGATAAAATACCCGGGCTCTCTCTGGTTTTTCAGAAAAACGTAACGCCAACCTGGAACAGGCGTTCGACATCCTGTATGCATTTCTTGTTAGACAGAAACAGAATGACGTGGTCGTCGGGCTCTATCACGATATCGTGATGCGCGATAATGACTTCTTCACCGCGCACGATTGCCCCGATGGTCGTGCCGGCGGGGAGCTTGATCTCATCGATGGTGCGACCGACCACCCTAGAGCTGTTCCGGTCACCATGCGCGACGGCTTCTATCGCCTCGGCCGCGCCGCGGCGCAATGAATGCACTACCACCACGTCTCCGCGTCGCACGTGCGTTAGCAGGCTGCCGATCGTGGCCTGCTGGGGGGAAATGGCGATATCGATAGTCTGGCTTTGCACGAGATCAACGTAGGAGGCGCGGTTGATTAGTGACATCACCTTGCGCGCGCCCAGACGCTTGGCCAGCATTGCAGAGAGAATGTTTGCCTCCTCGTCATTAGTCAGGGCACAGAAAACATCGGTGTTCTCGATGTTCTCATCAAGCAGCAACTCTTCGTCGGCCGCATCGCCCAGAAGCACAATAGCCTTGTCGAGCTTCTCGGACAGATGGCGAGTTCGATCTTCGTTGCGATCAATAATCTTTACCTGGTAACGGCTTTCTATTGACATGGCGAGACGCATGCCGATATTGCCGCCACCCGCAAGTGTTACCCGCTTTACCGGCTTGTCCAGCTTGCGCAGTTCACTCATTACGCCGCGGATATGCTTGTAGGCGGCGATGAAGAAGACTTCATCGTCAACCTCGATGACGGTATCGCCGCTCGGCACAATGGGTTTTCCACGCCTGAAAATCGCCGCCACACGGGCATCGACCCCAGGTAAATGTTTTCTGAGTTCACGCAATTCATGACCGACAAGCGGGCCGTCATAAAACGCGCGCATCGCAACCAGTTGCGCCCGGCCGCCAGCGAAATCAAGCACCTGCAGTGCGCCGGGGTTATCGATCAGGCGCTCTATATAGTCGGTAACCAGCTGCTCGGGGCTGATGAGGACATCGACAGGCAAGGCTTCCTGTGCAAACAGTCGCGTATGTCTCAGGTACTCAAGTGAGCGCACACGCGCAATCTTGGTGGGGGTATGAAACAGCGTATAGGCGACCTGACACGCGATCATATTGGTTTCGTCGCTGCTGGTAACCGCAAGTACCATATCGGCATCATCGGCACCCGCCTGGGCGAGCGTCTCCGGATAGGATGCATGGCCGGTAACGGTACGTATGTCAAGTCGATCCTGCAGATCCTGAAGGATGGCAGGATTTTCATCGACCACGGTAATATCGTTGGCTTCATTGGCCAGATTGGTCGCAACGGAACCGCCAACCTGGCCGGCACCCAGAATAATGATTTTCATTGGCTTGACCCGGATACCGCGTTATCTCCAGCCATGGAAATGGCGAACAAGCAGTGTCATTCCGCCCCCTTTTTATGATCGATTCCCAGTGAGCGCAACTTCCGGTACAGGTGCGTACGCTCCATACCCACACGTTTGGCGAGTTTGCCGATGCTGCCATCGCATGCACGCAGCTGGAATTCGAGATAATCCTTCTCAAACTTGTCACGCGCCTCGCGCAACGGCAGGTCGTAAGCCGGTGTCGACGCCTGCTGATCTCCGGAATGCGCTGGCAGGGAACTTATGGCGCGTTCCACCTCATCCAGTTCGATAACCTCGCTTGTGCCGAGTATCAGCAGGCGCTGGACCAGATTCTTGAGCTCCCGGATATTGCCGGGCCATTCGTAATTGCGCAGGCGGTTCTGCGCCGCAAAGTTGAAATGCCGGTAAGCCAGCTTGTCGTTGACGACGAAATAGTCGATGTAGAAATTCAGCAGGTCATGAACATCATCCGCATGTTCTTTAAGGCTGGGTATGTGCAAGGGGACCACGTTCAGGTGGTAAAACAGGTCATCCCTGAACCTGCCCGCAGCGACTTCCTCCTCCAGGTTGCGCTGCGTTGTCGCGATGATGCGCAGGTCAACCTCTACAGATTCCTTGCCGCCAAGCCGGGTAAACGAGCTGGTCTGCAATACACTCAGCAGGCGGGTCTGTGTCTGAAGGTCCATATCGGCGATGTCTCCGATGCACAGTGTACCCCCGTTCGCCTGCTCCAGACGTCCGTAGTGGATATTCTCACCGTCTTCATGCCCGAAGAATTCAGCTGCGGAATTTTCCGGCGAGATCGAACCAACGGCTATCTCCACAAAGGGTCCGTCGCGGCGCGGACTTGCCTGATGTATATAGCGTGCAAACGTTCCCTTGCCTGTTCCGGGTTCCCCGTAGATCAGTACCCAGCTCTTGTGCTGCGCGATTTTGCGAGCATGTTCCCGGAGCTGTTCCATCACCCTGCTTTTGCCGATCGGTTCGATCACCGGCTGCGCGTGCTTTCGCAGACCGATATTCTCCCTCTGAAGCTTGTCACTTTCGAACGCACGCTCGATCGTCAGTAGAAGCTTGGCGAGTGATATGGGTTTTTCGATAAAGTCGTAGGCGCCCAGTCGCGTCGCCTCTACTGCGGTTTCGACCGTACCGTGTCCTGACATCATGACGACGGGGCAGGGCAGGTCACCGGATTCCGACCATTCTCGCAAGAGGGTGATACCATCAACGTCTTCCATCCAGATATCAAGCAGGATCAGGTCCGGTCGCCGGGTCCGGCGCGCCTTGCGCGCTTCCTCTCCACCCTCGGCGGTGGTAACCGTATAACCCTCATCCTGGAGAATGTCGCGGACCAGATTGCGAATATCCGGTTCATCATCGACAACAAGGATGTGGCGTGGCGTCATTTCTTGATTTCCATTATTGTCGGGCTCCTGACGGAGTCAGGCGATGAACAATCACACACAGCCAGCTCCCTATGCAACATTATATCCCACCCTCGTGCGCCGAAAATATCCTGTTCTCGCCGGCAGAATAGGTATCAGCATTACAGTCGGACACCTCGGCGGATTGCAGTCGAATCCGGATGCGCGCGCCTCCTTCCGGATTGCCTTCCGCAGCGATTACACCGCCATGTTCTTCCACAATCTTTTTCACTATAGCCAGACCAAGCCCGCTGCCCCTGGGTTTTGTTGAAACATAGGGCTCGAAGATATTGTCAAGCACCCGCTCGGGAAAACCCGGACCATTGTCGTCTATTACAAGCTCGACGTATGCCCTTTCTGATTCATCAGCGGTATGCGTCGTCACCGTGATGCACGCCCCGGCTGTTTCAGCGACGGCTTCCAGCGAATTCTTGAGCAGGTTGTGGAGCAGCTGTCTCAGCCGCCCGACATCGCCCTCTATACAGGGTTGCTTCGCATCCAGATGGGTTACCAGTTGCACTTTGGAGTCGACGCCCCGGTAAAGTTCCAGCACTTCCTGCACCAGCATGTTCAGGTCGACAGCCTCCAGGCTGATCTGGGGCACCCGCGCATACTCACTGAAGGCGTTGACCATTTTCTTCATGGCCTCGACCTGGTTGACAATGGTGCGCGTGGCTCGGTCCAGCACCTCGACATCAGCCTTGTCCATGCGCTCGATAAACCGGCGCCGCAAACGTTCCGCCGAAAGCTGGATCGGCGTCAGCGGGTTCTTGATCTCGTGAGCAAGACGCCTGGCGACCTCACCCCAGGCCGCATCACGCTGAGCCTGAATCAACGCAGTTACATCATCGAACACGATGACCTTTCCGTCCCTGCCTGAATTGGTACCCTTGAAAGAGGTACCCCGGCACATCAGAACCTGACGCCCGTTTACTCCGAATAGCGAAACCTCTTCCTGCCACAGTTTTTTCCCGCTGCGGTGATTTCTCGAAATCACATCGACGAATGGCCGCAGAAAGGCATGGTCCCTTCCGATTTCCGTGAGTGACCTGCCGAGATAGGCCTTGATATCGACGCCGAGATTCTGACGGGCTGCGCTGTTGACCGCACGGATAACCCAATCCGCATCGAGGCTCATGACGCCCGATGAAAGATTGGCAAGCACGGCCTCCAGATAGGCGCGCTGACCCTCAACCTGCTGCTGGCTTTTACGCGCCTGGTCGCGCGCTTTGGAAAGGCGGCGTGTCATATCATTGAAGGACCGCACGAGGAAGCCCAGCTCGTCATCGCTGGCGACCGGCAGGCGTTTGCTGTAATCGCCTTCTGCTATGGCACGCGTTGCTTCCGCCATGTCCGTGACAGGGGCAACCAGCCGGCGCGCGGAGTGGAACGCAGCCCAGATCGCCGCGAGCAGGCTCAGTACGAGAACGATGGACAGTGTCAGGGTATAACTGAACTTGAGTGGCGTTCGCAGATAGGCCAGTTCCTTGTAGTGTCCGTAGGCAGACTGGACACTTTCTGCCAGCACGCTGAGACGCTCCGAAACGGTGAACAGCGCCTGCAGAATGTAAATCTCGCTATCCTGACGTGAGGAAAGCACCGGTACGAGCGCACGCGCAAACAATCCGGATTCACCCACGGGGTCCAACCCGATATAGTGTTTGCCATTGCGCACCACCTGCAGCATATCATTGGATGGGCGGTGCGGTACGATCACCGTTGGATCTATACTGCTCGAGGCAATAATACGATTATCACTGCCCAGCAGTGTCAGTTCTGCCGCACCGCTGCGCACCCGCAGGTCATAAAGGTTCAGTGAAAGGGTTGTCGATGGAGATTCGGCTATCTCATCCGCGACACTCTCGGTTACCCGCAGTACATCTCGCAGACGTACATCGAGAGCTGTCCGGCTGAGATCCAGGGCATCATCGAGCGCCTGCTCGATCCGCACATCAAACCAGCTGTCGATCCCTCGATGCAGAAACTGCAGGGAGAAATAGTACACGATACTAACCGGCACCATCGCCAATACAACGAAGGTGATGACCAGTCGCGTCGTCAATTTTGCTCCAACGGCCTTTTTCCGTTGCTGACTGATCAGCCAGATGATGTTGGCGACCACGAGCGCACCGAGAACCACAAGTCCCATCGCGTTGATCAACAGCAACCATGAATAGAGCTCGCCGAAACGTTCCGAATTATGGGTCGCGTCGCTCATTAATGTGAGCGACGCCAGCAGCAGCGCGAACAACAGCAACATCGGCAGAACGCCGAAGCCGGTGCGTTTTACCGGTTCAGTTGCCATTGATACCACTCGCTGTCCATATCCCAAGCGGACGAAACGTAGGCAAGCAACCGCACCGGCGTCGGCAGGGCCTCGATATCAAGGTTGCCGCGCAGGCGCACTGAATAGGTCTGGTTATCCTTCATCCGGTCAAAATCGAGCACGGGAAAGTTGTGCAGGAATCCCGCGGCCTGCAGTGCATCATCCAGCTTGATGTAGCTGCGCTGTGCACCGGTACCGAGATCCTTCACGAGGTAGGTACGGCTTAATGAGTGCAACTGGACCTGCCTGACCTGCTTGTATTCGGCGACCACGATATCCCAAAACCAAACGTGCTTCTCCAGTGCTTGTATCTGAAACTCGAATACCAGGGGTATGCCGTTCTCCAGCGCCTCCTTCGGGCCTGTATTCAGGTTGATCTCCATTTTGGCATTGAGCAAATACGACTCATCACCTCTTTCCGTGCTGATTTTGGTTACCCTGAAGCTGCCTGACCCATCTGCCGCCGGCAGCCGAAAAGGGATTAGCGACAAAGCACCGGCAAGCAGCACCATCATCAGCGCCTGCCCGTGATTCATGGAGACCCGCCCGGTGTGTTTACCGGCTATTTGGCCTTGCGTATGCATGCAAAATAAAATCCGTCCAGATTCTGCTCACCCGGCAATATCTGTCGTCCGTGAGCACAGCATCGCCCCCACTCTGCCTCTATCGCCATCGCCTCGGCGCCAGGATGAGCAGACAGAAAATGACCGATTTGCCTGTCGTTCTCCTCGAGCAATATGGAACAGGTCGTGTACAACAGCATACCGCCGTCCGAAAGCAAGGGCCACATCGCCTGCAGCAAATGCGCCTGCCGGGAAGCCAGCGCGTTAATATCCTGCGACCTGCGCAACAGTTTGATATCGGGGTGACGCCGTATCACGCCGGTTGCCGTACAGGGCGCATCGAGCAGTATCCGATCAAAGCACCGACCATCCCACCACCCTTCCGGATTGGCGGCATCGCCCTGGAACACGGGTGCGGCGAGACCGAGCCGGGAGAGATTTTCCTCAATCCTTCGAACCCGTGCCGGATTGATCTCAACGGCTGTGAGGGATTCGAGACCGGGTTCGGATTCCAGAATGTGCGCCGTCTTGCCCCCGGGTGCGGCACAGGCATCCAGCACCCGCTGACCGGCTGCCAGATCCAGCAAGCCGGTCGCCAGTTGGGCGGAGCCGTCCTGCACCGAAACCCTGCCCTCGGCAAACCCGGGCAATGCCTCGACCGGTACCGGTGATTCAACAGTGATACCATGGGCGACATGCCTCATCGCATGTGCCTTGATTCCATCCTGCAGCAACAGGATCAGATAGTCATCGCGCCCGATTTGCCGCTGATTCACACGCAGCGTCAATGGTGGGCGCTGGTTGCCGGCGTCCAGTATGTCCTGCCAGTCAGCGGGCCAGTCCGTCTGCAGCACTTCGATAAACCATCCCGGATGTGCATAGCGCGCCTCAAGCGACTGCTCTGCCACGGCGTCCAGACGTGCTGTTTCCCGCTGATAACCGCGTAGCAGCCCGTTCACGAGGCCAGAGGCCCATTCCTTCTTGAGTTCCCGGGTTGCCTGAACGGTCTCATTAACGGCCACATGGGAAGGCACTCCCATGCGTGACAGTTGATACAAACCTGACAGCAGAAGGCAATACAGATCGCCGTCGCGCTGCCTGAGTGGCCTTTTCAACAGTTGGTCGAGAAACACCCGCAGGCGGTAATACCATCGAAGCGTGCCATAGACCAGCTCTTGTACCAGCGCACGCTCACGGGGATTGGCAGCGACTTTCAACGCCGGCAGCAACACATCAGAAAGCGATCTTCCGTCATTGATGACCTGCGCGAGTATCCTCGCGGCGCGGCTGCGTGCGTTCAGGGACACTCCAGGCCCGGTCAGGCTGCGCTAAAGCGCACACCTTCAAGGGGATGTGCATTGATAAAGTCGATGGACGAGACCTGGCGCGCTCCGGCCAACTGCACCGCGAGGATCCTGAGTGCACCAACGCCGCATGCGACATCGATGCCTGCCTTGCCGGCGGCCAGCACCATGCCGGGTGGGTACTCCGTCGCCATGGCCACCGGCCTCGCCTCCCATATTCTTAGCTGCCGGCCCGAGTATCGTGTTTCGGCAACCGGCCAGGGGTTGAATGCCCGGACCTGACGTGCGATCTGCTCGGCGGGCATCGTCCAGTCGATCATCGCCTCGGCTTTATCCAGTTTGTCAGCATAACTTGCCTGGCTGTCATCCTGCACTCGCGACTCCAGCTCTCCACGGGCGATTCGATCCAGATTATCCTTCAGCAGCTGCGCGCCCATGACTGACAAGCGGTCATGCAACCGTCCTCCGGTATCATCGGGTTCGATCGGGCATGCAGCCGTGGCAAGCACCGCACCGGTATCCAGACCGGAGTCCATCTGCATGAGGCAGACTCCCGTTTCCCGGTCCCCGGCCAGAATGGCCCGCTGTACGGGTGCGGCGCCGCGCCAGCGTGGCAAGAGAGAGGCATGGACATTGATACAGCCCAGCCGCGGTATCTCCAGCACCGCGGGCGGCAGAATCAGACCATAGGCAACCACGATAATCAGTTCGGCCCTGAAGGCATCGAGTGCCGCCTGAGCATCGCGGTTCCTGAGCGTCACGGGCTGGCAAACGGGTAGAGCAAGCCGCCTTGCCAGCCGTTTCACCGCGCTCTCCGTCAGACGCTGCCCACGCCCACTGGGTCGATCGGGACGGGTATAAACCGCCACCAACTCATGGGAACTATCCAGCAGCACCTGCAGGACGGGTAGTGCAAATTCAGGCGTCCCCGCAAATACGATCTTCATGCCATGATCCCGGGATGCGAGTCATCACGTGATAGCCTTGCCCGGAACGGAAAAGGCACGCCAGTCAGTATATCCGCAGCCTGTCAGATCATCCTTCTCGACGACTCACGGTCTGCGTCATCGGGGGTTCTCAGGTGTTTTTCGAGTTTTTTGCGAATCCGCGTGCGCTTCAGCTGGGAGAGATAATCGATAAACAGCTTGCCATCGAGATGGTCGATCTCATGCTGTATGCAGACCGCCAGCAGACCGCCGGTCTCAAGTTCAAATGGTCTGCCGTCACGGTCCAGCGCCTGCATTCGCACCTCATCCGCCCGCTGCACCGTCTCATAAACACCCGGCACGGATAAACAGCCCTCCTCCATCTCCTCAACACCGGACAAATCGAGTATCTCCGGGTTAATCAGGCATAAAGGCTGATCTTTATCTTCCGATATATCGATGACAACGATACGTTTGCTGACATTGACCTGTGTGGCCGCCAGACCGATACCTGGCGCCGAGTACATCGTATCGAACATGTTATCGACCAGCTGGCGAACGGCTGCGTCAACTTCAGTCACGGGTTGTGCGATAGTCCGCAAGCGCAGGTCGGGAAAGTGGAGAATATCCAGGATCGCCATGTGAATGCCGTCACAAATCAGGTCATTAAACTTCAATATACTTTATCACAACCTTCCGGTAGTGGCTTAACTGTGTCTATAAAAGGTTTTGTTCCATGTGGATTTTCCGCTAAACTCCCGTCTGATCAAGACCGCCAGACCAGCCCGGCAACACGTAAGCAAATGGCGTGGATGTGGTATTGAGGTACAACGACGTTAAAGGGATGCCTATGTCAATCAAGAAACTGTTCGCAACGGTCTGTGCTGCGCTGATCGCTGGCTCAATCTTCGCGGCTGATGTTGTACTCAACCCGAACCATCCTGACCGCTACGTCGTGGTTAAGGGTGACACCCTGTGGGATATCTCGGCAATGTTTCTGAGTGAACCCTGGTACTGGCCCGAGATCTGGTACGCCAATCCACAGGTAGCCAATCCACACCTGATTTACCCGGGAGATATCCTGACGCTGATTTATGTGGATGGCAAGCCGCAACTGCGTCTGGATCGTGGACCCGTCAAGCTATCCCCCAAGATTCGGGTGGAAAACCTCGATCAGGCCATTCCCACTATCCCCATCGACGCCATCAAGCAATTCCTGACCAAGCCGCTGGTCGTCAGCCACGAGCAACTGGATCGAGCACCCTACGTGGTGGCGGGCGCCGATGAACATGTTGTCACCGGGGCAGGAGATCGCGTCTATGCCCGTGGCATACAGGGCGAGGATATCGGGCTGTTTGACATATTCGAACCCGGTGGGCCGCTAATCGATCCCGATACCGAGGAATTACTCGGTTATGAGGCCATTTACGTGGGAGTGGGCGCAGTGAAGAGCTTTGGCGACCCCGCTACCTTGTTGCTCACTGAAACGACGCGCGAAGCACGTGTTGGCGACCGCCTGTGGCCGGCTTCCCTGGACAAACCGATTACCCAGTTCATGCCCCGTCCGGCGCCGCCCGGCACGGAAGGGCGGATCATTTCCGTCCTGGGCGGGGTCAGGGAGATTGGCCAGTTCAACGTAGTTGCCATAAACCGCGGCACGGCGGACGGCATGGAAATCGGTCATGTGCTGAAAATCTTCCAGACGGGCGAAACCATACGTGATACCGTGAGCGGCAAACGGGGCGAGATGGTTAAATTGCCGGATGAAGAAGCCGGAGTACTCATGGTATTCCGAACGTTTGACCGGGTCAGCTATTGCCTGGTCATGAAGGCAACCCGTGCCATGCACCTGCTGGACTATGTAAGAACACCCTGAAAAGCGCCTGCACCAAAGCACCCACGGATGGGGATAGCATGAAAAAACGATTAGCGACTGGCCCGGCTTCGGGTGCCTAGCCACCATGGTGGCGGCGCCCGAACCTGACGGCAACGACATAACCGACTGGCTGACTCTGTACCACGCACCCGGCGTGGGTGCGCTAACCTTTGTTCGACTCCTCGAACAGTTCGGCGATGCACGGGAAATCCTGCGAGCCTCCACCGGCCGCCTGCAAGCCGCCGGCCTGTCCCCGCAGACGGTCGCCTATCTCCGGCAACCGGACCGGAAACAAATCGATCGCGACCTCGCCTGGCTCGATCAGCCGCGCAACCGACTAGTAACCTGCCGGGATCCCGCCTACCCTCCGATGTTGCTGCAGCTACCGGACTCGCCACCCGTTCTCTATATACACGGCAAAGTCGATATCCTGTCCAGCCTGCAGATCGCCATGGTTGGCAGCCGCAATCCGACGGTTTCCGGACGTCGCACCGCCAGCGAATTTGCGTGCTGCCTAGCTCTCGCCGGCCTGGCGATAACCAGTGGACTGGCGCTTGGCATCGATGCCGCCAGCCATAGCGGTGCACTGAATGCCGGAAAACCGACTATCGCGGTGATGGGCACTGGCCTGGATCGCGTCTATCCCGCGAGTCACCGCGATCTGGCTCACAGGATTGCCGAATACGGCGCCCTTGTTTCGGAATTCCCGATTGGTACAGCACCCAGACCGGAGAATTTCCCGCGGCGCAATCGCATCATCAGCGGGCTCAGCCTGGGCACCCTGGTGATTGAAGCCGCGACACGTTCAGGCTCCCTTATCAGCGCGCGCTGCGCGGCAAATCAGGGTCGTGAGGTATTCGCGATTCCAGGTTCCATTCATAATCCGCTGTCACGCGGCTGCCATGCCCTGATCCGCCAGGGCGCGAAACTGGTGGAAACGGCTCAGGATATACTGGATGAATTGGGAAGCCTGGCAGCATCCACCACAGTGACGACCCGGACCTGCGATGCAGTGACTGCGGCTCAATCTCCGGAACTCGCCGATGATTATATACAACTCCTTGAATCCATGGGCTATAGTCACACTTCCGTCGATATGCTGGTGGAAACCAGTGGATTGACGCCAGCCGTAGTTTCCTCCATGCTCCTGCAGCTTGAATTGAAGGGATTCATCGCGTCCTGCCCGGGAGGGCTTTATAACCGGTTGAAATAAATAGGTTCCAAATGAAAGAAAATGTTTTCGACGTCCTAATGTATCTGTTTGAAAACTATTACATGGATAACGAGAACGCGGTCACACAGGACCGCGAGTTCGTACAGCAGGAGTTGCACAACGCCGGCTTTCCGGCCCCCGAGATCGACCGCGCTTTCAACTGGCTGGAAGATCTGGCAAGCGACAACCCGCCTCCAACCATGCAGGCAGAGCACTCCCTCAGGCTGTTTTCCCGGCACGAAACGGAACGACTCAATACCGAGTGCCGTGGTCTGCTGCTATTCCTCGAACAGATGGGGGTATTGAATCCAGCCAGTCGCGAACTGGTCATCGACCGCGCCATGGCGCTCGAAAACGAGGATTTCGACATAGAACAGCTCAAATGGGTCGTTCTCATGGTGCTTTTCAATCAACCCGGTGAAGAAGCCGCCTATGCGTGGCTGGAAGACATGGTGTATGAAAACATGACCAACTGCCTTCATTAACCCCGTCGTCACGGGGAGTTGTGCCGCTGAACCGTTGATCCGATCCGCTTTCCTATGAGCAACAGCCTCGTTATTGTCGAATCGCCCGCCAAGGCGAAAACCATCAAGAAATACCTCGGAAAGGGGTATGAGGTCATGGCGTCCTATGGCCATGTGCGCGACCTTGTGCCCAAGGAAGGCGCTGTCGACACCGATCACGACTTCGCCATGAAGTACCAGCTGATCGAACGCAATGCCAAACATGTTGACGCCATCGTCAAGGCGATGAAAAAATCCGACGCCCTCTATCTGGCAACTGACCCGGACCGCGAAGGCGAGGCGATTTCCTGGCACCTGTGTGAATTGCTTTCCGACCGCAAGGCACTGAAAGACAAGCCCGTTCGACGGGTCGTATTCCATGAGATCACCAAGCGCGCAATCAATGAGGCCATGGAACACGCCCGCACGCTGTCGCAGGAACTGATCAACGCCCAGCAGGCAAGGCGCGCACTGGACTACCTGGTCGGATTCAATCTGTCGCCGCTGTTGTGGAAAAAGATCCGCCGCGGGCTGTCCGCCGGTCGCGTGCAAAGCCCGGCGCTGCGCATGATAGTGGAGCGCGAGATCGAGATTGAAAATTTCACAGCGCGTGAATACTGGACGCTGGAAAGTGATCTCACCAGGGACAAACAGAATTTCACGGCCCGCCTGATCCAACTGCACGGGACGAAAATCAAGCAGTTTTCGATCACCGATCAGGCCAGCGCAGAGCATGCGAAACAGGAACTTCTCGCTGCAGCCGACGGCAAGCTGATTGTCGACTCGGTCGAGAGAAAGCAGCGCAAACGCAATCCCGCCGCCCCTTTCACCACCTCCACGCTCCAGCAGGAGGCCTCGCGCAAGCTGGGCTTCACGGCTAATCGCACCATGCGGGTCGCCCAGCAACTGTATGAAGGGCTGGATATCGGCGGAGAGACCGTCGGTCTGATCACCTACATGCGTACCGACTCCGTCAATCTGGCGCAGGAGGCCATTGACGAAATGCGTGAGTACATAGTGGAGCGTTACGGGAAAGACAAACTGCCGCCTCAGCCGCCTGTCTATAAAACCAAGTCCAAGAACGCACAGGAAGCGCATGAGGCCATACGTCCCACCTCCGTGAGTCATACACCCGAGGAAATCAGGGGGCACCTCAGCGCGGAACAGCTCAAGCTGTATGACCTGATCTGGAAGCGCACCATCGCCTGCCAGATGATCCATGCCACCATAGATACCGTCAGCATCGACTTCGGCTGCGGCGCGGACAACACCTTCCGGGCCACCGGATCCACCGTGGTGGACCCGGGATACATGGCGGTTTACCAGGAAGGCGAGGATGATACCAAGGGAGACGGTAACGACACCCTGCTGCCACCGTTGAAAAAGGGCGATTCCTGCAGACTCAACGATATCCGCGCCGACCAGCACTTCACCGAGCCACCGCCGAGATACACGGAGGCCAGCCTGGTCAAGGCGCTGGAAGAATACGGTATCGGACGTCCGTCCACGTATGCCACCATCATCTCCACGCTGCAGCAACGAGAATATGTCACGCTGGAGAAAAAGCGTTTCTATCCGACTGATGTCGGTCGCGTAGTGAGCAAGTTCCTCACCGAACACTTTAACCAGTACGTGGACTATGACTTTACCGCCCGGCTCGAGGATGAACTGGATGCTGTATCGCGCGGCGAAAAGGACTGGGTGCCACTGATGGAAAATTTCTGGAAACCCTTCAAGCGCCTGGTCGATGACAAGGAAACCAGTGTTTCCCGCAGCGACGTCACCACCGAGGCCATGGATGAAGCGTGTCCGAAGTGCGGCAAACCGCTGAACATACGGCTAGGCAGGCGCGGTCGTTTTATCGGCTGCAGCGGCTATCCGGACTGCGATTACACTCGTAATGTGGATGATGAACGCGGCGCTGAAGAACCCGAAGTCATCGAAGGACGCAGTTGTCCGGAATGCCAGTCGCCGCTGATCATGCGCACCGGACGGAATGGTAAATTTATCGGGTGCAGCAGTTATCCGGCCTGCAAATACACTGAACCGCTGGAGAAGCCGGAAGATACCGGGGTGCTGTGCCCGCAGTGTGGAAAGGGCAATATCCTGAAGCGCAAGTCCCGGCGCGGAAAGATTTTCTTTTCCTGTGCGCGCTACCCGGAATGTGACTACGCCATCTGGAACCAGCCACTGGCACAACCATGCCCGGAATGCCACTGGCCCATCACGACCATCAAGATCACCAAGCGCTCCGGTAGCCAGCGGGTCTGTCCGCAGAGTGACTGCAACTTCTGCGAACCGTGTGATGAAGCCGAATCAACACCCGAGGTCGCTGCCAGTTAGCCCTGCGGTCGCGGGCATTAACAAAGAGAATCATACGGACTTCACATTCTTGATTGAGCCGCACTTCAATAACAATGGCCTCGATTGGCAGTATTGACGGCTTTTATTCGCGACACTGTAGCCGGGTAACCGGCTGGTAATCCGGATCAGTCATTGCATCTGAAAACCTTGACCTGGCATATGCGCGAGGCCGTCCGGAGACTCGGTGCGGGAGGAGTGATCGCCTATCCGACTGAAACGGTATTCGGCCTGGGCTGCGACCCGTTCAATCCCATGGCGGTGCTACGATTACTGGATCTCAAGCAACGTAACATCGAACAGGGACTCATCCTCATTGCCAGTGATTTTGCGCAGCTCGAACCCCTGCTGATGCCACTGTCAGCCACCGTCAGAAACCGCATCCTGAAAACCTGGTCCGTCCCGGTAACCTGGACCCTGCCGTGCCTGCCGGAAACCCCGGCATGGCTGCGCGGCAGTCACCGGAGCCTGGCGGTTCGCCTCACCAGCCACCCGCTTGCACGCAGCCTGTGTGAATCATGTAACGGCCCGCTGGTCTCCACCAGCGCCAACCGCCACGGGAAACCCCCGGCGACCAGTGCGCTGGGGGTGCGTATCGCGTTTAATGCCGAACTGGACTACATCCTGCACGGAAAGGTGACCGGAACCGGGAAACCCAGCGAGATTCGTGATGGCATAACCGGCCGGGTGTTGCGCGGCAACACCTCGTCAGCCAGACAGCGGCCTGAAAAAAAATGCGGTGCCACCGCCGTGAAAACCCGGGTCAGCGGGATGAGCACAGGTTAATCGCGGAATAAATTCAAGAACAATGCGCTTCAGCTTGTACTATTGCTACATTTAGGGGCATAACCAGTTATCCCTGCGAATGTGTTCACACTCACTGCAGTGCCGTTGATAGCATACAGTTCCGCAAATCAGCGGGATGCCACGCAGGACCATGAACGATAAATAACCAGGCGGTGCTCCATGTTTGAAAAGAAAGTCGCCAATGGCCCTGTCGAGCAGGTACACAGCTACCTGCTCAAGCTGCAGGACAGAATCTGCACTGCCTGTGAAAAGATCGATGGCACGGGCTGCTTCCGTGAAGATGAATGGTCTCGCCTGGAAGGCGGGGGAGGGCGCTCACGCGTCATGGAGGAGGGCGGGGTATTTGAAAAGGCCGGCATCAATTTCTCACATGTGTTCGGCAGTGAATTGCCACCCTCGGCCAGCGCCAACCGCCCGGAGCTGGCCGGACGTCATTTTCAGGCCATGGGGGTGTCACTGGTCATCCACCCCCGCAATCCCTATGTACCCACCTCGCACGCCAATGTGCGCTTCTTTATTGCCGAAAAGGATGACGCCGAACCGGTATGGTGGTTCGGCGGCGGTTTCGACCTGACCCCGTATTACGGTTTCCGGGACGATGCCGTGCACTGGCACCGGGTAGCCCGGGAGGCCTGCGCCCCGTTCGGGGAGGACCGCTATCCCCGTTTCAAGAAATGGTGTGATGAATATTTCTACCTTAAACACCGCGATGAACCGCGCGGTATCGGCGGCCTGTTCTTCGACGACCTCAACGAGGGCGGCTTTGAGCACTGCTTCGCGCTCATGCAAAGCATCGGCGAACACTACCTGCCGGCCTACCTGCCTGTCGTCGAACGGCGCAAGAACATGGACTACGGCGAACGTGAACGTGACTTTCAGGCCTACCGGCGCGGACGCTATGTCGAGTTCAATCTGGTCTATGATCGCGGCACCCTGTTCGGCCTGCAATCCGGAGGACGCACCGAGGCCATCCTCATGTCGCTGCCACCGGTGGTCAAATGGCGCTATGACTGGCACCCGGTGCCCGGCACACAGGAAGCCGAACTTTACGAGGTATTCCTCAAGCCTAAAGACTGGCTGGCTGAGGAAGAGTGACCCTTTCCACTCAGCGATATGAACAACCAAACTACACAATTGCACTTGTGTCCCTTACGTCTCATCGCTCCCGGCAGCCGCTCACAGCTTCCTGCCTCCCGCAGCACATGCATGTCCCTGTGCATCGTCCCCGCAAGCTCATCGTTCCCGCGCTTCCCTGCACTCCGCGATATACTTCTTCCCTGCATGCATAAAAAAACCCCGCCTTGCGGAGGGGTTAAACGCCTTTCAGCGTCGGAGGAGCCGGTACTGCTGTGCAATGAAAATCCGCTTTAAGATGGACCCTGGTCATCCCTGACACCTGGCGGATCCATTTCAAAACAGATAGTGCCACCGTCGTTCAATAAGCTTATCGACACCGGCATACGAACCTTGAGTATTTTTTCACCATGGGAGTGATAACCCAGAGCACACTCTGTCTTAATCGTCATTCCTGCCCGGCTGAAATGAAAAACCCGGATCCTTATGCCGCTAAGAAAGCCGATCAGGTCACTCTAACCTGTTGTTATTGGTGATTTATTCTTTACACCATGCCTGTAGATTGCGTTTCCGCAGCCAGCTAGCGGCGCCCGCGCCCGTCAGGAGGCACCACACGGCAATCTGCATACTAACCCAGCGTGTCGCGGTGCGGACTCTTGAGAACGCGGCGCTCATTCACCTGCAGGCGACTAATAACCGCGGCCTCCTTGAGAAGCGACTGCAGGTCTTGCGCTACGACAGGACTCCCCGACAACGGCAGATACTCCAGCAGATCATGGCGCCTGAGCAGCAGAAGATAATCCACGGTATCCAGGTGCCGTGCCGCGA
>JBAVKA010000084.1:0-11756 GCA_049688075.1 Gammaproteobacteria bacterium
GCGATCCAGGAGATGATCAGGACGCTGAGCAGGGTCAGGGTAGGCGTGGCGCTGGCGACCTAGCAGAGTTGGGGATATGCAGGTGCCACATTGTGCCGAGTTTTATATTTCTATTCCTGATTTTCCGCACTGGTGTCCGTACGGCAATCAGCAGTCCATCGGAAAATAACCTAAATATTTGTTTTAATTGGCGCGCCCGACAGGATTCGAACCTGTGACCCCTGCCTTCGGAGGGCAGTACTCTATCCAGTCGAACTACACGGGACTGCCTCAGTCACTTATTTCACCCCACTCCACAGCACTTACCCCGCACTTACAACAAAAAAACCGGCTCTCAACCGTGGAAAGAGTGGGTTAATAACCTATGCCTCCGATGATATAAGGATCTCCTCATCCGTACCATCACCCTGGTAAACCGTAAAATTATGATTGCGCAGATCGGCATTCAAGGTAACGGTGGCTTCCGGGTGCTGCCAGGAGATATGTAACCGATGGGTCTCGGTCTCGATTATCTTCATCTCACCAGTGAATGCCGGTGAGATATTGCGCAGGCGAATCAGGTCCAGCTGATCCCTTACTACAGCACGTTTCAGTGCCGACTCGATGTCAATTAATTTCAGAGTGGTACGGTTGATCTCCTTGTGTCCCGCGGTACGCCCTCTTTCTGCCGCCGCATAGTCGTTCGTGCCGGCAAACAGATCCAGGTACCACACCTGCGGTACACCAGGCATGAACATCTGTATGGCGCGGGCCAGGAGCAGCTTGCGCTCATCCTCTCCCAAAGCACTGAAGTAGGTCGCATTGACCTGGTAGTAGTCGATCTTCCTGCCATCGGCTCCATACAGGTTCTTGGTCAGGCCACCCCGCTCAATAATACGCTCCATGGTGGCCTCGATTTGCTCATCACCCAGCAAGCCCGGTCTATAGGCACCATCAACTTGTTTGCCTTTGAGGTCAAGCACGGGGATCCCGTCATGGCTGCCGAGCATGTTGATGGTCTGCAGCCCCCTGGCCTGGATTTCTCTGATCCAGCGCAACAGAGCCTCGTTGCTGCCCCACTCCAAAGCGTGGATAACAAGCCCGGGTAAAAAGAAGTCATAAATGGGATAACCTTCACGCGAAATTTCTTCGTGGATGCCGGCGCCGTATTCGGCATGAATCTCGGGAAAAATGACCAGCTTGTATTTTTGCGCAATACCCCGCAGACGCTCAAGGTAATCCCAGGTGCCGGGCCGATTGAAGAAATTTGACTGACCAGGCGCTTTGTGCAGGTAAGCGAAGGCATCCAGGCGGATTATCTTGGCACCATACTCACTGAGCTTGCGAAGTGTCTCATCGTAGAAACTCCAGACCAGTTCGGAGCGGGCATTGAGATCCATTTGACCCAGGAATTCACGCTTGTGGCACACAGCCGTGATCAATTCATCCCTGGTCAACACGACATTGCATTTGGCAATGTCTTCCATGTCCGCAGACTCGAGCTGTCCCTTATTCTTGATGACAACCTTGATACGACGGGCGATGTCCGACGCATCATGCGGATTCAACCCCTTTATGTGTTGAAAATCCCGGGCTGTTATCTCATTAAACCCCACTTTCTGGTAAAAGGTGTTCCAGTAAGACTGAAGGCTGCCATCCGGAAATCGCAGTTTCAGAATCGGCAACCCTGGTTTTCTCATGAACAACTTGTCCAGATGTTCCTTGTGCGGTATGACATGGTCGTTCACTCCCATGGTACCGTGATCCTTCCAGAACTCGTTCCAGTCGATGAAAAAGTCCCGGTAGTGTGATTCGTTCCCTTTTTCCAACAGATCGACAAACTGTGGCGAACGGACCGACAGGTGATTCAGCACCATGTCGAGCTTTATCTGGATACCAAGCCTGTTCAAATCCTCCAGATCCCGGGGACTAACGAGTTCTTTATTAATGTTGTAATCAATGATGGAAAAACCACGATCCAGGTCGCTGTTGAAGAAGGTAGGCAGGATGTAGAACAGCGAGAATGTATCCTTGAACTCGGGCCTTTTGAGCAAGTCCACAGTGTCAGCCAGCCGTTTCCCGATACTGTCAGGGTAGGCGTTCAGCATTACCCCTCTGGGCAGTAGTTGTACTGCGGACTCTGGACGCTTATTCATGATTCATGGCTTATCCTTGGCTTATTAATATTCGATTATCAGGTGCATCCCACACCCGAGTTTGAGCAAGCGGACATGCCAGCGAGGATAATCACAACACAGTAGAGCCTAAATGCTTGATAACCCAAGCTAAAGTCGTTGTCAATAGTAGCGGGTTTTGAAGCGAAAAAACCTGCGTTCACTATCAAGAATCTGCACTGGTTTATCAGGGCAGGGCGATTTGTGAACCCATGCTGGAGACACTTGTGAAATAACCCAACTTGTTACGTAATATGAACACTTCAAGAGAGCGCCCTTTCCGTCAACACGCTCCAAATACTCGCTGCAAGCGGTGCATCAGCACAACATGTGGCTGCGCACCCGCTCGAATGTGCTACACAAGACGTGGCATTGACAAGGGTCTGAAGGATTACTGAGGATTACAGCAGTTCCATCCAACGCGTACATGACAGGCAATCAACCAATGGATATTGTTTGCCCGCAAAGATGAAAGAGTTTCTCGGATTTATCGGGAATGATTCAGGTCGGTTCTGTACCATCGGTCGCAAATCGATGAAACATGGAAGTGCTCGTTTATTGTCCCGGTATCGAGATAGACGTCCATAGGGACATACTGGTGTCCTGCCTTGCGATCCAGCTTTTCCAGTTCGGCCTCGATTTCTGTGGAGTGCATACTCCAATTCGTCAAGCTACCATCCGTGTCAAGGACGGTCTTCTTCTTGATGCTGGTCATGGTCCTGACCCTCGCCAATGTCGCTAATTGAGAGTTCCGTATAGACTTTCCCTAGGCAATGGGGATTATATCATATCGGACCCATCGAAATTCCAACCATTGTTTCTCAACCTCCTGACGGCAGTCAGCATCCTGCCTATAAGCGCTGTGACTACAGCACGTTATTGTCGTCCAGGAGCCTGTCGGACTTAACCGGCTTAGCCGCTAAAATACGGATGCACCGACCATAATGGAACGGAGCAACTATTGTCAGGCCAATTCCAGACGATTGATCGAGACACCTCGTATTTGTTGCCGTCATCGTTACAGGTTTGGCAGCCGGAGAAGCACGGCGTGATTTGTTGTGGATATTGTGAACCGACTGGACTTCAGAGGGCTGGAGCTCTGTTTCGGGGGAGGCGGAAGCCGCTCATCCACTACATCCAACACGGCAAGCCCAATCAGAATGCGTTTATCGAGCGGTTCAACCGGACAATGCGCAACGAAGTGCTGACGAAAATGCCGAAAACTCTACTCTAGAACTGTCTACATGACGGGAATCCTATGAGGCATACAGACGCGAAGTAGAAGACTATGAAGCAAACTAGGCGCCAGATCATAGCTGGCTTCGCGTACCTGTAGAGACAATAACGGACCACTGTGCGTCCCTATTCGTCCTACCCGTCGCACTTACCCCGCATTTTCAACGAAAAAACCGGCACGGGGCCGGCTGCATAAGTCACTGAATAGGAATGGTGGCTACGGGTGGACTTGAACCACCGACCCCAGCATTATGAGTGCCAGGTTCTTTAATTCACGATCAGCTGACCTTTGAGTCATTGGTTATCGAGAGCCGTGGGTGAGTCGGTAACTGATAAACCAAAGCCGGTACGGTGACCGGACTTACGCGAGGTGATCAGGATAGTGCGGCGCATGATCGAGGCGGGCACAGCCCAGTCGGTCATGGGCAATCACGGATTCAATGCCATTGCCTACGTCACTCCGGATCGCGAGAGCGGTGATTATCTGGCACGCAGCTCCAAGTCGGGAGATCAAGGGCGGTGACATTCCTTATTTCAAGCCCGCTCTTCCGGCTACGCCGCTCCATTTCGCGTTAGCCCGCAGTCACCGCTGGCTGGCCCTGCTGGAATCGGGCGAGGCCGCCAAGTCGCTGAAGGAGATCGCCCGACGTGAGGGTGTCGACGACAGCTACGTGAGCTGCATGGTTATCCTGACTGCCGCGCGGCAGGGCCTGAGTCATCAAACGGGTCCACTGCTGCATGGGCTCGGTCCAGGGACTGGCTGCACACTCGAGGGACACTGTCTCCACTCCGGGAAAGCGGTGACTGGCTCCCGGTCCAGCCCGTGCCTTGTTTTGACATCTCCATACAGGGATTCAGATACTGCTTTTGCGCATTCAGCCACGCCTCGGTGGAATCCTTGAATCCAGTCATCTGAGTATCCTCCGGAGAAACAGGCTGACAATAGACATGCTGCATTGCAACAAATACATCTGTGATATCTTTACAAAACACCGTCCGTAGAATAAAAAAATATACAAGTATAAGAAAATAATAATAAAAATAAAAATATTTCATATTCGCTCGGGTTGCCTTGACGGTCATCTTCCAATGAACTATGATGCAGTGCATCAAGAGATAAGTCTGCCTGCCAGTAATCGCTGGGGCACTGATCTCAACAGGAGGGTAGGACCATGAACAAGGGCGTTTTCGATGAATGGCTGAAACTCAGCAAAAATGCAGTGGAGCCGATGATGCGGCTCAATGAAATCACTGTCCGTGCAATGGAGCGCGTAGCGCGACAGCAGCTGGATGTGGCGCGCGATTACCTCGATCTCGGGACCAAGCAGGCCACCATCATGAGTGGCGCCGAGAGTCCGGAAGACCTGCTCTCGGAACAGACAAAGCTCGTATCTGAGTTCGGAGAGCGACTGACCAACCGGGCACAGGAATTCACGAAGATCGCGACCGAGACGCAGCAGGCGGTCATGCAATGGGCGGAGAAATCCGCCAAGAGGGCGGAGGAATCCGCCAAGAAGGCTCAGGAATCCGTTAAGAAGGCGGAGGAACCCGCCAAGAAGGCGACACGATCCGCAACCGGCAGCTAACACCAAACCCAGACTTTTCCTCTGATTGTCTTGCGCCGGGGTGCATCGACCGGCGCGAGACGCTATTGTACGTCCTCTAGGGGCCGGGCAGTCCGCCCATTTCATCAGGCTGCTTCTTTTACAGTCGCCCGAATGATCACCAGCAATCATCACTGCAAGCTGCGGTGGTTTTGTCGCAAGCACGTTCCTGATCGTCGGGAACACCCCTGACAGTGACGGCGACGGGGGGTTACCGAAACGAACAGACGTCCGGTAGATGTCAGTCAATCGCTCTTATGAGTCAGGTTTTTGGAGGGTACCTCTTCAGGATACGTGTAGCTAGTTGTGTAGCCATGGCATTTTAAATATGTATTTAATCTTTTAATAACAATATGCTACGTATTGGCATCGACCTCGGCGGGACAAAGATAGAAGGCATTGTTCTTGATGCCGATGGCGCTGAACTGATCCGTGAACGTGTACCGACCCCGGGTGGGGATTACCAGGGGACGCTGACTGCGGTGCATGAACTGGTACTCCGGCTTGTGTCACGGGCTGGAGGTTCATGTAGCGTCGGCATCGGATTGCCGGGATCCTTGTCTCGCGCCACTGGGCGGGTCAAGAACTCAAATTCCACCTGCCTTAACGGTCAACCGCTGTACCACGATCTTGCAGGGCTGCTGGGTCGTCCGCTGCGATTTGCCAATGACGCCGATTGCCTTGCCCTGTCGGAAGCCACGGACGGCGCCGCCGCCGGTGCCGCGGTGGTGTTCGGTGTCATCGTGGGGACCGGTACGGGCGGTGGTATCGTCATCAACGGGCGCTTGCTGCACGGACCGAACGGCATCGCCGGCGAATGGGGACATAACCCTCTGCCCTGGCCTGGGAGTGCGGAACTACCCGGTCCCGCCTGTTATTGCGGGCTCGAGGGGTGTATCGAAACCTGGCTGTCCGGTCCCGCACTGGCGCGTGATCACCTGCAATGCTGCGGCGAGTCACTGGACGCGGCGGAAATCAATCGTCGCGCGCTGGCCGGCGATCGCCGCGCAACAGAATCACTGGATCGATACATGGACCGTATGGCGCGCGCCCTGGCCAGCGTTATCAATATCATCGATCCGGAGGTGATTGTGCTCGGTGGCGGTGTTTCCAATATGGCGTCGTTGTATGAGGAAGTGCCGCGACGCTGGGCTAGCCATGTCTTTTCCGATCGCGTGGACACGAAACTTGTGCCTGCCGTGCACGGCGATTCCAGCGGAGTACGCGGAGCTGCCAGGCTGTGGCCGGCCGAGGAACCTGCCTGAGGCTGGCGGCGCTTTACTTGTGGGGCGACATAGATGAAGACAGTCATTTGGCCACGGAATCACTCTGAAATACACGGAAAGATTACAATGTAATAAGTGAGAAGTGAGAGGTAAAAAATACGGTCGGGCGCTGGTGTGTGTCTGGGTAGTAGTACCCCGCGTGAAAATATTTCCGTGTAATTCCGTGGCAATAAACAAAAGTGTATAGAGCATGACCTGAGACAGGTACAAGCAGTTTCATCATCTGGAGGCTATCTGCCGCAACAAGGGTACTTCGAGGCTCGCATCATCCGCTTGCCGCAAGGCGCGGGCCAGTCGTGACGGTGCGCTGCGTCCCATGCACTTATGATCCGGATCGCCCGCGAACGCCCTGAGCATCCCCTCGATCAGCGCATCCGCAGGCAGTCTCTGGCCGACCAGGGATTCCTGGATCCGGATGACCTCCCTGGCCACGTCCTCGGCGAGTTCGCGATGATCGGCCCACAATTCGCTGACGGTCCCGCCCGTCGCCAGGCCGACGCAGTTCGTCGTGACGATGTAGACATTCTTCAGGACCAGTTCGAACAACAGTTCGGGCTCACCCGCAATGAGGCGTGTCGGTATGCCGAGCGTCTGCAGGCTGTCATGCAGCACCTCCCCTGCCGGACCGTACACCGGCGAGGGCAGCAGAATCCTGACGTCCTGGCCGGTCTTTTTCTCGAACCAGACGCTGATCACCGTGGGGTGGGTAATACCGTACTGCTGCCAGTCGGCCGGGAGGAGTTCGTTTTGCAGCAGCCCGACACGCTGAAACCAGGCGGAGGGCAGAGTTTCCAGCACGGCAGGCAGGTCGTTTTCGGCGACGGCCACCAGCACCAGCTCCGGCGCCGGCAATTGACGGGCGATGGCCGCGAGGTCGGCGCCCCGGTTTGCCGGGTAGACGGGATGACCGGCGCGCAGCAGCCCGCGTGCGAACACCCCGCCTATTTCGCCTATCCCGATGAGGATTACGGGTGATTTCATGTTTGCGACAGATACGGCTGGTGATGATGGTTTCGTTGCGAGAGTATAACGCAACGAAACACAGTGCATGGGTCCTGTCGTGCCGCGTTCGATTGCTTATGGGAATAATTGACCGCAGGTTATATCGGGTTGCCGGCGTCATCCTGGTGTGGGCGCTGCTCAACGGGCCGGCATGGTCCGACATACGGGTGGTCGATGATACCGGACAGACACTCACCCTGCGGAAGCCGGCGCAGCGGATTGTCAGTCTGGCGCCGCATATCACGGAACTCCTGTTTGCCGTGGGCGCAGGTGCCGCCGTGGTCGGAACGTCCGAATTCAGTGATTATCCCGAAGCGGCCCGTGCGATACCGCGTGTGGGCGGCGGCGGCGGGCTGGACCTCGAGGCCATTCTGGCGCTGCAGCCGGACCTGGTCATCGCCTGGGAGAGCGGTAATCCTGCTGGCCAGGCGCGGCGTCTGCAGCAGCTGGGGCTGCCGGTGTTTTTTTCGGAGCCGAGTCACATGGAAGATATCATCTCCAGTCTGGAAAGATTCGGACAGCTGACCGGCCAGCAGGAAGAGTCGCATGTTCAGGCCACTGCCTTTGCGGATCGTCTGGATGAGCTTCGGCGGCGCTATACCGGTCAGGATGCGGTTACAGTCTACTACCAGATCTGGGATCACCCGCTGATGACAGTGAACGGGCGACATATCGTCAGTGATGTGATCCGCTTGTGTGGTGGCCGCAACGTGTTCGCCGATCTGCCGGTGCTCGCCCCGCAGATCGACAGCGAGGCTGTGCTGGCGGCGAATCCGGATGTGATCGTGGTGGGGGATGCCGCCGGAGAACCTGCCGCCTCACTTGTGGCCTGGGCACGCTGGCCGGAGCTGAAGGCGGTGAGTCAACGGCATCTGTACACGATTCAGCGCGAACTGCTGGTGCGTCACACGCCACGCCTGCTGGAGGGGGCCGGGCAACTTTGCCGGCTGCTGGAGAATGTGCGCGAACAGCGAAAACAGACCGGTAATTAGCGTTCGTGCCGCCAGTACACATCCGTCTTGCCCGCCAGCCGGTTCAACTGGCGTGCCATGACGAACAGCAGGTCGGACAGCCGGTTGAGGTACATGATGGCCGCCGGGTTGAGGTCTTCGACTTTTCCCAGGCTGACCAGACGACGTTCGGCGCGGCGGCAGATGGTGCGGGCGAGATGACAGACCGCGGCCGCCGGACTGCCACCGGGCAGGATGAACTCCCTGAGTGGCGGCAGGTCGGCGTTCAGTTCTTCCAGCGCGGCTTCCAGTTCCTCGATCTGTTCGCTGCTGACCACGTGACGCGCCGGCTGTCCCGGCAGGCAGAGTTCGCCACCGACATCGAACAGGCGGTGCTGTACCCGTGACAACCGGTCCTGGATGCTGCCCGGGAGTTCGTGACTGAGCAGCAGTCCCAGGGCGCTGTTGAGTTCGTCGATGGCGCCGATGGCCTCGATGCGTGGGTCATCCTTGCTTGTGCGTGAACCATCGCCGAGTCCGGTCGTGCCGTTATCACCCGTGCGTGTACAGATTTTCGTCAGTCGGTTTCCCATTCAACCTCCCACCAGGCGGTATTCCACCGGAATGATGATATCGATGGACTGTCCCTGCATCCATTGTTCGGCGTCCGGTACGCTGGCAAGTTGCAGGGACTGCAGCGCCGCCCGGTCGAGTACCGGGTAGCCGGATGTCTGCTCCACGTGCAACCTCGAGATCCGGCCGTCCGACTCGATGTGCACCTGGAGTTTGACGACGCCCTGCCAGCCTTTGCGGCGAGCCAGCAGGGGATAGTTGAAGCGGCTGGAGACCAGTCGCAGGATGCTGTCGTGGAGTTGCTCCCGGGCGGTCTGCCGGGCGGTTTCCATGCCGGCGGTTGCCGGCGATGATTGACCCGGAGCCGGTGTATCTCCCGCCTGCCGTGTCGTTACCGGATGTGTCGCGGTGGTTTCATGCGGCAGATGGTCGTGACGCCGGCTGACCTCTTTTCTGGAGGCCCGGACAGGGGATGGACGGTTCGTCGTCACGTGCGGCTGGTCCCGGGACGTGCGAGCGTGCCCGGCGGGATTGACCGCCGTGGCTGGCGGGCCGGCAACGCCCGCCCGGTAGCTCATGGAAACATGAACCGTCCGTCCCGCGGGGGCGATGCGGGACTCGGGACGATTGCCTACCAGCAGGACAGCCGCATGAATTGCCGCAGACAGGGCAATGAACCATGCGATGCGCGTGCCCTCGCGGCTCATGTGCCGAATTCTTTCGAGACCGTGAACAGCAACGTGCGTTCCGGCAGGGGATAGGCGTTATAGACGCCGGGCGAGGACGTGCTGCTGACGCCGTAGTCATAGGCTTTTTCCGCGAACAGGTTGCCGATCTTCGCGGCAAACCGGTAACCCCGGTACTGATGGCTCGCCAGCAGATCCACAATGGCATAGGACGGTATCTTCTTCCCGAAATCATTGGCCTGGTCATTGTCGAAATACTTGTCCCCGACGTAGCTGACGGAAGCCGTGTAGCGGGTGGCCGGCGACCATTTCCAGGTCGCGGACGCACTGGCCGTATTGCGCGGCACCAGCGGCACCTCGTTGCCTTGATACGGACCGTCACGGAATTCAGAGCGCATCCAGGCGTAGCTGGCCTGTAAATCTAACCGGGGGCCGACCGCCAGGCTGCCGCTTACTTCCACCCCGTAGCGTTGCGTCGGGTCCAGGTTGATGTTGGAAAATGTCGCGGGATCGTAATGGATCTCGTCTTTCAGGCGCAGGTAATAGGCGTTGACCAGCCATGACAGCCCGCCCTGATCGTAGCGGGTGCCGATATCGACTCCGTTGCCGGTCTGCGGATCGAGTTCCGAGAAAACCTGCAGAAAGGTATTCGGGTCGAATTCGAACAGTTCATCCACCGTGGCGACGCGGGCGCTGCGGGTGGCCTTGATATAGACGGCAGTTTGCGGGGTAAGCTGTTTTTCCACCCCGGCCTCAAACATTTCGACCCGCTCGGTCTGGTCGAGATCCGGCGCCTCGCTCGCAAAACTGCCGCCGGGGGCGGTCGTGTCCACCCGGTCGCTGGCCTCGATTCTGACCCATTGCACTCGCCCGCCCAGATTCATGCTGGTATCCCCGGGCAGCGAGAGCGTGGTGTCGAGGTACAGGGCGCCGGATTTCTGTTCAATGCCGACGCGGTGGATCGGCTGGTTGCGGGTGTCCGGGTTGAGCGAGCGGTCGGAGTCGTAACGGCTGTCGTAGTAATCGATGCCGGCGATGGTTTGTGCCTGTGCCTTGAACAGTGGGTGCGGAATAATCAGGCGCGGCGTGAATGACCATGTCTTCAGTTCCGAGTCGAGATAATTCGCGAAGGCGCCGCCGAAGTCATAATCGTCGAAAAACGCCTTCTGGTTTTTTACGCGGTAGCCCCCGTCGATGACCGCCTCGGCGCCGTTTTCCCACAGATGGGTGAATCCCAGCGTCGTGTTGTAACCCCGCTGATCGGCGTAGTCCTTCGGCGTATTGGTGCCTTTGCGGTCGTCCCTGAGCTGATCCAGGCCGGTGGCCGGGTCCACGCGGCGCGCGCCGGGCAGGCCAAGGTTCTGATCGTCCCAGTAGAATGTCAGATAGGCCTCACCGTCAGCGCGCGTATAACGGACATCCGAGAGCAGATTGCGCTGGTCGAGACTGTTGTTGTCGCGATAGCCGTCGCTGCTGGTGCCATACGCCCCGAGCGAGATTGCCACCGGTCCGGCGTTGCCGGTGACCCGGGCGTTGGCCTGCCGGGTATCGAGGTTGCCTCCTCCGGCTTCGACAAAGGCGGAACTACCGCTTGTCGCCGGCTGCCGGGTGATGATGTTGATGGTCCCGCCTGCAGCGCCATCGCCATAGAGCACCGACCCGCCATTGCGCATGATCTCGATGCGTTCGATGCTCCTGATCGGGATGGCGCCGTAATCCACCGCAGAGAGATCGATATCGTTGAGACGTCGGCCATCGAGCAGTATCAGCGTGTTCTGGGTGGAAGCGGCGCCGAAACCGCGGATGTCTATTGTCGCGCGCGTGCCGTTATTGCCGTAGAGAGTGCGGCTGAGGATGCCGGCTTCTCTTGCCAGCAGTTCGGGGACAGTCCGGGCCGTGCTGTTCTCGATGTCCCTGGCGCTGATGACCGTGACATGTCCGAGCGCCTTGCTGTCCTGATTGTCCAGGCGCGTTGCCGTCACCAGAATGTTTTCAGATTGTTCGTCGATGGGTGTCTGGCCAAAGGCCGGCATGACGGCCAGCATGGCAGGCAACAGGATGGCGCGACGGGTTTTCATTCCATTCTCCCGGTACGCGGCACACACCCGTGCCGCCGGATTGCATTGCAAAGGGAGAATGACAGTGAGCAGAGATCGCGCTGTCAGTATTGCCCTCCGCAATACACCTGCAAGGCATCAGGCCGGTCTCCGGGCTTGCGAGCGGGTGGTTGGACCCGGGTGAATCACCTTCCCGCGCCGTGCGCAGT
>JBAVKA010000085.1:0-2418 GCA_049688075.1 Gammaproteobacteria bacterium
GAGGGCATCCAGATCTTCATCGGCGAGGAATCCGGCTACCACACGCTGGACGAATGCAGTATGGTAACCGCCCCCTACCAGATCGACGGGCGGATCGTGGGTGTGCTCGGCGTCATTGGGCCGACCCGCATGGCCTATGAGCGGGTCATTCCCATAGTGGACGCGACCGCGCGATTGCTCGGCGCGGCCTTGAAACAGAAAGATTAACCCATACATCAGTGACTGAAATATTTCAGGCACCGGGCTTGCCGGCCTGCTTGTGAGAAATAGTATCATAAACATGGAGTAACATTATGTCAGGAAAGGAAAATAGTGTTGAAGGAGATCCGCTTGAGCAGGCGGGAACCGAGCAACATGCCGATCCTGCGGCCGTGACGGACCCACCGCAGGAAACTGAATTGGCCACCCTGCTGGAGGACGCCCGCAGCAAGGCCGACGAAAACTGGAATCTGTGCCTGCGCCTGCAGGCCGATCTGGATAACCTGCACAAGCGTTCAGAACGGGACCTCGCCAATGCGCACAAGTTTGCTCTGGAGCGCTTCGCACAGGAGTTGCTGCCGGTGCGCGACAGCCTGGAGATGGGTCTTGCCACCTCCGCCGTCGGGCAGGTCGATCCGGACCGGCTGCAGGAAGGCGTCGAACTGACCCTGCAGATGCTCACCACCGCACTGGACAAATTCGGCATCACAGAGATTAATCCGCAGCTCGAGCGGTTCAATCCGGATTTTCATCAGGCCATGTCCATGCAGGAGCGCGCCGACGTCGAACCGAATACCGTGGTGACCGTGGTTCAGAAGGGCTACCTGCTGAACGACCGTCTGTTGCGCCCGGCAATGGTGATCGTCTCGCACGCACCCAGGGATACCGGCGGCGCCAGGGATTCCGGCAGCCCCGGCGAGGAATCGTGAGGTCTTGATTTGCCCGTCTGCCGACCCCATCTAATAGGGTAGCAGCGGTTTGTTAACAAGATCCAAATTATTCATGAAGTTACATGGAGACTAGAGAAAATGGCTAAGATTATCGGCATTGACCTCGGCACCACCAACTCGTGTGTGGCGGTTATGGAGGGCGGCAAACCCCGGGTCATTGAGAACAGCGAGGGCGACCGGACCACACCCTCCATCGTAGCTTTTACCGGCGAGGATGAAATTCTGGTCGGTCAGGCCGCGAAGCGCCAGGCGGTCACCAACCCCCACAACACCCTCTATGCAATCAAGCGCCTGATCGGTCGTCGCTTTCAGGAAGATGTCGTTCAGCGCGACATCAACCTGGTGCCCTACAAGATCGTCAAGGCGGACAACGACGACGCCTGGGTCGAGGCTCGCGGCAAGCGCATGGCGCCGCCGGAGATCTCCGCCCGTGTACTGCAGAAAATGAAGAGCACGGCGGAGGATTACCTGGGCGAGAAGGTAACCGAAGCGGTCATCACGGTGCCGGCCTATTTCAACGACTCGCAGCGTCAGGCCACCAAGGACGCTGGACGCATTGCCGGCCTGGAAGTCAAGCGCATCATCAACGAACCAACGGCGGCGGCGCTGGCCTACGGAATGGACAAGAAGCGCGGCGACTCCAAGATTGCCGTCTACGATCTCGGCGGCGGCACCTTCGATATTTCTATCATCGAAATCGCGGATGTGGACGGCGAGCACCAGTTTGAGGTGTTGTCCACCAATGGGGACACCTTCCTCGGCGGCGAGGACTTCGACAAGCGTTTGATTGACTACCTCGCCGACGAGTTCAAGAAGGATCAGGGCATCGACCTGCGCGGTGACCCGCTTGCCATGCAGCGCCTCAAGGAAGGGGCCGAAAAGGCCAAGATCGAGTTGTCCTCCAGCCAGCAGACCGACGTGAACCTGCCGTATATCACGGCCGATGCCAGCGGTCCCAAGCACCTCAACATGAAACTCACCCGCGCCAAACTGGAATCCCTGGTCGAGGACCTGATCGACCGGACCATGGAGCCGTGCAAGATCGCGCTCAAGGACGCCGGGATGTCGACCAGCCAGATCGACGACATCATTCTGGTCGGCGGCCAGACCCGCATGCCCAAGGTGCAGGAGATGGTCAAGAATTTCTTCGGAAAGGAGCCGCGCAAGGACGTCAATCCCGACGAGGCCGTGGCGGTCGGTGCGGCGATTCAGGGCGGCGTGCTGTCGGGTCAGGTTAAGGACGTGCTGCTGCTCGACGTCACGCCGCTGTCGCTCGGTATCGAGACGCTGGGCGGGGTGATGACCAAGCTGATCGAAAAGAACACCACCATACCGACCAAGGCCAATCAGGTCTTTTCCACTGCGGACGACAACCAGACCGCGGTTACCGTGCACGTGCTGCAGGGCGAGCGCGACGTGGCTTCGGCAAACAAGTCCCTGGGACGCTTCGACCTGAGCGATATCCCGCCGGCCCCGCGCGGCGTGCCGC
>JBAVKA010000086.1:0-1755 GCA_049688075.1 Gammaproteobacteria bacterium
GCGGCGCATGCGCCGCGGCGCCAGCGCCATGGCGAGGTGGTGGCTAAGCGGCTTGTAGCGAAGGTTGTGCCGGTGGCGCCACCACGGGCGGCAGTCTCGCGAGGTGCCGTCGCCGCCAGCAGGGCAATCCGACAAGTCAAATATATACAAGGGCTTGCCGGTGGCACTCGCCTCGGCCAGCATCGACATGCTCTCGCCGGTAACCACCAACCGATCGGCCAGGGCCAGGTAGGCGTGGTAGGGATTCTCCTCGGCCGGCTCACCCCAGCGAAACACCGAGAGCGGCGCCTCGAGGGCTGCCAGAAAGGCCGCAAAGGCGCTTTCCGGGGTGCGTGCGCTGTTGGTTACCAGCACCGACCCGCCCTCGTTGCGCAGGCAGCCATTCAGCCAGCGGGCCAGTTGGATGGCCTTGTCGGCGGTAAACACAAACGGCCCGCTGTCACCGCCCAGCATCACCGACCAGTAGGGCTGCGACAGGTGGGCAAACCGGTTGCGCCAGTGCAATGCGACCTCGTCCAGGCCGGCTTGCGTGATGCGATGCAGCGGCAGATCGATCGGCAGGATGTTCGACTGCTCCGGCAGGAAATACTGGGGAGTCACGACGATCAGGTCGAAGCAGCCGAGCGGCGCCCAGGGCCGTCCGACATGCACCAGCCGGGTACGTCCGCCGGCCTGACGCCGTATCCAGCGCGCCACCGGCTCGTTGCGCCGTCCCGCGGTGATCACCAGGTCGGGCCACGGCGGTTCCAGCGGGCTGGAGCCCGCCCGGTCGATGCCGGCCAGCGTCACGCCCAGCAGCCGGTTGCTCATCAACTCCCAGGGTTGGTAGGCGAAGCGCTTGAGTTCGAACGGCCAGCACAGCGCTTCCGCCAGCGCCACCACCTGGGTGTTGTCGCCCGCCTTGTGACCGGTCAACAGCCACACCCGCGGCGCCGTGCGGGGTGTTGGCGGTGAATCCGCGTCATTGGCAACATTCATCAATGAATCTCTCTATCCGGTGTCCGTCTACAGACATCCTTATTCACCGCAAAGACGCAAAGATCGCGAAGAAACATGTAAAAACAGATAAAAAACGCATTATTAAGGCTGTCATTCCTCGAGTGAGGAGATGACAGTTAGTGAGATCCCTTAAATAACTTTGCGTACTTTGCGCCTTTGCGGTGAGATTTATTACATGGATACTGAACAACATCTTTAGGGAGTGCTCTGCGCACTCTGCGTCTCTGTGGTGAATTTGGAAACGGCAGGCCCGGTCTGCCCGGCAAACAGCGCCCGCACCCGCGCCAGGGCACGCTCAAGATCCCGCAGGGGCGGGGGCACCCCGTCGGGAAAGGTCTCTCCCAGCCAGACGGCATGCCCGCGCTCGAGCAGGCGCCGGTGCACCAGCCCGATGTCGCGGCTCAGCCTGTTCGGACCCCAGTGCATCAACCAGCGGTACAGGGTCCCGGACAGTCGGAAATCGCGCTCCCGGTCCCCCGCCATGCCGGAGGTCGTCACCGGACGGTCCGCGTCGAACATATAGACCGGCTTGCCGGTCGCGCAGGCCTCCGTCAACATGGCGATACTGTCCGCCGTGACAATAATGGCGTCGGCCAGCGCCAGATAGCCGTAGTAGGGGTTGTCGTCATCGTTGCGGCGCCAGCGATAAAAGTGCCCCGGCGACTCGATGCCCGCGGACAGGGCCTCGACCGCCGATGGCGCCGTGCGGGCGCTGGTGGTCACCAGCAAAGAGCCGCCCTGCGCCCGGGCCATGGC
>JBAVKA010000087.1:0-6780 GCA_049688075.1 Gammaproteobacteria bacterium
GGCAATGAACGTCACCGCATCGGTGAAAAGGGGCGTGAAACGCTCGAGCAGAATCGCGGCGCGCTGACGACGGTGCTGGGGATGATCGACAGCCTGCTGGTGGCAGGAGAGGAATAATGGTGAAAGGTAAGAAGTTAAAAGTAAGAAGTGAGAAGCGAGAAGGAAAGTTCATCAATACAATCAGAATTCAAATGCCCTTTACACCTGTCACTTCTTGCCGTTCACTTTTTACTTTCTGGTGGGGCGCTCAGCCGGTATAGCGGACGCCGCGACGGGCGGCCATCGCGGCGCCGAGATCCTTCAACTGCCGGCTGCTCAGGCTGCTTTCCGCGCGCGGCAGGAATTCCATGTTTTCCCGCCTGACATGCCGGCGGTTCAACTCGCAGAAGGCGTGCACCCGGTCGGCAAGAGCGGCGTGATCGGTGACATCCTGCAGCCGTTTCAGATCGGCGGCGATTGATTCCCACAGGGTATCGAGTTCCAGGTGTTCCTGTTTCAGACCGTGTACCAGATCGGCGAGTTTTAGTGACTGGCGTGTCAGCAGGGGGAACAGGTCGATTTCCTCATCCTGGTGGTGGAGTCTTGCACTCGTAGAGAAGTAGGTCGAAATCTGGCGCGCCGCGCTGCGGATTTCCGTTTCCTTGCCGGAGTTGCCCAGGTCCGCGACCAGTTGTTCCAGAAGTTCGCAGTGTGCGAGGATTTTTGTATGACAGGCACGTAGCAGCGCCAGCGGCTGATCAAAGCCCGGCAGGTTTTCGGGGAGTCCTTTTTCTTCCATTGTACTGGTTTCGCGGGAGCTTCTCACTTCACTGCAGCAGTGCGTTGATAAGTCTCAGGTCGTCTTCTTCGAGAATGCCGGAGGCCTGTTTCAGGCGCAGCATGTCCAGCAGATAGTCATAGCGCGAGCGGGCGTGGTCGCGTTTTGCGCTGAGCAGGTCGCGCTGGGTATCGAGCACATCGACGATAGTGCGGGTCCCGACGTCGAAACCGGCCTCGGCTGCTTCCAGCGCCTTTTCGTTGGACAGCACCGCCTGTTTCAGTGCCGTCACCTTGCTGATGCCGGTCATGACGCCGCGGAACGTATCGCGGGCCTGGCGTTCGGTGGCGCGCCGTTGTTGTATCTGCGTCTCCTGGGCCTGGTTGAACTGATGCTGCGACTGACGGGTGTTGGCACTGATCAGCCCGCCCTGGTAGAGAGGGAGGGTCATTTGCACGCCGATGGAGCTGTCATTGCGTTCCTGGCTGATGCCGAAGCCGCCGAAGTCGTTGTTGCGCCAAGTGTAGTCGGCTGTCAGATCCAGAGTCGGATAGTGGCCGGCACGCTGGATATCGATCTCCTGGCGCGCCGTCTCGGTTGCCGCGCGCGCCGCGAGCAGCAGCGGGTTCTGGTCGGTCGCCACCGTTACCCACTGCTCCTCCACGGCGGGGTCCGGAGGAACCAGCGGGATTTCCGGTTGCAGGACCTCAAGCGTACCGGGCTCTACGCCCGTCACTTCCCGCAGGGCCTCCCGGGCATCGGCCAGCAGCTTCTCGGCGTTGATCTCGTCGCTGACGGCGATGTCATAGCGCGCCTGAGCCTCGAGCACGTCCGTAATGGCCGAGAGACCCACGTCGAAACGCTGTTTGGCCTGGTCCAGGGTGCGCGCGATTGCGTCCTTGTCTCCCTTGACGAACGCCAGATTGTCCTGGGTACCGAGCACCAGAAAATAGCGTGTCGCCACACGCAGCACCAGATCCTGCTCTGCGGCGGTCAGCTGTGCCTTTGACTGGGCAACCACAGTGTCGGTTTGTTCGAGCTTCAGAAAACTCTCGCGCTGGTAGATGGCCTGGGTCAGCTGGGCTCCGAAAGTCTTGTTGGTGGCGTAGGTGTTTTCGGGATCGCCTGCTGAAGGATTGCGGTTGTGATAGCGGTCCCGGGTGACGACGCCGGTCGCGCCGAGATTGGGCAGCAGCGCTGCTCGGTTTTGCGGAATAACCTCCAGGGTGGCCTGGTAAGCCGCTTTCGCGGCCTGCAACTGGGGATCCGACTGCACAGCCAGTTGATAGACCGAGAGCATGTCATCGGCAAAGCCGGGCAGGGGTAAGGCCAGCCACAGGAAAACAAGCAAACTCCGTTTGCGGATCAGACGCATGGCAATGGGTCCATGAAGAGTATCGATCAATAAGTTGACAGTCGGGTATCGAGTTCGCGCGCCCAGGCATCGACGCCGCCACGCAGATTGATGACCCTGTCGAAGCCCCGGCTCTCGAGGTAATGGGCGACATGCCGGCTGCGAATGCCGTGGTGGCAGATGACAATGATTTCCTGCGCCGGATCCAGTTTTTCAGCGGCCGCCGGGATTTCGCGCATCGGGATGAGTGTTGACCCCTCAAGGGCGGCGATGCGGTGTTCCCAGCGTTCCCTAACGTCCAGCAGCAACGGTTTCGCCGTGCTGTTTTCGATATAGGTCTTGCACTCGATTGGCGTCAGTTCGCGCATCACACGGTGTGCATCTTACTACAGGACAAACCGTTGAGGCTGCGCCGCATGCAGCAGCGGCGGCAGCGAGGTCTCGAACAGACTTTCCCGGGACCAGTTGCGCTCGTCAATCCGGGTGATGAGCAGCGCCTCCATCACCGGCGGCATGCCGGCAATGACAAACAGGCGCCCGCCAACGGCCAGGTTGTCGTGGAATTGCCGGTTCAACAGCGGTAGTGAGCCGGTCACGGCGATGACATCGTAACGTGTATCGGAGCCAATGCCATCACCGGCGTCGGCGTTCTTGAGCGTGACATTGCGACAGCCGTGTGCAGCCAGTTTTGCCGCGGCAGCATCGCGGAATTCCGAAAAAATCTCGACGCTGGTCACATGATTGCCAAGTCTGGACAGGCAAGCCGTCAGGTAGCCGCTGCCGGTGCCGATTTCGAGGGCCGAATCGCCAGCCTGGACATCGAGTACCTGCAGCAGGCGTCCTTCCGTCTTGGGCGCCATCATGACCTGATCGTGCCCCAGGGGAATATTGATGTCGGCAAAGGCCAGAGAACGGTATTTTTCGGGTGCAAATTCTTCGCGGGGAGTCGCGCTCATTACATCCAGAACCCGCTGGTCGAGCACATCCCAGGGACGCACCTGCTGCTCGATCATGTTGAAGCGGGCTTGTTCGATATCTATCTGAGTCATATCAGTTTGTGGCGCGGTTGCCAGACGAGGTCGACTAGGGTACGGGCTTTGCTACTGACTGGCAAGGACAGCCACCGCGCTGGCGTCGCTATAATCAGTTAAAACAACATCTTATCAAATCCCCGCATTATTGTCTTGCTTGCAATAAGAGACGCCTTTCGCTACCGTGTAGCCAGCGTAGCTGGGGGTGCCCGAGTCGGGCTGAGAAAGACCCTTCGAACCTGATCCGGCTGAACCCGGCGTAGGGAAGCTCGGGTACTTCCAGCCGCGAACCACTAATCAAGACAGGAAGGTACCATGAGCGCCATACCAGAGGACTTCATCAGGAAGACCGCCCGGCTTTCGGACGAAGTTACGCGTCCATTTCCGAATTCCAGGAAAATCCACATGCAGGGATCGCGGCCGGATATCCGCGTCCCCATGCGTCAGGTGGAACAGGCCGATACCCCGGCGAGCTTCGGCAGCGAACAGAATCCGCCAATCACGATTTACGATACCTCAGGCCCCTATACCGATCCGGAGTCCACCATCGACCTGATGCGGGGCCTGCCGGCCCTGCGCGACGTCTGGATTGAGGAGCGTGGCGATACGGAGCAACTGCCGGGGCCGAGCTCCGAGTTCGGACGGGACCGGCAATCCAGCCCGGAACTGGCAAAACTGCGTTTCGAGCACATTCGCCCTCCGCGTCGTGCCAGGTCCGGCGCCAATGTCACGCAGATGCACTACGCGCGGCGCGGCGTCATTACGCCTGAAATGGAATTTGTCGCCATCCGCGAGAACCTGCGGCTCGACGAACTGCGCCCCTCGCCCCTGTTCACACAGCACCGGGGCGTGAGCTTCGGCGCCAGCCTTCCCGATCGCGTCACGCCGGAATTCGTGCGCGACGAAGTCGCCCGCGGACGCGCCATCATCCCGGCCAATATCAACCACCCGGAACTGGAGCCGATGATCATCGGCCGTAATTTCCTGGTCAAGGTGAACACCAATATCGGGAATTCCGCCGTGACCTCCACCATCGAGGAAGAGGTGGAAAAGATGGTCTGGTCGGCCCGTTGGGGCGGCGACACGGTGATGGATCTGTCCACCGGCAGAAATATTCACGAAACCCGCGAGTGGATCCTGCGCAATTCCCCGGTGCCGGTCGGTACGGTGCCCATTTACCAGGCGCTGGAAAAGGTTGACGGCAGGGCCGAGGAGCTCACCTGGGAGATCTTCCGGGATACGCTGATCGAGCAGGCGGAGCAGGGCGTGGACTACTTCACCATCCATGCGGGTGTGCGCCTGCGCTACGTACCGCTCACCGCGAAGCGCGTGACCGGTATCGTCTCGCGTGGCGGATCCATCATGGCGAAATGGTGCCTGGCTCATCATGAGGAAAGTTTCCTCTACACGCATTTCGAGGATATCTGCGACATCATGAAGGCCTACGACGTGTCGTTCTCGCTCGGCGACGGTCTGCGTCCGGGCTCGATCGCCGACGCCAACGATGCCGCGCAGTTTGCCGAACTCGAAACGCTCGGGGAACTCACCCGCATCGCCTGGCGGCACGACGTGCAGGTTATGATCGAAGGTCCCGGCCATGTGCCCATGCAGCTCATCCGGGAAAACATGGAAAAGGAACTGGCCGACTGTCACGAAGCGCCGTTCTACACGCTGGGACCGCTGACCACGGACATCGCGCCCGGCTACGATCACATCACCTCGGCGATTGGCGCGGCCCAGATCGGCTGGTACGGCACCGCCATGCTGTGCTACGTCACACCCAAGGAACATCTGGGGCTGCCGGACAAGGACGATGTCCGGGAAGGCATCATCACCTACAAGATCGCGGCGCATGCGGCGGACCTGGCCAAGGGTCATCCCGGAGCGCAGGTACGCGACAACGCCCTGTCCAAGGCGCGCTTCGAGTTTCGCTGGGCCGACCAGTTCAACCTGGGTCTCGATCCCGACAAGGCGAAGGAGTTCCACGACGAGACCCTGCCCAAGGACTCCGCCAAGGTGGCGCATTTCTGCTCCATGTGCGGCCCCCGGTTCTGTTCCATGAAGATCAGCCAGGATGTGCGCGACTATGCCGCGCGCAAGGGGATCGGCGATCTCGACGCGGCGCTGGAAAACGGCCTCTCGGACAAGGCCGGGGAATTCCTCGAACAGGGCGCGGAACTCTATCGGAAAATCTAGTTAGTATTCGGCCATAAACTCCATATTCACCGCAGAGACGCAGAGTACGCAGAGAAGTTCTTTGATGAAAATAATTAAACGACTTTGCGTACTCTGCGTCTCTGCGGTGAGTTTGTTACTTATGGTCGGACACTGGTTACGACGGGTTTCCTGAGGCGGTTCACCCGCCCAGCCAACAGGAAACGGTTCATTCTCCAAGGATATTTTCATGATCGACTTCAAGCAAAACTTCAGCGCGAGCATGCTGCTAAGGCTGATTGTCCTCACTCTGGTTGTCGTGGCCGCTGTCCTGGCCAATATCGATTTCTTCAAGGACCTCTATTTCAGTCACCAGCTGACTTCGGCCAGTCTGGCCACCAACGGCGGCATCCTTACCCTGTTCTCCCTCGGGATGGTGAAGGTCGTGCTGTCGCTGCTGCGCTACATGCGCGAGGAGACCGCACTCGCGAAATTCGTCACCGCCCTGGGCGGCGACAAGAATCCCCTCAAGGGGATCAGTCCGAGAAGCCTCATCGCTCAACGTTACTCCATAATCGTGGCGATGGGCGAGAGAAACGCCCGCATCAACCAGAGCGCGCTGGCTGCCACTCAGGCGGCGGACGAGAGCACGCGCACCAGTTTCGCAAAATACGTGAGCAACATCCTGATCCTTACCGGCGTGTTTGGTACCTGCGTCTCCCTGTCAATCGCCCTGACGGGCGTCACCAATCTGCTCGATTCGGCGCAGGGCAGCGGGAATATGGGGCTGGTCATGCACGGGATGTCGACGGCGCTCTCGACTACCATTACGGCCATCGTGTCCTATCTCTTCTTCGGATACTTCTATCTGAAGCTGACCGATGCCCAGGTGCATGTGCTGAGCACCATCGAGGAGGTGACCTCGCTGTATCTGCTGCCGAAGTTCGCGCGTGACAAGGACAGCATGCTGCACGAGGTCGCCGGACTCGTCCATGGGCTGCGCCAGGCGGCCGAGGCCATGCGGGCCACCCAGCAGGATTACGCGGAAGCGGGCAACCGCCTGCACGAGATGCTGACGTCTCTGGACGTGCGGGTGAACAGCGTCACCGATGATGTCGGGACGATCAAGAAACTGCTGCGCGATGGTTTCCGTCTTCCCGCCGAGGTCGAGTAACCATGGACGAGGGTTTTATCGATCTCCGTCAGCATACCGAGACCGGTATCAGCCATGTCAGCTTCTGGCCCTCGTTCACCGATATCATGATGGTCGTGGTGGTGATCTTCATGATGGCCAGCTCGGTGCTGATATTGCGCAACATGGCACTGGTAAGGGATCTGCGTGCGACCATCGACGCGCAGCACAATGCCGAGGAAGCGGCGCGTTCGGCGTCAGAAACCAGCGCGACCCTTGAGGAGCAGCTCGCCCAGACCCAGAATGAACTTTCCCGGCTGCGCATGCGCCTGATGCGCGCCAACGAGATCAA
>JBAVKA010000088.1:0-10482 GCA_049688075.1 Gammaproteobacteria bacterium
TCCTGCTGGTGGCGGGGTTAGCCCGTCGTACCGAGGCATTATCCGGGTAGGCGCCGACGTTGCTGATCCTCGTAAATTGTGTGCGTCCGTAAACACCATAATTCAACGCAAAGACGCAAAATTCGCAAAGAAAATCTTTAATGAAATCAATTTAACACTTTGCATTCTTTCGGCAATTGCTCCCTGCGTCGCTTGAAGCGCCTACTTTTGGTGCTCTACCTCCCCGGTAACTGCTCCATGCGTTACTCTACCTCCTACATCCCTGTAGTCGTGCATGGCCCAGGCCAGCCTCTCGACCGGTTCCCGGTCTCACCTTCTCCATGCAGTCGTGCGTCTTTGCGGTGAAAATGATGTTTATAGACGGAAACTAATTAAGCGCTATTCATGTTGCACCCTGACTATTTGTTATTCAGGTGTGCCGCATTCCTCTATACTCCTCTCCGGGAGTCGGCCAGACAGCCGCTGGGAAAACGGGATCGGAGTCAATTTCGTGTGGTGAAGCCTTTCAATGCCGGTAGTTGACTGAATGAAGTTGGCTCCGACCCGTTTTCCTGGAGGAAAGTCCGGGCTCCACAGGGCAGGGTGCCAGGTAATGCCTGGGAGGCGCGAGCCTACGGAAAGTGCCACAGAAAATATACCGCCGGCAGCTACGCTGCCGGTAAGGGTGAAATGGTGCGGTAAGAGCGCACCGCGCGTCTGGCAACAGACGTGGCAGGGAAAACCCCACCCGGAGCAAGACCAAATAGGGGAACGTTCATGCGGCCCGCATGGTTCCCGGGTAGGTCGCTTGAGGTGCGCGGTGACGTGCATCCCAGAGGAATGGCTGTCCACGACAGAACCCGGCTTACCGGCCGGCTCCCTTCTGATTCAGCCACGGAAGCACACGGAAAAAATTGTCTCTATCAATCGGTGCCCTACCAAGGGCTGGCGAAGAAACAAAGATTGAATACTTGAAATTCCTCTTCCGGGAGAGAGCGTCTTGATTGAACGTCAGAAGGAACGCAGGTTTCATGCCTTCCAGTAACCGCACGAACCACTGTTGATGCAGGCTGACAGATCATCACAACCATCCTTCCGACCCGGATACAACCGGTGTTCCCGGCGTTTCGACGGACATTTTTCCGTGTCATTCCGTGTCATTCAGTGTGCTCCCGTGGCCATTCCGGTTTTATCTGTGGTGATAACCCGCATGGAAACCGGTGGGTAAACAAAGTATATTGAGGCAGTTCCGTAATATTTCTGAAGCTGGATGACAAGCAAACTCTATATCAAGACCCACGGTTGCCAGATGAACGAGTACGATTCCTCCCGGATGGCGGACGTGCTCGCGACTTCACACCGGTTCGAGGTCGTGCAGGATCCCGCTCTGGCGGATGTGCTGCTGCTCAATACCTGTTCCATCCGCGAGAAAGCTCAGGAAAAGGTCTTCTCGGAACTCGGCCGCTGGAAGGAACTCAAGGACCGCAATCCATCCCTGGTGATCGGCGTGGGGGGATGCGTGGCCAGCCAGGAAGGCGAGGCTATTCGTGACCGCGCGCCCTACGTCGACCTGGTGTTCGGGCCGCAGACCCTGCACCGCTTGCCGCAGATGCTGGATGAGTCCCGCCGCGCGCGCCAGCCGGTCGTCGATGTGAGCTTTCCCGAGATCGAGAAGTTCGACTGTCTGCCGGCGCCGCGTGCCGATGGACCGACGGCCTTCGTGTCCGTCATGGAAGGCTGCAGTAAGTACTGCAGTTTCTGCGTCGTACCCTACACGCGTGGCGAGGAGGTCAGCCGGCCCTTCGACGACGTCATCGCCGAGTGCGTGGCGCTCGCCGCCCAGGGGGTGCGCGAAATCACCCTGCTGGGGCAGAACGTCAATGCCTATCGCGGGGCGATGCACGACGGCGAGATCGCCGATCTGGCGCTGATGATCACCTGCCTCGCCGCCATCGACGGCATTGGCCGCATCCGCTACACGACGTCGCACCCGCTGCAGATGACCGAGAGCCTGATCCAGGCCCATGCCGAGGTGCCGGAACTGGTCGGGCAACTGCATCTTCCGGTGCAGAGCGGTTCGGACCGCATCCTGGCGATGATGAAGCGCAGCCACACCGCGCTGGAATACCGCTCCATTATCCGTCGCCTGCGCGAGGCGCGTCCCGACATCAGCCTGTCGTCGGATTTCATCGTCGGCTTTCCCGGCGAGACCGCTGCGGATTTCGAGCAGACCATGACGCTGATCGAGACGGTCGGTTTCGATCACTCTTTCAGCTTCATCTACAGCCGCCGCCCCGGCACGCCGGCCGCTGACCTGCCGGATGACGTACCGATGACGGTCAAGCGTGAACGCCTGGCGCAGCTGCAGGCGCGCATCGGCCAACTGGCGGCCTCGATAAGCCGGAACATGGTCGGTCACATTGAACGTGTCCTCGTGGAGCATCCCTCGCGCAAACGCACCGACCAGCTGTGCGGGCGCACGGAGAACAACCGCGTCGTCAACTTCGATGGCGATCCCGCACTGATTGGCCGCTTCGTCGATGTGCGTATTACCGAGGCGCTGCCGAATTCACTGCGCGGTGTGGTGGTGGCGACGGAAGAGTACGCGCACCGGACCGGTGAGGTTGCCGCCGCCGGTGCCTGAGACCGTTTTGGACCCCTCCATCCATTCCATCGACATGGCGATCGAGCCGGCAGACAATGAGCGTCTGGCCGAGTTATGCGGTCAGTTCGACCAGCACCTGCACCAGCTCGAACAGCGGCTCGGTGTGGAGATCAACAACCGCGGCCATCAGTTCCGCATCATCGGCGATGCCGGCTCGGTGCAGCGCGCGGGCAGTATCATCGAAGGACTGTATGAGGAAACCGCCAAAGGCGCGCTTACGCCCGAGAAGATTCATCTTTACCTGCAGGAAGTGGATGCCGTCGCAGTACCTTCCGAACAGGCAGGGGATGATCCCGACATCGTGATCCGTACCCCGCACTCCTCCATCACCCCGCGCGGCGTGAACCAGCGCCATTACCTGCAGAATATTCTGAAGCACGATCTGAACTTCGGTATCGGGCCCGCGGGCACCGGCAAGACCTATCTGGCGGTCGCCTGCGCCGTAGCGGCGCTCGAGCAGGAAAAGGTCAGCCGGCTGGTGCTGGTGCGCCCGGCCGTGGAGGCGGGCGAGCGGCTGGGATTCCTGCCCGGCGACATGGTGCAGAAGGTGGATCCCTATCTTCGCCCGCTCTACGACGCGCTTTATGAAATGTTTGGCCTCGACCGGGTGGCCAAGCTGATCGAGCGCAACGTCATCGAGGTGGCGCCGCTCGCCTTCATGCGCGGGCGCAGCCTGAACGACTCGTTCATCATTCTCGACGAGGCGCAGAACACCACGGTGGAACAGATGAAGATGTTCCTGACCCGCATCGGGTTCGGTTCGACGGCCGTGGTGACGGGCGACATCACCCAGGTCGATCTGCCCAGGCAAACCCGCTCCGGCCTGCGCCAGGTCATCGATGTGCTGCGGCAGCAGGGCGGTATCAGCTTCACTTTTTTCGCGGCACATGACGTGGTGAGGCATCCACTGGTGCAGCGCATCATATCGGCATACGAGGCTTATGACAGGACAAACACCGGAAAACCCTGAGACAGAGCCGGACGACGAAACGCCGGCCATTGAGGTCCAGTATGCCGTTGCCGGCGATACACTACCGTCGCCCGAGGCCATCCGGCACTGGGTATCTCATGCCCTGCAGGACGGGGGGGATGACGTGGAACTGGTGGTGCGACTCGTGGACGAGGCGGAGATGACGGCGCTCAACCAGCGCTATCGCGGCAAGTCGGGCGTGACCAATGTCCTGTCATTTCCCTATGAATCCCTGCCGGGCGTTTCCTCCGGGCTGCTCGGCGATGTCGTGGTGTGCGCGCCGGTGGCGGCGGAGGAGGCGATCAGACAGGGCAAATCCCTGGATGCGCACTGGGCGCACCTGGTGATGCATGGCGTGCTGCACCTGCAGGGTTATGATCATCACCATGACCCGGATGCCCATCGCATGGAGGCACTGGAAACACGGTTGCTGGCCGGGCTGGGGTTTGCCGATCCCTATAATTAGTGTTTATCCATAAAAAAACAAACTCACCGCAAAGGCGTAAAGAACGCAAAGTCCTTGTATGTTCTCATTAAAGAATTTCTTTGCGGTGAAAGCGGTGTTTATGGGCGGACACTATTTAAAGTATGACGCAAAGGCTTGCCTGAACCTCATGTCTGGAAATCATGTTGTATGACTAACGTAATTAAATGATTAGAAATGAGTAAATCACGTCCAATCAGTGCTCAGCCGGTGCACGCCCTGGTGTCGCGGCTGAAGCGCTCCCTGCTGCTCGCGCCCGAGAACAGCGAACAGCTGGTCGAACTGCTGCGCATCGCCCAGGACAGGAACCTGTTCGATCCCGATGCGCTGGCGATGATCGAGGGTGTGCTGCAGGTCGATGACATGCGGGTGCGCGATATCATGATCCCGCGTTCCCAGGTCGACATGCTGGAACGCGACGCCAACCCGGAGCAACTGCTGCGCACCATCGTCGAGACCGGGCATTCGCGTTACCCGGTCATCGGCGACAACCGCGACGAGGTGGTGGGCATCCTGCTGGCGAAGGATCTGCTGGTCTATGCGATAGAACGTACCGAGCAGCGCTTCAATGTGCGTGAACTGCTGAGGTCCGCGGTGTTTGTCCCGGAAAGCAAGCGGCTCAATGTACTGCTGAAGGACTTCCGTTCCAACCGCAATCACATGGCTGTCGTCGTTGACGAGTACGGCGGCGTCGCCGGTATCGTCACCATCGAGGATGTACTGGAGCAGATCGTCGGGGATATCGAGGACGAGCATGACGTGGAGGAAGAGGGCACGATCCGCAAACACAGCGCGGCGCATTACACCATCAAGGCACTGACGCCGATCGAGGATTTCAACGAGTATTTCGGTAGCGTTTATTCGGATGAGGCATTCGATACCATCGGCGGGTTCGTGGTGCATCGTTTCGGCCATCTGCCGCGGCGCGGCGAGCGCATCGTCATCGATAACTATCTCTTCAAGATCCTGCGCGCCGATAATCGCCGCGTGCACATGCTGCAGCTCACCGTGTTGCCCAAGGCAACCAGTGACGATGGCACTGGCATCGGTACCGTCACCGGCAACGAGGGACGCCCCGCCTCGTGATCAGGCTGTCAGCCCGCTACGGCGGGATTCTCGTTCTGCTGGCCGGCGCGCTGGGCGTGACGGCCTTCGCTCCGCTGGGCTGGTACCCGGTCGCCTGCCTCTCGCTCGCCGTACTGTTCAACCAGTGGCTGGAAGATACCCCCCGCCAGGCCTTGCGCCACGGCGCCCTGTATGGACTGGGATATTTCGGGGCGGGCGTCTCCTGGGTGTACGTCAGCGTGCACACGTACGGACATGTACCGATGCTGCCCGCCGCCCTGGTCACCGCGGCGCTGGTTGTCTATCTGGCACTCTATCCCGCCTTGCTGGGCTATTGTCTCAAACGCTGGCTGCCGGTATCGGCCCCGTTGCGGCTGCTGGTTGCGTTTGCCGCCGGCTGGATACTCTTTGAATGGCTGCGCGGCTGGCTGTTCACCGGATTCCCCTGGCTGACGCTCGGCAGCAGCCAGGTCGATGCCCCGCTGGCCGGCTATGCGCCGCTATCCGGTGTCTATGGTGTCGGGCTGGCCGCGACGCTGACGGCCGCGATGCTGGTGGCCCTGCTGCGCCGGCGGATCCGACTGCCGGCACTGCTTGTTCTGGGCGTGATCTGGACGGGCGGCATCGCGCTGGATCACGTCGAATGGACCGGCGTTCATGGTGCGCCGCTGAAGGTCGCGCTGGTGCAGGGCAACATCGCCCAGGAAACCAAATGGGCGCCGGGAAACCTGAAGCACACGCTGACCCGTTACATGACGCTTACCTTCGACCTGGAACCCATGGATCTGGTGGTTTGGCCCGAAACCGCCATCCCGGCGTTTTACGACCAGATGCAGGACAGCCTGATTCCACAGCTCGATGCCGAGTTGCGTAACATGCACACCGTGCTGCTGACCGGGATCCCGGTGCTGGAGAAGACGAACTGGCGCTACTACAACAGCGTCGTGACCCTCGGCGGGGAACGCCGCTTCTACTACAAACAGCACCTGGTGCCGTTCGGCGAGTACCTGCCGCTGCGCGGAGTGCTGGGTGACAGTCTGGACGCGCTGGCAGTGCCGAATGCGGATTTTTCCAGCGGCGCGGCTGACCAGCCCCTGCTGGAGGCCGATGGCTACCCGATGGCCACCTCGATCTGTTTCGAGGTGGCGTTTGCCGAAGAGATCCGCCGGGCCATGCCGCAGGCTGCCTTGCTGGTCAACGTGAGCAACGATGGCTGGTTCGGCGATTCGCTGGCGCCGCACCAGCACCTGGAAATGGCGCGACTGCGTGCCAGGGAAACCGGCCGACCCATGCTGCGCGCCACCAATACGGGTATATCCGCTATTATTGACCACACCGGGCGAGTCATTGCCCGCAGCCCGCAGTTCGAGGAAGCGGTGGTTACCGGAACCATCACGCCACGCCAGGGGGCGACACCCTATGTGCGGATGGGTAATACGCCCGTGGTGATTCTGAGCGTGATCTGCCTGCTGGTTGTGGCGTCAGGCTGTCGCGCCGATGCTCCTGATTGATAACACCATGGGGCGGTCACGTCCGGTTCAGATCTCGTCCGTGACGGACTTGCGGCGAAATACCGTGTGTCCACAGCCCGGACACTCGGGGATATAGCCGGTGGCATGGAAGCGGATTACGGCACCGCAGGATACGCATTCCAGCGTGCCTGGACCGGTGACCTCGCCGGTGTTGTAGGGCGGCCCTTCCTTCAGGTCGCGTTCGAACTGCAGCATGTCGAGGCGGGTATGGTCGGCGACTTTCAACAGGACCTCCAGCAGGCGGTCCTCGATCAGGCCGATGTCGAAACGCAGCCAGTCCCCCAGTTCATGGCCGCTCTCGGCCATATGCTTGCCGGCGTCTTCAAGGTCCCGCTCCAGGAAGTAGGCGATGCGCTCGGCCTCGTCCCGGGTCAGCTCCTCCAGCTCGACGGCCGTGTCGCGGGCCTTGTCGATATGTCGCTTGATGGCGGGGAGCGTGCTCTCTTCGGCTTCCTCGATTGCGGTTTTGACCCGCACCATCATGTCATCGTAGGCCCGCAGCCATTTCTCGCGGGTGGACTTTTCGTCAGTCATCGACTTGCCTCGTGTGGTTGTGTCACCCCAAGTTTGGACCAAAGCGGCACCGCTGTGTAGTTTGCCCGAGATGTTCCCGCTATTGACCGGCGTTTCTGGCACCCCATACCGGGTAACTCCTGTCGTGACGCGCTGTGAATACGTCCCTGTACGCCCGTCGGCCGCAGTCCCGCGGCCGACGGTCACGAAAGGAGTTGCCCGCTATGGGGCAAGTCACCGCAGTTCCGGTTGCGTAGGGCACCAAGAGGCTGAGGAGGTCAGGTATGATGCCGGTCCTTGCCGGTTGTGAGCGCCATCCCGGCTACGGTATTCTTCCGCCTCCATCATGCCCCTGCAAAAGCCCAGTATGGATATTATCTACACTCCTGACCAGATCGAGGCCGATGCCCGGCAGTATTGGGAGTCGCACGGGACCTTTCGGGTCACCGAGGACCCGGAGAGGGAAAAATACTACTGCCTCTCCATGTTTCCCTATCCCAGCGGGCGGCTGCACATGGGACATGTGCGTAACTACACCATCGGCGATGTGATCGCCCGCTACCAGCGCATGCAGGGCCGCAATGTCCTGCAACCCATGGGCTGGGACGCCTTCGGCCTGCCGGCCGAGAATGCCGCTCTGCAGAACCGCGTGCCGCCGGCCCGGTGGACCCGGGAAAACATCGATTACATGCGCAACCAGCTCAGGCAGCTCGGCTTCGGCTATGACTGGGAGCGCGAACTCGCGACCTGCGACCCGGAGTACTACCGCTGGGAGCAGTGGTTTTTCACCCGCCTGTTCGAGAAGGGCCTGGTCTACAAGAAGACCGCCGTGGTGAACTGGGACCCCGTCGACCAGACTGTGCTCGCAAACGAACAGGTGATCGACGGCCGGGGCTGGCGTTCCGGGGCGCCGGTGGAGCGGCGCGAGATCCCGCAGTGGTTCCTGAAGATCACCGATTACGCCGAGGAACTGCTCGCCGGCCTGGATACCCTCGACGGCTGGCCGGAGCAGGTGCGCACCATGCAGCGCAACTGGATCGGTCGTTCCGAAGGCATCGAGATGCAGTTCGGCCTCGCCGGCCGGGGCGATACCCTGCCGATCTATACCACCCGTCCGGACACCGTGATGGGTGTGACCTTCGTGGCGGTCGCGCCCGAGCATCCGCTTGCCCACGAGGCAGCGGCGGACAACCCCGCGCTGCGGGAGTTCATCGACTCGTGCCGCAATACCCGCGTCGCCGAGGCGGACATGGCCACTCTGGAAAAACGCGGCGTCGATACCGGCCTCAAGGCGCTGCACCCGATCAGCGGTGAGCCGGTGCCGATCTGGGCAGCCAATTTCGTGCTGATGGAATACGGCCACGGCGCGGTGATGGCGGTGCCCGCTCACGACCAGCGCGACTACGAGTTCGCCCGCAACAACGGTATCGCCATTCGCCAGGTCATCCACCCTGCCGGCGATGCGCCGGCGGCGGACCTGGCGAGTGCGGCTTTTGTCGATAAGGGCGTCCTTGGGGATTCCGGTGAATTCAGCGGACTCACCTCCGGGGAGGCCTTCACGGCCATCGCGGACTGGCTGGAAAGTGCAGGGAAGGGCCGGCGCCAGGTCAATTACCGCTTGCGCGACTGGGGCGTCTCGCGCCAGCGCTACTGGGGTTGTCCGATCCCGATTATCCATTGCGACGGCTGCGGCGCCGTGCCGGTGCCGGCCGCCGACCTGCCGGTCACGCTGCCGGCCGATGTCGAAATCGACGCCTCGGGCTCGCCACTCAAAAAGATGGCGACTTTCATCGAGACCACCTGCCCGTGCTGCGGCGGGAAGGCGGAGCGCGAAACCGACACCTTCGACACCTTCTTCGAGTCGTCGTGGTATTTCGCCCGCTATGCCTGTGCGGACCAGCGCGAGGCGATGCTCGACGAACGGGTCGACTACTGGATGCCGGTGGACCAGTACATCGGTGGCATCGAGCATGCGGTGCTGCACCTGCTCTACGCGCGCTTCTTCAACCGGATGCTGCGCGACGAGGGGCTGCTCCGCGCGGACGAGCCGTTCACCTGCCTGCTGACCCAGGGCATGGTGCTGAAGGACGGCGCCAAGATGTCCAAGTCCAGGGGCAATACGGTCGATCCACAGGGCCTGATCGACCGCTACGGCGCCGATACCGTGCGCCTGTTCACCATGTTCGCCGCGCCGCCGGAGCAGTCGCTGGAATGGTCGGATTCCGGCGTGGAAGGCGCCTACCGCTTCCTCAAGCGCCTGTGGAAACAGGTGCATGAGCACGTTAGCGCCGGTTCGGTGCACCCGCTGGAGCCGGCCGCGCTGGATGCGGCGCAGAAGGCGCGCCGCCGCGTCGTGCATGCCACCATTGCCAAGGTGAGCGACGACATCGGCCGTCGCTTCACCTTCAACACAGCGATCGCCGCCTGCATGGAGCTGCTGAACGAGCTGGGCCGCAGCGGCGACACTTCAGCGCAGGGCCGGGCCGTGATGCAGGAGGCCCTGGAGGCCGTGGTGCTGATGCTCTCACCGATCGTGCCGCACATCACCCACACGCTGTGGCATGCCCTGGGTCATGCCGAGGCCGTGGTGGAATGCTCCTGGCCCGCGTGCGACCGCGACGCCCTGGTGCAGGAAGAGCTCATGCTCGTGGTTCAGGTCAACGGCAAGGTGCGCGGCAAGGTGAGCGTACCGGCGGACGCGCAGCGGGGCGCGATCGAATCACTGGTGCTGGAGGAACCGAATGTGCGCAAGCATCTGCAGGGCAAGCCGGTTAAAAAGATTATCGTGGTGCCGGGCAAACTCGTGAATGTGGTCGCCTGAGATGAGTGCCCGCGTCTCATTAACCGCCGTCACCGGGAAGTTCCTGTGCGTAGCAGTCGTTTCGTTGCTGCTCGGCGCCTGCGGCTTTCATCTGCGTGGCTCGGAGCCGCTGCCGGCGGAAATGTCGGTTACCTACATTCACGGCACGAGCGAATTCGACTCACTCTACGATGATTTCCGTACCGCGCTGGAAAGTCGAGGTGTCCGCGTTACGCAGGACCGCGGCGAGGCCACCGCGGTGCTCAACATACTCGAGAACAACACCGACAAGGACGTGCTGACGGTGGATCTCAGTGGCAAGGTGCTGGAATACCGGATCAGCCAGAACATCCAGTTCGAGGTCGTCGTCGCGGATGGCCAGCCGCTGGTCGATCAGCAGTCCGTCACGCGGAGCCGGGACTTCAAATTCAACCGCAATGATGTGCTTGGCAAGGAACGCGAGGCCGAAACGAT
>JBAVKA010000089.1:0-3474 GCA_049688075.1 Gammaproteobacteria bacterium
GTACAGCATCACTTCTTTATCTTCGTGTCTCGGGCAGAGGGTGGGTGATATATTGGGCGTGATTCTCCGCTGATGCATCCCCAGGATTGATTGCGTCCAACCTCCATTTGAGCAATCAATTGTTCCACCACCCCTCGGATCCAACACGTTTTCTTGCGAATTGAAGTGCATCCCGTGTACCCATTACGTCGGTGAAAAATATCGCGTCGTCTCCCATAGTCGTTTGAATCTGCGCGGTGAATGCCTAATCAGGCAGAAGTCGCCGCAAAAAAGCCGTACGCAAGTGGCAGTATGGTTGCCCAACGGATAAGGAGTTTCAGACAAATACAACGAGTAATTTCCACAGTAGGATGCCTGTAACAACGAGTGCGGTTCCGGCAATAGCCAGGACTGCCAATCCGGCCCCAATAGTTACGGATTTTCCGACGAGCCATATGACACCGCGTAATACCAGAAGAACGAGAAATGGCGCCGCCGCGCCTGCTAACCCGCCGGCGACAACAACCATAACAACATGCCACCACGCTGTCGCCCACGAAGCGACAACCGGCCAGAATTGTGTTGCCGGAAGAAAACCGGATGCCAAAACGCCCCCTGCAAGCGCCGTTGCTGTGACGAGAAACCACCACGCTATGCTGTCTATAGCGCTATCCGCTAGATCGTCGAATCGCTTGGTCAGAGTGTCGGATAAATTCCAAATCCAGCGATCCCATACCGACATTCGACGAGGAATCGTGAGAGATGATGTGGCGACGGATGACGATGTGCCGCCTAGGGGCAAAGGCGGACCTGCTAGTGGGTAGTCTTTCGAGGAGCTAGGCAGTGGAATAATCCGCGACGGCGGCGGAGAATAAGGTTTGTGATATTGTGCGCCCAAAGAGCTGTAGAAATTGTACCCTACCCCTGTTGCTTGCCCCTGCATGAAGTCACCAAGACCGCCGTCACTCGTATATTGTCTTCCCATGACAACCCCTTTCTTGTATGGACTTGATAAAAGGATAGTACAACTTCGAAGGGTCTGCTTGCTTCCAGCTGCGACTACCAGCATGATGTAATGCTATCTCCGCGGAGATATTATCAACTAGCTCTGTTCTTAGAGTGATTGTTGAATCTCATGCGGCATACTTCAGGTAAAGTATGAATAGCAATGTTCTCAATGTTAGGGGTTTTCCGGTCTTTGACTTCAACGCTGCCAGTCTTCAATGACCGCGGGCTAACAACCATCCGCACCGGGATTCCGATCAGGTCGCTCTCCGATAACTTGGCCCCGGCGCTGATCTTCTCCCGGTCATCGTAAAGGACCTCGACGCTGCTCTCCTGCAAGACTTGATAGACATCATCCGCCCTACCCTTTTCCTCGTCCGTCCGGGCCAGCGACACAAGATGGACGGCATAGGGAGCAACGGACGCAGGCCAGATGATGCCGTTGCCATCATGCGAGGCATCGACGATGGCCCCGACCAGCCGGGAGCTGCCGATCCCGTAACACCCCATATAGATTTTGTCCTGCCGGACGCCGTACTCGTCCTGGAAGGACAGGCCGAACGCATCGGAAAACCGCGTCATCAGCTTGAAGATATTGCCGACCTCAATCGCCGTTTCCTGCCGCAGGCCCGTCTTGCCGCAGGAAGGGCAGGCTTGGTCGAGGTCCTCGCTGATTTCCTTGTTCACCGCGATGTTGCAATCCTCACAAACATAGATCAGGTCTTCACCATGCGGGGAGAGCGTCTGGTACTCATGCGAGTATTTGCTGAACGCGCCACCGGAAGCGTAAGTCAGATACGTAATATCCCCCAGCCCGCAACGCCGGAACACCTTCTCATAAGCCTGCTGCGCCGTTTTGTAATAGGTGTCCAGGTCCGCCTCGCTCGCATGAAAAGAGTACATATCCTTCATACGGAATTCGCGCCCGCGCAGCAGGCCTGACTTCGCGCGTGGCTCGTTGCGGAATTTTGTCTGAATCTGGAAGACCGAAACAGGAAGGTCGCGGTAGGAATTGACAAACGCGCCGATAAGGGGCGTCACAATCTCTTCATGCGTCGGTCCTAGTGTCAGGTCGCGCTCCCCTGCGCCTTTGAGCTTGAAGAGAATATCGGCCATGGTGTCCCACCGGCCCGTCTGCTGCCAGCCTTCAGCAGGCTGGAGCGCGGGCATCAGGATTTCATGGGACCCGATTCGGCTCATTTCCTCCCGAATGATAGCCTCGACCTTCTGAAGCACGCGAAAACCGAGCGGCAGATAGGAATAGGCACCCGCCATCAGCTTGCGGACAAACCCGGCCCTGATGAGAAGCCGGGCATTCATGCTGTCCTCTTCCGCAGGTGCAGTCTTGACCGCCTTGCTCACGAGTTCGGATTGACGTAATCCCAGCGCACCGTATTGGTTCAAATAAGGCATCTGGTCACTTTATACCGGTAATAGAGAGATAGAGAATTTTTGCCAAACTGCGGAAATGATGCAAGCAAGAACCGTAACCGCAGGGTTCTCCCGTTCGTCGAGTTCTATCCCGACTCCACGAAAAAGCAGCCCCAGAAGGGGGTGCTTTTCACTGCGTACCCTATTCCATTCTTATGCCACGAACAGGTTGCCGCTCGAAACTAGAGAGGCCTCATCCGTCAGCCTGGTAATATCCTCCAGGGTGGCGATATGCGTCCCACTGCCGAACGTGCCGGTGTCTTTTATATCGATCTTGAGATCGCTGTCCGAGCCGTTGGTCGCGATGGCTACCGCCCGCGATCCAGATCATCATCGCGGCTACGCTTGCGGCCATAACGCCGGATTTTGTTTTCAGGCTTTTTCTCTGCCGCTGGTGTCGGGCCTTCGGACGAGCCGCGGCCTTTTTCTTCATCGCCTTTGGCGGCACGGTTAAAGGCGACTTCGAGATCGATTTGTTTTTGCTTCGTCGTGCCTGCTGCGGCCTGCTTAAATTCCGCTTCAACTTCCTGCCCAAGATGCTCCCGCACCCGCTGCTCCTGGCTATCGCGCGGCGCATTACGCCCAAGGCCCATCTCCGCCGCCTGTTCGTCTGAGAGTTTGCCGGCGACGCGCTGTTTTGCCTTAAAAAGGTCCGCTTTGCGCCCGCGCGGCCTGAGTTCATAAGTGAGCGAGGGCATCCGGGTCCGGCCCTGGCGTGCCTGTACACGGGCATCGCGTTTTAGCGAGTCTTCAAGCGATTTAAGCTCCTTCATTTCGACCTGATCGAGCGCGCGTTTCTTGCGCTGTTTATCGAGAGCCTGCATCTCCTGGCGGCGCTGCAAGGCGGTGCGGTCCTGCAACTGCTTTAGCTTAAGATTTTCCCGCTCTGCCAGATAGGCCTGCAGGCGCTTTTTATCCTGGTACTGAAGAATCTTTTTGCGCACCAGTTCGACGCCGGTGACGCGGGACAAAAACCCGGCCAGCCCGGTCGGGCGGTTCTGATATCGCGCGCGCTTTATGCGTTGGGTTTGCGCGAGATAAGCGGCGTGCTGCGCGTCC
>JBAVKA010000090.1:0-2064 GCA_049688075.1 Gammaproteobacteria bacterium
ATGCCATAACCCATAAGCGGAAAGGCCATGGCGCAACCCGACAGCGTAAACACCAGCGCGGTGATAACCAGGGCCTCGTTGCGCTGCATGTTCGCCGCCACGCGAATTCGTGCGGTAAGAGCGCCGTAGACCGCAAATAACAGTATGACGGCAAGATAGCGCAGCGCGACACCGGTATTGCCGGTGATACACGCGACCGCTGCCGGTACACAGGTGAGCGCAGCCAGCATTAAAAATGCCTGACCCAGATACTTTGCCACGACGCGCACGCGAACGGCGAAGCGAAGTCCCCCGATCGCGGCAGAACCCGGCATTCAGGACCCCTGCTTCACGCAGGACCGGCGCCCGGCAGGCATTCGATCTGGCATCGGCGCAGACATTCCGGGAGACCCGCTGTGAGCGCCCTGACAGTGGCGACATCGTACCAGTGAGACATGACCAGCGCCTCCTTCTCCAGGCGCCGAGCCGGCGCAGACCCCTCGCAATGCATGCAGCATACCTCTCTGTTTGTCGGCTGCATTGACAAATAACAATGACGGTTTCATGCCGATTCGAGAAACTGCCGGTACTGAATACGATGCTTGGCGCCGTATTCCCGCCTGTCAGGCTACAGGCCAGGCACCCGGTACAGACCGACTACGGCACCATTGTCTACGAGTGGTTAAGCCATGGGAAACGGTTTTTTATACCCTGCATGGAGGATAACCATGACAGCGACAGAGACACAATTCGATCCGGACGGTTACATCAAGGATCCCAACGCCTGGAACAGAGAACTGGCCCAGGCCATCGCTTCCCGCGAAGGCATCCTGCAACTCGGTGACGATCACTGGCGGGTGATCGACGAGTTGCGCAGGCATTACTTTGAAACGGGAAGCGTGCCGGTGATGCGGCACATTTGCCGCGATGCCGGGATGGAGGAACACTGCATCAGCGACCTGCTAGCCAATCCCAGGCGAGCCTGGCGAATTGCGGGTCTACCGAATCCCGGCGAGGAAGCCAAAGCCTACCTGGAAACCGCCGAGATTGTGGAGTGAACCGTATCAAGCGGGACCGCTGGAATGTAAGAGGCGGGATTGCGAGCAATGCCAATCATGTTCCAGACCTGCGAGGTGACTATGGAATCAAAGTATACCAGCCGTTACTCGCCGTGGTTCGACCCGGCAGGAGCTGTCAGTTTCAGCGATATCGTGTTGCCTGGTGATCCGTTGTTCGCAGTGAAGGCGCCTGGCGAACTGCCAGGCAAACAACCGCCGCCGATCAAGCCGCCCGGTCCCAAACGGCCACCGGTTAAACCGCCCAGGCCGGACAAACCTCCGGTACAACCGCCTGGCCCCGGCAAGCCACCAGTCGAACCGCCCGAGCCGGGAAGACCGCCGGTTAAACCTCCGCTGGACCCGCCACCCATACGGGCATGCCTTCGCATTGGCATGGGCTGAAAGACTCAAAAAAGATGAATGAAATTGTGCCACGCTACGAGTTTCGTATCTTCGGAACCTGTCTTGATATGGCGGAACAGCGCCTGCGGGCGCTCGCGCCCTGTGAATCAATCAATGAAAGCCGGGAAATCTACCTGCTCGACGGCGACCATGTTCATGCAATGAATGTCAAGATACGCCACGGCAAGCTGGAGCTCAAACGTCTCGTCGACCGCCATCAGGGGCTGGAACGCTGGCGACCGGACGGCCAATGGGCGTTTCCGGTCGCGCCCGACACACTCCGCGACACGCTGTGGCCTGATGCCCTACCGGACCTGGTCAGCGCCCGGTCCACGATGCTCTCGGGAAACGATCTGCTCCGGCTTGTTGCGCACCGCGACGTGTCGCTGCAGCGCGCCAACGTCGCGAAGCGCCGTTTCCGTTTTTCCCTCCCGGCCTGCCGCGCCGAACTGGATCAGCTGCTGGTCAACGGCGCCGCCATCGAGTCGCTCGCCGTTGAATCCGAGGACCCGCAGGCGCTGCTTGAGCTGCAATCGACACTGCGACTCGAGGACTGCGAGAACCAGTGCTATCCGCTCGCCCTGTCCCGTATCCTCGGCATCACACCCCTGCCCCGCGAGGAAGA
>JBAVKA010000091.1:0-6145 GCA_049688075.1 Gammaproteobacteria bacterium
GGTATCGGCACGGCGCTGTTCTACGACCCGCTGATCTGCAGCAAGATCAACGACGGACTCATTGCCTACCTCCACGAACACGGATTCCAGCACGTCAGCCAGCTCACTGGCAGCCTGTCGCTCAACCACTCCCTGAGCACCTGCTGCAGCGGCTAAATCGGCTGGAACTGACCAGCTGTTGATCCGTTCACCCGCCTCCTCACCGGTGCAAAACCGGTATTCCGGCATGATTTCTTAAAGTTTTTCCAAATACACGCGATATGTATTCACAAGCTGGCCTACGTAAATGTACGTAGGTTGTTGCTGTAGAACCACGATTGGAAGAACACGGAGATTTACCATGAATAGATTTAGGAAACGGGTGGTTGTAGGCTGTGTCATGCTTGGCTTGGGCGTCGTACCCCAGCTGGCGAGCGCAGAAGCGGACAGTGATACAGGCAGTGGATCGCTGAGCGCCGCCGCGCACCTGAACCTGCGGGTCGTGATACCCGGCTTTCTGCTGTTTAAAGTCGGCTCGGCGGGCACGACGGTGGATAGGATTAACTTCGACATGACGTCCTGCGTGACAGGCGGGACCTGCACGGTGGGCGACAGCATCGCCATTACCGGCACGGGTGGCGATGCCGCCGGCGGCAGCGGGGCCAGCGTGGCGCTGTTCAGCAATGCCGGCGCGATCACCATTACCGAATCAAACGATACGGGGGGCAACGGTCTCGTCGATGGCGGAAACAGCATCTCCCTTGACGAGATTACCGCTAGCAGTGATAACAACTCCCTTCTTACGCCAACATTGAGTGACAGCGGTGGCAATACCTCGAGTCCGGCGCTGACTGGCGGCAGCAATGTCACCGTGCAGAACGCCGTGTGGACCTATTCCTACGACAACACGACGGTCCCCGATCCGGGTACCTACGACGTGGAAATCACCTACACGGCAGCCAGCCTGTAGCAGTCACCCTTTAGCATCTGCATGATGAATCCCCGCTTCGTGCGGGGATTTTTTTTGCCTGCTGGGAGAAGGTGAGACCGGGAAACGGTCGAGAGGCTGGCCTGGGCAATGCAGGTACGTCGCGGAGCGCAGGGATGCGGGTACGGTCGCTCTCGCATGTTCTGTGCTTTACGACACTCGAACCTCCCCGGTAACAGCTCCTGCGTTACCCTACCTTCCGCTCCTTTGCGTCTCCGCGGTGAAAGTGGTATTAATAGACAAACACCAGGCAAAACAATAAAGCACCTGGGGACAAGAATGAAAAATGACAGGAAATCAGTGGTTGTCCACGCTGTTGCGTTGATATTCTGCCTGGCTTCAGCGTACACCGGGGCCGAATCCACAACCGGTGCCGCGCCCGTCGGTAACACCCTCTCGGCCACGGCAAGACTGCGTTTGACGGTGGTGATACCCCGCTTTCTCTCTTTCCGGATCGGTAGCCGCGGGGAAACGATCGATACCCTGAGCTTTGAACCACCGCCCGACAAGGTCGGTAACGGAAGTGTCGTGAGCGCCACCGGCGGGGACGCAGCGGCCGGCAGCGGCGCCCGTGTGAACCTGCGCAGCAATGCCGGTGAAATCACCCTTACCGCGACCAACGACGGTGGCATCGGCGGACTGGGCAGCCGCGGCGCCGTCAGCCTGGCGGACATCAGCACCCTGAGCGACACCCCGGAACTTGCCGCGCCGGCGCTGACGGATGCGGGCGGCAGCACTTCACGCACGAGCGTGACCGGCGGTAATGTCACGGATCTCGCGGCCACTTGGCGTTATCAATACCGGAACCTGCATGCAGTCGATCCCGGCACCTACCGGGCCGAAATCATCTACACCGCGGCCAGCCCGTGACCCGGCAGTATTAACCGGAACACTGAAGCCAGTCAGGGATGTTTGCCGTGCTCTTGCTGGCTGCCGTCATGGAAAAACGGTAGCATTGATGCCTATGTTTCCAGAAGTTAACAAGGGGATCGAATCGGTGGGGACAAACAAACTGCTGCTCTCCCTGCTGTTCATCCTGGTCGCGACAGGCGTCCTGTCAAGCTACGGAAGCCGTGTCATGGCAGCCGTGGTTACCCTGAAAGACAAGGCCAAGCCGAAGATCACCATTCAGGTCGGGCACGCGGGAAACAAGGTCGACACCGTCACCTTCACGGTGCCGGGCACCAGGACAGGTAACGACACGCAGGTGACAGGCTCGGATGTCATTACCATAAGCCTCTCGATACAAGCGACCGCCTCCAACCCGTTAACCGCCTTTCTGACCGTTAACTCTGTGACTCCCTTGAATAACGGCCGGGGAAGCAGCATACCGGCCTCGAAAATCAGCTGGACTTCAAGCGATGGCGAGATCCCGTCAGGCACCTTCGCCGGCACCAGCAACCAGTTACTGGCTTCCTATGCGAGTTCAGTCAGTGTGAGTGACCAGCTCACTTTTTACTATGCCAACGATACCGTCTATGACGCGGGAACCTATACCGGCACGGTGACCTATACATGGTTCGTCCCCTGATCTACGGCATTGCCCTTACCCTCGGCATGGCGCTCGCCCAGGCGAGCCTGGCCGAGCTGCTCGATGACTCGCTTTCGCCACAACAACTGCTCAACCTGAATTTCGACTGGAAAGACCCGCTCTATTCCGGCCCTGCGAATGACAGCAATTTCACTGCTGTCGTGGCGTACGCATACAACGTGGAGACACGGCTCAACACCGCGAAGTACCTTGGCCAGCGCGCACGCATCTTTCTGGGATTGCCGATCAACGTGCGCGGCCTGCGCAACCCGGACAGTCTGCGGATGAGCTGGACAACCAACGGATTGTTTTCCGACGGCAGCGTAAGGCCCGGTAACCGCCAGCTGATTTACCAGGGGACGATAACTGAAAACGTGATGCGCGATAATTTCAATTTCACCTTTGATATGGACGGCCGCGATTTGAATCAAACCCTGCGCCTGGAGACCGTGTATGAGATCGAGATCGATGCGCCCTGAGAAACGCCACCTGCTCGTCATCGTAGTGCTGTTCGCCGGTATCAGGCCGGTTATGGGTGCGGGATTCGCAGCCGCGGTCTCTCCGCCCCGCTTTGAGCTCAGAGGCAACCCCGGTGAGGTCCTGCGCGACCATGTGGATATCCAGAATCCTGATAACCAGCCCGTCACCTTTCTGCTGCGCACGGCTGACTGGAGCATGAACGAAACGGGTTCCGCGACCTTTTACCCGCCTGAACTGCAGCCCGGCAGTTGCCGGCCGTGGTCCCGGATCGAACGTCACAAGATCCTTGTTCCGCCGAAAAACAGCAAGCGGTTCCGCTTCGAAATCGCCATTCCCAAGGATGCGCCTGCGGGCGAATGCCGTCTGGCCCTGATGATAGAAGTCCCCAGGGATGAGGCGGTTGTGACTCAAGCCAACTCGCTCACCATCCCCGTGCAGGCCAGAGTAGCCGTGGTGATCTACGTTGAGGTCGGAGATGCCGCACCCGACCTCATGCTTAATGGACTCACGATGGACGACTACAACGGCCAGCGCACACCCATGGCCATACTGCAAAATCGCGGGACTGCACATGCACGCCCCACCGGGTTTATCGATGCCATCGACAACACCGGTGAGCGCCTGGAATTTGAACTCATCGCAATGCCCATACTACCCGGTCAAACCCGAAAAATACCCCTGCAGCAGGCGGTCATGAAGGATGAAACCGCGCGACCGGCAAAGGCCCCGCTGCAACTGAAGGGCACTATCGAGTGGAATGGCGGAAAATTGGAAATAGACCAGCGCGTGGAGTAAGCGAATCAGGTCGAACGCGATTACTGGTCGAGTCGGCGCAAGGCGAAATTCACTTCGCTGCTGTCCCTGATTTCGACAGTTACCTGCCGTGGCGCGTCATCCAGCAATCCCCATGGCAAGGGTAAATCCTCAAGCGCCAGGCTCAGGTCATGTTTCCCAGCGGCGATGTGTTCAAACCGGTAGCGACCATTACTGTCGGTAGTGGCCACATAGCGCTTGTTCAGATAGACGACAATGTCCCTCGCCACCGGCTCACCCGCCTGACGGATGCCATCGCCATTCCCGTCGTAGAACACCAGGCCCGTGATATCCCCAAAGCCGTGCGCATCGGTCTGCTGCCCGAGCAATACGTATGGCCGGCCGCTTGATTTACTGTAACGCACACTGAACAATAGGGTTTTCTCGTCACCTGACAAATCCGTGCCGTTTGTGTCGGCATTACTGTCAAACTGATTCAGTGTGACACGCAAACTGGCATCCCAGTCCCGCAGGAAACGCCAGTACATGGCGAGCGAGCTGAACAGGTTGTTTTGTGTATTCAGCTGTTTGCTGTCCACGCGGACATAGGAAATATCCGCATCCCAGCTCAGGCTGGGACTCATTTCATAACGCATGAGCAAGGCGGCGGAATTGCGTTTTTCCTGACTATCGATCCCGGTTTCGTTTTCATGGGAAATCGAGCTGGACAATGACAGATCCTGCCGCAGGTTCCAGTCCTGATCCCATACGACGCCATAGCCATTCCCGGTGTCATTCGCCTCTTCAAGCCGGGAAGCGGAAACCTGCAGGCGGGAGGTTCCAATCGAAAATCCCCGGGAGATATAGCCTGACACAACGTAGTTGCGGCTTTCATCACCGGCGTCATTATTGCCTGGCCTGTTGCCGCGCACCGTCAGCGTGGAGCCGATGGTGGTTTTATGAGTCCAGCGCCAGGACTCGTCCAGGAATCCGTTGTAGAGATAGTTGTCCGGGCGTGTGGTATTGCCGTCGATATTGGTGTCGACAAAGTCAAGTCCCGCGGTGAAGGCATTGCGCAGGCTGCGCGTTTCCGAACGCAGATAAGCCCCCTGCTGATCATTGGACAATGCCGCGTCAGCCCACAACAAATCGGGTTCGAGCCGGAACACGCCATAGCGGTTACGCCAGCGGTTGATACGCATATCCCCGTCCAGCCAGGCGCCATTCTGCCCCTTGCTGTCCAGCAGCAAATGCGCCTTGTAGCGTTGCCGGTCATCGGCGCTGCGGTATTCCACTGCCGAGGCAATGCTCTGATGATCAGGAACGTCAGTCGCGTCCTCGAGGTCCAGCGCATAGGTGCCGACACGCCACTGACTGTCCAGGTCGCGGTTATAGCCCAGGGAAAAAAGTTTACCGTCACTGGTATCAAAACCCTGTATCTGGCCGGTTCCCAGCCGACCGATGCGCCCGGCGCTTATGTCCATGCTTGAGTCCTGGCCGGATATCCGGCTTCTGGCTCCAAGAAGCAGCGCCGACGGGAGATTCAACCGGAAGCTGCTGCTGATCATGGAATCGGCATTGCTGCGCAGTACACCGGCCGTGTTATCCATGGTCCGGTGCTCACTCAGCGCGAAGTCGTGCTGTCGCAGGGTAAATTGCGCGTTACCGGAATCATCCTGGAAGGATTGCTGATTGCCCTTGCGCAGTACGCCGGAAAGATCGAACTCCCCGTAGTTCAGGGTTTCGCGACGCCAGTTGAGCAATACGCCGTTTTCCCACTCATCGTAGGGATCGCGCTTATCGCGGTAATACTGATATTCAACGCTGAGAAAGCGTCGTCCTTCCGGTTCTGCCTCCTCTTCCCTCAGTTCACTGTCGTACAGTCTGCCGTCCTGTCCGGGAACGATCAGCTGATCCACATAAGTATCTGCAGCCACGGCATCACCGCCAGTTCGCTCTGCCAAAGCTTCAGTATCCCGCGCAACCTCTGTTTGTGTATCAGGTGATGACGCTTCTCCGGCATGCGCCCGGGCAGGTATCCAGATAGCGGTTATCTGCAGCAACAGCAGCGCTGCACAGATTAGACCGTTATGATTACGCGTGCACCCAGGCCGCATTGATCCCTATGCATCTCGATATGCTTGACGTTTGAAAACACGCATGCCGGCTCAGTGCAACGTCTAGCAGGCGCCGGTCCAGACCTTCTGGCGGCGATTGAATCACACCGAAAATGGTGCGTCTACTAAACGGGGATGATATTACTATGAAATTGCTTCGAGCCGCCTGGCGGCTCAGGCGATTTCCTGCAAACCGAGTTCCTTGAGTTTGCGGGTCAGCGTATTGCGGCCCCATCCCAGCAGCCGCGCCGCTTCCTGGCGCCGCCCGCTGGTATGCTGCAGCGCCGTCTCGATCAT
>JBAVKA010000092.1:0-3063 GCA_049688075.1 Gammaproteobacteria bacterium
TCGTAGAGTTTACCGATCAGATGGAACAGCAAGGCGCCACCAGCCTGACTGAACGTCAGATACCCCAGTTCATCGAGTATCACCAGGTCTGTGTGTATCAGGCGGTTGGCCAAGCGGCCTTGATTCATGTCCGGTTCTGCGAGGGTTGCGCCTTGCAAGCGCATGAAATACAGCAGCCTGAGATGGCTGTCCTGGTAAAGCCTAGCCAGCAGCCAGGTACCGAGTCTTGCGTAGTGTCCGGTAGGGTCTTCTATGCAAAGAGAAGAGCAACCCGTCATGGCAACGGGACTTGAACGAATAGCAGCGAAAACTCGGAGTGAGCCAAATCTGCGGTATACGTCGTTGGCCCATCACATCACACGGGAGCGGGTATTGGAGAATCTCAATCAGATTCCAACCCGCTCGGCCCCGGGCTGTGATGGCCTGACGGTGCCGCAGGCGAAGGAGGACTTTGGAGTATGGATTGAGCCGATGATTCAATCCGTGCACCGCCAGGGATATCAGGCCCCGCCGATCCGGCGGGTCTACATTCCGAAGCCCGGCAAACAGGAGAAGCGTCCGTTGGGCGTGCCCTCTGTCACTGATCGGGCGCTTCAGCGCAGCACAGCCCAGGTGTTATCCGCCATCTACGAGCAGGATTTCTTGCCCTGTTCCTTTGGCGGGCGGCCGGGGTTGAGTGCCCATCATGCCTTGGCAACGCTCAATGAGGTGATATCCGGGCGCAAGGTGGGCTGGGTGCTGGAGGCGGATCTGAAGAACTTCTTTGGCAGTTTAGATCATGGATGGCTACTGCGCTTTGTGGAACATCGAGTCGGAGATCCGCGCATCATCAGCCTGATACGACGCTGGCTGAAGGCGGGGGTTCTGGAAGACGGGGAGTTGCATCCCAACGAAGAGGGGACGCCGCAAGGGGGGGCGATCAGCGTCTTGCTGAGCAACCTGTACCTACACTATGTGCTCGACCTGTGGTTCGAGCGGGTGGCCAAGCCCCGGTTCCGGGGCGAGGCCTACCTGGTGAGGTACATCGATGACTTTGTGGTGTGTTTCCAATATCGGGCGGATGCCCTTCGTATGCAGGAGGTGCTGCGCAAGCGGCTGGGGAAATTTGGGCTGGAACTGGAACCGGCGAAGACAAAACTTGTTGAATTTGGTCGCTTTGCCCAGCGGCATTCGAGCAAGCGGGGGAGAAGACGCCCGGAGACGATCTACTTTCTGGGCTTTACCCTCTATTGCACGCGAAACCAAAAGGGCAACTTCAAGGTGGGGCTGCGAACCGAGAAGTCTCGGCTTCAGCGTAGTCTTGCCAAGCTGCGCGACCTGATGCGACGGATGCGTCATCTGCCGGTTCGGGAACAGGTCATCAATCTGAACCGGGTCTTGCGCGGTCACTTCGCCTACTATGGCATTGCCGGTAACCTGCGAGCCCTGCAGAGAGTGCATCGGTTCGTGGAGCGTTACTGGCGCAAGATGCTTTGCAGTCGCAGCCGTAAGGGGAAGGTTCCGTGGCAGGTTTTCCAGCGGATCAAGGAGCGGTTTCCGTTACAGCGACCAAGACTAATGGGATGGTCGCCCCTTACTTAAACGGCATCTAAGTGCCAAAGTGGACATTGCGATGTCCCACAAACCAGAAGAGGCGACCACGATGAAGATTACGACAATAGGGCTGGATCTGGCAAAGAACGTTATCCAGGTACATGGGGTTGATGAGCAAGGCAAAGCAGTGCTGAGGAAACAGCTCAGGCGCAACCAGGTGGCTACGTTTTTCGCCAACCTGCCGGCGTGCCTGGTGGGTATGGAAGCCTGTGGTGGGGCATATCACTGGGCGAGGAAGATTGAGCAGCTGGGACATACAGTGAAGCTGATTGCCCCGCAGTTCGTCAAGCCGTACGTGAAGACGAACAAGAATGACGCTGCAGACGCGGAGGCGATCTGCGAAGCAGTGAGCCGACCGCATATGCGCTTTGTACCGATCAAAAGCGGTGAGCAACAGGCCGTGCTGGCGCTGCATCGTGCGCGACAAGCATTTGTAAAGGCACGCACGGCTCAGGCCAATCAGATCCGGGGGCTACTGGGCGAATACGGGATTATCCTCCCGCAGGGAATTTGCCACATCGCCAAACGCCTGCCGGCTATCCTGGAGGACGGCGAGAATGAGCTGCCGGGCAGCTTCCGAGCATTACTGGATCGACTCGGGGAGCACCTGAAGGAACTGGATCGGCAGGTGGGCGAGTTGGACCTGCAGATCCACAGTTGGCACCGTGAGAACGAGGCAAGCAGGAAACTCGAGCAGATTCACGGCATCGGTCCGATTACCGCGAGTGCTCTAGTGGCCACGATTGGCGATGCGAACAGCTTCAAGAATGGCAGGCAGCTGGCAGCCTGGCTGGGACTGGTCCCTCGGCAGCACTCCAGTGGCGGCAAGCCACTGTTGCTGGGCATCAGCAAGCGCGGTGATAGTTACCTGCGAACGCTGTTGATTCACGGCGCCCGTGCGGTGCTCCGCGTCGCCGAGCGCAAGGTAGGGCACGCACAAAGCTGGCTCGGGCAGCTGACGGACCGGCGTCACAAGAACGTCGCAGCGGTGGCCCTGGCGAACAAGAATGCGCGTATCGTGTGGGCACTGCTGGCGCATGACCGGAACTATCAAGCCGACTACGCGCCATCGGCCCTATAAGTATGGCATAGCAAAAGAACAGATCAATTTCGTAAAGGAGGTACTCCACCGATTGCTCGGGCGATCATGACGTGATGGCAAGACAGGTCAGACCGTGGCAGGTCAAACCTATCTTAGCCAGGGAGCGGAAAGCTCGTAAGACTGTTCAGGAACCTGCCAGCGCATTCCATCAGGGACAGAGGCTGTAAGCCTCGATTAAAGTCCGGATCTATGGCTGCAATCTCTACCTTCTTACCGTCATCGATTGAAAGCTTGGCAAAACGGGGCGACCATCTATGGTTATTCCCTATGGGAAGCTCCAGTCATATGCTGTGCTGTGAATCAATTTCTGAAGAGCGTAGTGCCGGAAATCGGCACGCTACGTTGTGTGGGAGTCGGGAGCGGGTATC
>JBAVKA010000093.1:0-2662 GCA_049688075.1 Gammaproteobacteria bacterium
GACGCCAGAGAAGAAGCAGACAAATTGAATTTGCAGCAAGACCCGCAAGACTGAATATACCCATGATCTCGAAGACGGGGACACCCGGTACAAACAGTCTGTAGGCAACCTGGGCAACAACGGTTAACGCGGCGAGAAAAATAAGTGCTCCCTTGAACAGCGCAACTTTCGCCTTGACAGCAGCACCCCTGGTAACCGCATAGAGGCTGAGAGCATATGTCAATGCGTCTCCAAGGCTATCCAGACTATCTGCCAGCAGAGCTGATGAGCCGGCGTAGTACGCGGCACCAGCGATGGCAAAAAACATGAGCGCATTGATCGCCAGGACAATTTGTAATGTCCAGCGCTGGCGTTCATGTAACGGCTCCAGTGAACATTCGAGATCACAACATCCCTTCATGGTCGTAACTCTACTACTTCAGGCTAATGATTGCTCTATACGGATTACCGGGTTATGACCACTTCTGGACGACGGCCGCCGACCTGAATCCTGTCTTCGGATCGGTCTATTAGGGCCTGTTAACACGTGTATGGTCGTCACTCAGCACCCCCTCATGGAATGCGTGTTCCCATAAATCGTTGACATATGCAATCCTTCTGTTAAATCCCGGGTGCCTTCTGCAGCGCAGTGCCTGATCGATGGCACGCTGCGTTCCGCGGAATGTCCTTGATCGATAAGTTTTATCGATATGCGTCTTCCGGAGACTGCAAACACACCACGCAATACCGGTAAATTGTAAATCACTGCTTGTCGTACTCGGCCGGTTCCTTGCCCCCGCCGAACCACCAGTACTTGAGGTTGCCCCACAGCCCGGAGATCGGGCGGGTAATTCCGCCCAGCACCGCGCCGTGGCCCGCATCGCTGATGATATCCTCGAGATTCGACTCCCGTCGGGCGATATTTCCCCAGATCTTGAAGACGGGACCTTTCCAGTAGCCAAAGTCATCCTTCTCGGATTGCAGCAGGCCCAGGCTGTAGAGAATGGCAGCGCCCCGCTCGCGCATGTCGAGCCTTGCCTCCATGGACAGGGGGCTGTCGATTATATCGACGCCTTCCTCGTAGGTGATGCCACCGGTCCCGGTCATCAGGATTTCCGGGCTCTGGACGACGGTTTCCCTGATCTGCACATCGCGCGATTCATCCCGCACCAGATGAATATCGATCTTGTCGTACTCGATTTCCTTCATGTAGTTGACGAGCCGCGAGACGGCGCCCAAACCGAACAGGCCGGTGGGAATATTGGACGCAACGGATCCGAAGGCACCCGCGACGCCGGAGCTGCCGGCCAGGAGCGCGCTGTCCGGATCGAATGGACGAAACACGCCATCGCGGCTCCGCAGGCGCATGTCGAAGTACAGCCTGTTGCGGTACTGGGGCAGGTTGGGCGATGAACCGAAGGCGTCGAGGCTGACATCGAAGAGCCCCTCCGCGCGCGGCGTGGAACCGGGAACGAGTTCCCGGAAGAACCTGGCCAGGTCGAACTGCTCGACGCCGGCCCGCAGCTTCAGGTCGTAGGGCGTCTCCCCGGGGGCAAAGCTCATTCGTCCGTCGAGCGTAATCGGGCTGTCGTGAAAATGCATCGAGAAATCGCCGAGTTCCAGTTTTTCGGGCAGCAGCGCCGCATGACCCTGGATGTCGCGGAACTCGAGGTAGTCCGTGTAGAACAGGCGATCGAGCCTGAATTTCAGGCGCGCATCATAGTCGCTCGTATCCCAGAAGGCCCGTTCATCGGGCTTGAGATCAAGGACCTGCCGTTCCTGTTCCGCCACCGGCGAGCCGTCCGTGGCCGCGGGTTTGTTTTCTTCGGAGGGCGCGGCGCGCTGTTTTCCTGCGATGCTGTTCAGCGTGTTGAGGATGTCATTGAGATAGAACACCGTGCTGTCGATGGCGATATCGACCGCCTTGTTGCCGCCCGCGGGCGCATACGTGGCTTTCACCTGCAAATTACTGTCACCGGACTTGCCCAGTTCCCTGAGCGGCGCCGTGAGCGTGAAGCCGCCATCGGGGGCCAGTCGCCCGTCGACGTCCAGAGTCAATGTCTGCAGCGCCAGCGCCTTGCGGGCCTTGAGATCGCCGATCCGGGTGGTGGCGCTGAGTTTCCCGTCGGCATCCTTGTGTGCGCTGGCCGTGAGCTTGCCGGCTGTCAGGGTGTGGCCAGGCAGTATCGCGGGCTGATCGAGGATTGAGGGCAAGGACGCCGACAGGTCGGCATTCAGGGTTTCGAGGCTGACGGCATCACCCGAGCCTGTCAGCGTCAGATCGCCGTGCGCGTCGAGGGCATGCGCTCCTTTGTCACCATCAAAGGCAACGCTGAGTTCATCCAGTTTCGCCTGCAAGGTTTCGCCCTGCAGGGTCGTCTGCGAATCGACCACCAGGGTGAACGGGTTCAGCACGGCGCCGTTTGGGTTTTTCACGGCGAGACCCGCTATCCTGAGTGGTTCGACGGTATCGACCGTCAGTGACCTGCCATTCGAGGTGAGCACGGCCTTGCCGTTTGCCTCCGAGAAGACGAGGCCGTTCGCCTTGAGGATGTTCGCAAACGGCTCCGGCGTCAGCTGCGCCAGCGTGAGCGTGACCCTGCCGGTGGTGCGACGGAGTTCCGACTGGCGTCCGCCGAGCCGGGTGCGCACCCGCAGTTTCGAATCGGCCCGAAGCGAAACC
>JBAVKA010000094.1:0-2554 GCA_049688075.1 Gammaproteobacteria bacterium
ATCCGTTCGGGCACCGGGCTGCTGCCGGTGATGGGCACGTTCGCGCTTACCTCCTTTCTGTCCGGCCCGCTCTATGAACGTCTGGGTGCGAAGACGGTCGTCTCGACCGGTGCAGCCTGCCTGGCGGTAGGAATATGGCTTCTGTCCCGCATGGACGCGACGACTGCTTACACGCAACTGGTCCCCGGCATGGTCGTGCTGGGCATCGGTATCGGACTGTTCTATTCATCGATCACCACGGCGGCGATCACCGCCGTGGATTCCTCCCGGGCCAGCCTGGCCGGCGCCATTGTGTACATGTTCCAGGTGGCGGGCGGCTCGGTTGGCCTCGGTTTCAATACGGCGCTGGTGGCCACGGCATCCTCGCTGACGGCGGGGATTCAGCGGGCGTTCCTGGTGGACGCAGGTTTGGCGCTGTGCGGACTGGTCGTATCGGTATTCTATGTCGGTGGCAGGATCAGGCAAGGACAGTGGCATACTCTGGTACACCGCCACCGCGCCCACGGTTGAGATAAGCCTGGAAAAAAGCCGGGATACCGCCTGCTGCCGTAATGCATCACGCCGAAAAGCCGTTCTGAGGCAGTTTGCCGGTCAGATCGACGATCGACCGCTGGCGCCGAACTGGCAGTTAATTGCTGCGACTGAGCAGTCCCTTGTTTGCCTCCATACCCAGTTCGGCCACCAGATAGTCGTGAAAGGCATCGCGCAGTTCCGGGTGACGCAGCGCATACTCGACCGTCGCCTGCAGATAGCCGAGCTTGCTGCCGCAATCGTAGCGTTTGCCCTCGAAGCGATACGCCAGGACCTGCTCTTCCTTCAGCAACTCCTCTATGGCGTCGGTTAGCTGTATCTCCCCACCGGCGCCGCGCGGAATCGTCTGCAGATGAGCGAATATCCCCGGGTTGAGGATATAGCGTCCCACGACAGCCAGGTTTGACCTGGCGTCTTTCGGCGCCGGCTTTTCCACGATATTCCTTACCACGCTGTTGCGGCCGCTGGATGAGGCGGGGTCGACAATTCCGTACCTGTCAGTTTCATTCCCTGGCACCTCTTCCACCCCGAGGATGCTGCAGCCATGCTCCTCGTATACGGCAACCATCTGGCTCAGACAGCACTCATCGGCACACTCGATCAGATCGTCCGCCAGTATCACCGCGAAGGGGTCGTCTCCCACCACCGGTCTGGCGCACAGGACCGCGTGGCCAAGGCCAAGCGCCTCGGGCTGGCGAACATAGACACAGGTAACATTTTCCGGCACCACGTTCTGAACGATGGAAAGCAGCTGACTCTTGCCGCGCTGTGCCAGTTCCGTTTCCAGCTCATAGTTCTTGTCGAAATGATCTTCTATGGCGCGCTTGCTGCTGCTTGTCACGAATATCAATTCATTGATACCCGCCTTCACCGCCTCTTCCGCCGCATACTGGATCAGCGGCTTGTCGACGATAGGCAGCATCTCCTTGGGGTTCGCCTTGGTAGCCGGAAGGAACCGCGTGCCCAGACCGGCGACCGGGAATACTGCTTTCGTGACTTTCCTTTCCATAACTTTTCGCCCTTGTGCTGTATTATGACTTTGCCTGGCAACGGTCATAGACGTCCTCGAAGCGGACGATATCATCCTCGCCAAGATAACTGCCGGACTGGATTTCGATAATTTCGAGAGGAATATTACCCGGATTTTCCAGCCGGTGCCTTTCACCGATTGGAATGTAGGTGGACGCGTTCTCGTGCAGATTGAACACGTTCTCGCCGCAGGTCACCCGTGCGGTCCCCTTGACCACCACCCAGTGTTCGGCGCGATGGTGGTGCATCTGCAGCGACAACGACGCACCGGGTTTGACGGTCAGGCGCTTGACCTGGAAACGCGGACCGGAATCGATACCTTCATAGGAGCCCCACGGCCGGTAGACACGCCGGTGGACCTTGCATTCCTCGCGCTTGCGCGCCTTCATAACATTGACGATGTTCTTGACATCCTGGGCCCGTTCCTTGCTGGCCACCAGCACGGCATCGGCCGTTTCCACCACGACGAGGTTGTCTATCCCCACTGTGGCGAGACACCGATGCTGGGCATAAAGTAACGCATTGCGTGTGTCCTCGGCGATGACATCGCCCTGGATCACATTGCCATTGGCATCCCGGGAGCACACATTCCACAACGCCGACCAGGACCCGACATCCGACCAGCCTGCGCTGAATGGCACCACCACGGCATTTGCGGTTTTCTCCATTACCGCATAATCGATCGAGTCGCCCGGACAACCCAGAAAAGCCGGTCTGTTGACGCGATAGAAATCACTGTCTTCGGTGCCCTGTTCCATGGCCACGCTGCAGGCTTTGAGTATGTCCGGGCGGAAGCGTCCGATCTCCTCCAGCCAGCGCCCTGTGCGCATCAGGAAAATCCCGCTGTTCCAGTAATAGTCGCCCTCGCCCACATAACGGGTAGCGGTTTCCAGATCCGGCTTCTCCACGAAGCGTGCCACACTAAAAGCCTGGGTTCCTTCAAGTTCGGCATCGCGCTTGATATAGCCGTATCCGGTCTCCGGCGCATCCGGGA
>JBAVKA010000095.1:0-2857 GCA_049688075.1 Gammaproteobacteria bacterium
TGCTGTTGTTCCAGCCCGGCAATTCCTGAGTGCCGGCGGACCGTCAGTGAAAGTTATTTAGCGGTCTTGCTAACCTGCGACGAGTAGCCGCTTTCACGACCATCAACATCGTAGGTCGTCATGACCATGTAATAGGTGCCCGCCGGAAGATCGGTCAGGGTCACACTCTGTGCGGTACCATCCGCCAGGGTGACATGACTGGTATAGTTACCGGACGATTTCCCGTAATGGATACGATAGCCGTCGATATCCGCCAGAGACAACGGCGTTCCATCGGCACGGGCCACCGGCGCCCTCCAGCTCAAGGACAGCCTTCCGGTCGTGGCCGTTCCGGTTACCGGTGCGGTGTTGGTTACCGTGGTAGTCGTACCCGAACCCGAAGTTGATCCACCTGAAATACCATCACCCGAGGCGCTTCCACCGCCTGACCCGTAAACCTCGATCTCCCACAACGAGTAACCCCAAATCGTCCCTCGCTGCACGCCCACTACCCGTACATAGCGTGCGCTGGCTGGGGTAAAACCGATGTCGTCAATGCCACCGTTACCATTACCCTCGGTGTAAACCGTTGCCCAGCTCCGGGCATCAACCGATACCTGGATCTCATAACCCTTGCCATAGGCCGTTTCCCAATTCAAAACAACCCGGTCAATGGCATGGATCGAACCCAAATCCACATATATCCATTGCGAGTCCGAAAATTCGCTGGACCAGCGGTTCGTACCATCGCCATCAACCGCATAAATCCCCGAATATCCGGCATTCTCGACTGAGGAAACTACCACAGGCATACTCAGGGCAAGATTGCTGCCTGTGCTGCCCGCGCCGTACATCGTCTGGCCGATGCTCGCCATTTCCTGCTTCGTCGCGGTCGCTGACAGCACCACTGCATTCTCCAGGTAAGTGGAGGCATCCGTCGCCAACACGCCGGCTACATCAGCTGGCAAGGCATTCGGTGCAATCGCGCCGACGCTCGTCGCTATCTGCTCAACCTGGAAGCTGGAATCCAGTACCATCGCCGCCGCTAAAGCAATCTCCGTCTGCATCAGCATGCCCGCGGTAATACGCACTCCGGTCGTCTGCTGTGATGAACTGATCCCTGGCTGTGTGATACCGAGAGCCTCATCCAGCATACCGGTCGCTACCAGCCCTTCAACCTTCAGAGAATTGCGTAACGCTTCCACCAGCACCTGGGCGGACCTCACCGCAGCGACCGTGGCTACACGCGCATCGGCACCGGCCGCACCACGCCCGTCCAGAAATCCGTCCGCGAGATCCGCGGCAATCGCCGTTATAATTCCCTCAGCCGTGAATCGTGTTCCGGCAGCGGACACAGTACGACTGGTGCGGCGGAGCATCTCGGCCAGTACTTCGCTCGCCTTGATGATATTGGCCGCATTCGATGCATCGATCGTGGTGGTAATCGGATCGGGAACGAGATTCGGATCAAGTCCAAACCCGAGTTTGTTCATTACGGTGTTCCTGGCAGTCTTGATGTTTTTCGAGTTCAACCCTCCCGGCAGGTACTGCGCTGTCTTGACAATCAATGGTCGTAAATGGATTGATATTCTGCTGATTGTCCGTGCGGCTCAGCATCACCGAGAGCATTTCAAACTCAGGCTCGGCGCCCGTGACCAGATCAAAACCACCCGTGGACTTTAGAAGCAGCGGATAATCACGCTTTCTTGCACTGACCGTCGACTGAAAGGAGGCGTTGCTGTTGCTGGTCATGCTGCCGAGCTCATCGCCATTGTCCGCATAAACTACAATCGTGGCGCCAGTTACCGGCCCATCGCCGACGCTACCACCGATCCTCACGTCACTGGCGACGTCAGCAGACCCGCCAGCACCGCCGCCACCACCACCACACGCTACCAATTGCACTGCAAGCATTACTGTTAACAGAACCCGGTAAATCCCGGTGTGCATGGCGTTACTGATCAACTGGTGATGGACCGACGTTTTCCTCATCTCAATCAGTTCCTTTGCAACCCTGGTACACAAGGCAACAATGTGCGTTGGCAACGGTGTTGTTGAGTTCACTGCGTGGGAAAGACAACGAGGTATTGATGCGAACGTCCCCTGTTACGCGTTTTGTCATGAAGTTCATCAACCAGGCAGTGTGCCAGTGGCGGTCTTCATGGAGATCCATGAGAGATTTAAAGCTACTTTGATTTAGCAAACATGATGCAAGCACCGTGCCAGATATGCGCATCAACCAGGCATCCTACGAAATGAAACGCATAAGAAACTTCGCCGGAAGGTAAATACACAACGAGATGCCCTTAGAAACAGTAACTTGGTCGGGCAGAAGTCACTCGGGAAATGGTCGTGCTGAAAAGTTGGATGATGCGATATTAGCGAATTAGTACAGAAACGACGAAAGTTATGCCGAGGTAGTGAACGACTGTTGCCATTTCCCGACAGGTCGCACGTTTCCATATTAATTACTTGTTTTTAATTATATTTTTATTCTACCCTATCACGGACTATCGACGCACTCCGGGGTTAGAGACGTGCCAATCAGCGAGAGATTGTCGTCAGTGTCGCCAAACAGGGACACCCGGGACCCGTCCAGATACAGTATATCAGCGTCAAATCAACACAATATGTACACAATCAGCGACACTTTTACGATTTCGCAAGGCATCATTGCAGGTATCGTCAGTGGGAACTGCCATCAGATCCCGACCCACGCTGTGCGTGGTCATTAACATTCGATTCAGGATGTGCCGCCTTGAACTGTGAGGGATTGAGGTGATGCCGCTGCAGGAGCTTGTAGAATTCGGTGCGATTGCGCTTGGCGATGCCCGCCGCCCGCGTTACGTTGCCCTGGGTGATCTGCAGCAGCCGCGTC
>JBAVKA010000096.1:0-28354 GCA_049688075.1 Gammaproteobacteria bacterium
GCGCTCGTTTGTGTAGCGCAACTACACGGCACTCGCGCTGCCTTGTCTTGCGAAAAAATGGCCTCCGTCGCGACGACCATACAAGTGTTAACAGGCCCTAGCAGGCGGTTCATGCCCAACCGCAACCCGTACTTCTTCCTCTGGATACCGCTGATTTGCCTGGTGCTGGGAAATACACAATGCTCCGACAGCGGCAATAATTCCGGCAAAGAAGCGGCGCGCGTCGACTCGCAACGGAAGATCTCCAGCAATAGCGGGGGATTTAACGGCAGCCTCGATGCCGGTGATCAGTTCGGCAGCGCGGTCGTCTCCATCGGCGACCTCGAAGGAGACGGTGTCGCTGACCTGGCCGTGGGCGCGCCCTACACCGACGAAGGCGCCGCGGACGCCGGCGCGGTCTGGATCCTGTTCATGGACAGCGACGGACGCGTGGACATGCAACAAAAGATCGCGGACGGCTCCGGCAATTTCGACGGCAACCTCGATAACGGTGACCGCTTCGGCAGCGCGGTGGCCTCCCCGGGCGACCTCAACGGTGACGGGGTCACCGATCTGGCGGCGGGAGCGCCCGGGGACGATGCCGGCGGCACCGACCGGGGGGCTGTCTGGATCCTGTTTCTCGACACCGACGGCCGGGTTCGGCTAGATCAGAAAATCTCCGATACGACGGGCGGGTTCGGAGGCAACCTCAAGGACGGCGATCAGTTCGGCAGCGCCGTCGCCTCGATCGGCGACCTGGACGGCGACGGTGTCGCTGACCTGGCCGTGGGCGCTCCCTACACCGATGTCGGCGGTACGGACAGCGGCGCGGTCTGGATCCTGTTCCTGGACCGCGACGGCAAAGTCAGATCGCAGCAGAAAATCGCCGACGGGGCGGGAGGATTCAGCGGCAACCTCAAGAGCGGCGATCGGTTCGGTAATGCGGTAACTGACCTCGGCGATCTCGACGGCGATGGCATCAACGACCTGGCCGTGGGGGCGGATCTGAGTGATATCGGCGGCACGGACAAGGGCGCGGTCTGGATACTGTTCATGGACCGCGACGGCAGGGTAAAGTCGCAGCAGAAAATCGCCGACGCGGACGGTGGATTCAAGGGCAACCTCAGTGACGGCGACCAGTTCGGCAGCGCGGTAGCCGGACTCGGCGATCTCGACGGCGATGGCACCATCGACCTGGCCGTGGGAGCGAACAAGAGTGATGTCGGCGGCACGGACAAGGGCGCGGTCTGGATACTGTCCCTGGATAATGACGGCAAGGTCAAGGCGCAGCAGAAAATCGCCGACGGGGCGGGTAGATTCAAGGGCAACCTGAATGACGGCGATGAGTTTGGCAGCGCGGTCGCGGACATCGGCAACCTCGATGACAAGAACCTGTCCGATATGGCTGTCGGCGCCCCGCTGGACGATGATGGCGGGAAGGACAAGGGTGCGCTCTGGATACTCTTTCTGGAACAGGCTGATTGAAATCCGGGACCCGCCATTACCGCAGTCCCGCTGCGTTCCTGCCAGTACTGTTGTCTTTTCTGATCGCTGACCGCCGGAGGTTGGAAATTATCCGCATCCGACGGGTACTTTAGTATCCGTCCAAAAAAGAAATTTAATTGTTCTAATAATCTTCTTCGCGAACTTTTGCGGCTTTGCGGTAAATAGGGTGTTTATGGATGAGCACTACTCAAGATATTTTAACCAAGTAACGCAGAATTGGCCAGGGAAGCACCCCCTGGTAAACGGACCCTCACGATGAATCACAACGACTATGACGTCCTGGTCATCGGCTCCGGTCCGGGCGGCCAGAGCGCCGCGCTGCAGGCCGCGGGCATCGGCAAGCGGGTCGGCCTGATCGAGCGCAAACCCTACCTCGGGGGCGTCAGCCTGCAGACCGGCACCATTCCGAGCAAGGCACTGCGGGAAGCGGCCTACCTGACGTCGCGCTTCGCGGCCCGCGGCATGCGCCAGGCCGCCCAGGCCCACGGACGGCTCGATCGCGATTTTCTGAGTGAAGCGATCGGTCGCAAGGATCGTGTCATCGAAAGCCAGGAGTCCCTGCTGCTCAACCGGCTCATGGCCGCGGGGGTGACGCTGCTGCCCGGCGAGGCCTCGTTTCACGACCCGCATACCCTGAACCTGCGCCGGACCGGCGGCGGGCAGGAACGCCTGAGCGCCGCTGTGATCATCCTGGCGACCGGCTCCCGGCCGCGCCGCCCGGCGGAAGTGCCATTCGACCGGGAACGGGTGCTGGATTCCAGTTCCCTGCTCGGCCTGCGCCGCCTGCCGGATCGCCTGCTGGTGGTGGGCGGCGGGGTGATTGCCTGTGAATTCGCCACCATGTTCGCCCCGCTCGGCGTACAGGTTCGGCTGGTGGACTCCCATGCGCACCTGCTCTCCTACCTGGACCAGGACATCCAGCAGCTGCTGGCGCAGCAGATGCTGGACATGGGTATATGCCTGCACCTGCAGACCCGGGTGGAGACGATCCGCCGCGACGGCGAGCGGGTGCAGGTCACAACCCGTGACGGACAGCTGCTGGAAACCGATGTCCTGCTGTATGCCCTGGGACGCGAACCCAACTACGGCGCGCTCAATCTGGCGGCTGCCGGGCTGATCGCCGACGATCACGGCTGGGTGCGTGTGAATGAACAGCAACAGACCGCGCAGCCGCACATCTACATCATTGGCGACCTGGCCGGCCGACCCTCACTCGCCTCCACCGCCATGGAACAGGGACGCCATGCCGTGAACCACGCCTTTGACCGTCAGCTTGCCCTGCCCGCCGGTCCCGTGCCCATGGCCATCTACACTATCCCCGAACTCTCCTACGTGGGCGAAACCGAGCGGGAACTGCGGGAGCGGGACGTTGCCTACGTCGTCGGCCGTGCCCTGTTCGCCGAAACCGCGCGCGGCCAGATCATCGGGGAGGAGCGCGGTTTCATGAAACTGCTGGTGGAACGCGACACCCGCGCCATCCGCGGCGTGCACATCATCGGCGAATCAGCCAGTGAACTGATCCACGTGGGACAGATGGCGATGACCTGCGGGGGCGGCGTGGACATTCTCGCCGAATGCGTCTTCAATTACCCGACACTGGCGCAGTGCTACAAGAGCGCGGCGCTGGACTGCCTGCGGCAGCTTTCCACGTAAGCGAATACGGATCTGCACAGAAACAGGATCACGATGGACATCGACAGACGGGTTAACAGCACCTTGCCACGAATACTACCCGGTACTACGGCCGCCGTGGTGCTCGCGGCGCTGTGCGTGGTCGGTTGCGACTCAGGCAATCACCCGGCGCAGACGCCGGCAGACACCGCCGCGGACATCACGACGTCCGGATCGCCAGCGCCTGCGGTTTACACCCCTGGAAAGGCTGCCGCACGGAGTCAACCCGGTAGTGCCGAGGACCTTGTTCCCGGGACATTCCGTATCGATTTTTTCGGCACGGAAGTATCCATTCTCGCCAACGGTGTAAATGAAAAGGACATTCTCTCCCGTCTCGCCAACCAGGCCGGGTTTGAGCTTACCGATACGGGTGCAACCTGGAAAGTCGTGACCCTGAACATCGCCGCAGCGAGTGTTCATGCAGCGCTGGTGCAGTTGTTGAAGCCGCATCAATACCAGATCATTTACGAGTTCGATAACAAGCGGCAGGCCGATATTCTGAATCGCGTTGTCGTCAATGAGCGTGGAGGCAGCGAGAAAAAAAGGAAACGGGACACCGGATCCGGCATAACGACACGTGAGATCACAAAGCATGGGTATCCCGACGGGAACTTCGCCGGCAACGGAGAGGCATCAACCGAAAAACAGCAAATCGACCTGAATCAACTCCTGGATCCATCGGCCCAACGCCGGGCCGAAGCGGCGGAAAATATCGAAGCAACCGGAGTCGCGCTGGACTATCTGGCACAACTGCTGGTGACGGACCCTTCTCCGCAGGTTCGTGCCGCCGCCGCGCATACCCTCGCTGACAGCGAAGACCCCGCGGCAATGGATGCGCTGATCACTGCGCTGGACGATCAAGACGTCAGCGTCCTTGTAGAAGTCATCGATGCCCTGGGATTTGCCGGCAACAAGGCAACGATCAATCGCCTGCAGCCGTTTCTGGAACATTCCGACGAGGATGTCAGGGACGCCGCCGAATCGGCAATTGAACTGCTCGAATAGCCGCAAATCCCCATACGTCGCTGCACATGCAAAGGCCGGGTGAAAACCCGGCCTTTGCCCTACCAAACGCCGGTAATATCTGTTACTGGAGTGGCGGGAATACCGAAATCACGTCAATCGGCTTGGAGGCGTTCAGTTTGCCGCCCTTGATCACCCGGTCCTGACCAAACTCAACATCATTAATGATCTCGCCCGTGAACGACGAGGACTTGATCCCGTTGACGCAACTCTGACAGTGAGGGAAATCTCCCGTGCAGTGAAGATCACAGGCACAACCGTTGATCGCTTCACATCATCATAGCATTCCACATCATTTCCCGGGGCTGACTTGATGAAGAAACAGCGACTGCACGCCCCGTGCGACGGCAGTCAGGAGACTTATAGGACCTCCGTACAATTCATCTCCCGCTCGCAGTCGCCTAGCATGTAGTCACCAGGGGCGATAATCATTCTGCCAAGCGAATGCCGGCAGATACCGGCGATAGTTGACCGGGAGTGCAATGCAAAACCAGGAGCCAAAACCTTGGAGTTGCATCACGATGAATACAACAACGACAAAACTGCTCTGCCTGCCGGGCCTTGCAATGGCGGTATCCGCGATATCAGGCATCGCCGCCCTCTCGTCAGGACACGGCATGAACGGTGATACGGCGGGATGGATACAATCGCAGTGTGCCGGTTCCCGCATGCCGGGTTCTTGTGGCGCTGACCTGCTCACGAATTTCGCGTCGCCCGCTGCCGATGCACAGACCAGAGGCATCGAGGCGGAGATGTCGCCTGTTGTCGAGATCTGGGAGCGCATGCGCGGCGGTTTCACACTGCCGGCACGCAATGATCAGGCGATCCGGCATTACCTCTCAAGTTACAAAAAACACCCCGGAGCCATGGCCCGGCTATTGCAGCGCGGCGAACCCTATCTTTTCCACATCCTTAACCGCGTGGAACAACGCGGGCTGCCGGCGGAACTGGCCTTGCTGCCGTTCGTGGAAAGCGCCTTCGACCCGCACGCCACCTCCCCGGTCGGGGCGGCCGGATTATGGCAGTTCATGCCCGACACGGCCGAGTATCTCGGTCTCAGCCAGGACTGGTGGTACGACGGCCGCAGGGACGTCATCGATGCAACTGAAGCCGCCCTGGACTATCTGACACAGCTGCATCGCAACTTTGGCGACTGGCTGCTGGCCCTTGCGGCCTATAATGCAGGCAGCGCGCGAGTTCAACGCGCAATCGATCAAAACCGTCGCGAGGGAAAGCCAGTCGATTTCTGGCATTTACCGCTGCCGGCGGAGACCCGGGGCTATGTACCCAGGCTGATCGCCCTGCGGGCCGTAATCAATCATCCGGCAGACTACCACATCACACTGCCGTCGCTGCCCGACAGACGCTACTTCAGCCGCGTTGACACGCAGGGACGGATCGATCTGCAGGTGGCCGCACGGCTTGCCGGAATTACCGAAGAGGAACTCAAGCGCCTCAACCCCGGCATCCTCCGGCTCACCACTCCCCCAGACAGGCCGAGTATCCTGCTTATCCCGAAGGCGAGCGAAACCATCTTCGGCGAGCGTCTCGCCAGGCTACCCGAGGAGAAACGCATACAGTCGATCCGCCACCGGATACTTCGCGGCGATACACTGAGCATGATCGCGCAGAATTACCGGACCACGGTAGACCGGCTGCTCAAGGTGAACAACCTGAAAACCACCGGGATCATCGCCGGGGAATTCATCGTCGTCCCCGGCTCATAGCGTCGGTGTTCAGGCGTGAACGGTGCTTGCTTGATGTCAACGCATAAAATAACGAGATTTCTCCTGCAGGGGCGGGCTTGTTCTCGAACCTGTTGATGTTGAAATACCCTGTTCGCAAGCAAGCTCGCTCCAACGGTAGATTCGCATCAGCTTATTCGAGGCAGCCTCAATGGGTGTCGTCCCTGTTGACGTCCCATTGGCTACTGAAGCACATGGGAAACATGTCTGTTGCTAGTGACTCTTGCGTGTGTTTCCGTGGCTATTTACGAGGACTTTGGTATAAGCGCCCCCTTCGGATCTGGGTCCGGGATAATCCCGGAATTCCCGTATACCCTACCCCCAGTTCGATTCCCAATACGCATTCAGCCCTGCGACCGCACCGGGCAGCAGTTCGACCAGAAGATCATACTCCTCCTCGTCGATTTCCGGTTCGTCCTCGACATGCAGCAATGCGAGTCTGGCGATCGGCCCCAGCAATGACTGTTCATGCTTCGGCAGTTGGCTCCAGCGTTCCTCGTCGCCGCTGACCGCCAGCATAAAGCCAAAACACCACCCCTCGTGGGCCACCTGCGTCGCACCATCCTCCTCGATCTCGACGACCAGCGGTTCAAACGACCGTCCCGCCTTGAGCGTCATGGAGATATCGCGAAACAGGCGTAGCAGCAGATCCGTCATTCGCTCCCGCTCGGCTTCATCGGCAAACGCAGGCTGCCCCCAGACCGACTCCAGCAGCGCTTCCGGCTCCACCGGCGCGTGGCCTACGATCATCGCCGTCATAAAGCCGTGGGCTTCATCCACCGGCAGGCGTTCTTCCTCCTCATCCCCCGCACATAGAAAATCATCAAGCTCCGTATATTCGTCTTCGGAGAGCGGAGCATCGAGTGCTAACGACATGTCACTGGTCCTCATGGTCTGGTAGTAAAACGGTGTACTGGGCCGGATCGGATCCTGTTATGCGGACGAGTCTGTACCGTCATGCAGGCGCCTTGGGCAACCGGTTGGTCATCCATGATTCCGGAAATCGATGTCACTGTATATCAGATCACGCGCCACGCGAACGAATATACTCTCCCGCACCAGTCACATACCACCCGGAATCACCGCCCGGCGGCTTTACCCGAACGAGTGGTCTTGACCGGCGGCGGGAGCCGCACGTTCCCGATCATCCAGCGCCCTTCACCGGTCGAGAGTACCTGGCAGGAGGGCTCGCAGAAGGTGCGGGTCAATCCCGCACTGCTTGATGTCTGTGTTACATCGATCAATTGAACCCGCAACTGATAGTGCTATCACCGAGTACTCTTCCCAGGAGTCGCCACACGAAACCAGCGTTCAGGACACCCTCCACGCTTACCCTTCTTGCGCTGGGCTTGCTTTGCCCGGGTGCTGCACACGGCAAGTACGCATACCGGGCACAGAGTTAAAGAATCAATGGCTGCGGCTTCGGTCGCCGTTTCAGTGTTTGCAGGAACGACAACTTCTGGCCGGTCCGAATGGCACCCCCGCAATAGCAGTATTTTATCTGTGGTTGCGAAGGTCTCGTTTAGGCTGCACGACTGACGGTTAGCGCGGTTTGTTTAAACCTGCGGAACCTGGCCTGCGCCAAAACAGGCGACCCGGTCCTCTGTGAACATCGGCAACTACCCCGCTCTTTACAAACCGGGTAGTTGCCCTTCATGCTTGGCGTCATGCAAGTATTCAAAGCCCCTTACGATCACCGTTCGCTCAGCGCCGCGACCGCGGCGTTCTGCGTCGTACTCTGTCTGTCCGGTTGCGCCAGTCTGTCCGACTGGCGCCACGCCTGGTCAACGCCGTCACCGGCGCCCGCTCCGAGCGACCGCTTCCCGCTGCCGCCGGAAGGAACGGATATCGTCGGTAACCTGCAGGTCACCACCTCACGTTACGAGGACACGCTGGCCGATATTGCCCGCCGCTACGACCTGGGATACGAGGAGATCGTCGCCGCGAATCCGGGTGTCGACCCCTGGCTGCCGGGCAAGGACACGCAGGTGGTGTTGCCCACGCAGTTCATACTCCCGGGCGGGACGCGTGAGGGGCTGGTGCTGAACCTCGCCTCCATGCGGCTTTTCTACTACCCGAAACCCGGGCCGGATAAAACTGCTGAGGTCATTACCCACCCCATGGGAATCGGCCGTGAAGGCTGGGAAACCCCCCAGGGGAAGGCGTACGTCACCCGGAAGATCGCGAATCCTGCCTGGACGGTGCCCGAATCGGTGCGCAGGGAGCACGCCAGACAGGGCGACCCCCTGCCGCCCGTGGTACCCCCGGGACCCGACAATCCGCTCGGCGATTTCGCGATACGCCTCAGTCTTCCGAGCTACCTCATTCATGGAACCAACAAGCCCTGGGGCGTGGGCCTTCGGGTCAGCCATGGCTGCGTGCGACTCTACCCCGAGGACATTGCCCGGCTGTTCCCCGAGGTCCCGTTGGGAACGCCGGTACGCATCATCAACGAACCCTACCTGGCCGGATGGCGCAACGGTCAGCTGTATCTCGAGGCACACCAGCCGCTCTCCGAGGACACCAAACGCTGGAACGGCAGCCTGAAACCCATGGAACAGGCGGTCGCGACAAAGGCGGCTGATTCGCCTGACAGGGTCAACTGGGAAATGGCCGGCATCATCGCCCGCGAGGCCCGCGGCATACCCGTGCCCGTCACTGCAGGGAGTCCGGATCTCATCGAGTTGCTGGCGAAAGCACCCAGGGTATCCAGCACCCCGACCTGGGCACCGGTGGAATACGAGAAGGCAGAACCGGAACAACGTGCGGCTTCCGCAGGAACCCGCACAACCAACTAGCCCTTGCACCGGAAACGCTATTATGAGTCTACCCAGTGAATGAATCACCGCAGAGACACAGAGAACGCAAAGTAAATAATTAATCGTTCTAGTCAAATCTGTCATCCCCGCGAAAGCGGGGATCCATTAAGTCACTGATCCTGGAATGACCAGATTCCCGCTTTCGCCGGGACGACTTATCAAGATGTTTCTTAATGGTTCTTGTTCATAAGTTTCTCTGCGTTCCTTGCGTCTCTGCGGTGAATTTGACGTATATGGAAAAGTCCTGGTTAACCCGCCACGTCCACCTTCAACACCGTATTCTCGATCCCCGCCACTCTGACCGTCGTACCTGCCGGGCAATCCGCGCCTTCGATTTTCCAGGTCGAATCGTCGACGCGAATCTTGCCGATGCCGTTGATAATGGGTGCATCGAGCGTGAACACACGGCCGATGTATTGCGCACCGCGGCGGTTTAGAGTGGGTTCGTCGGTGATGACCGGATGCGCCTGACGGTAGCCCCGCCATGCGAGGATGGAACCGACCGAGGCAATCGAGAACAGGATGAACTGGTATTCCCAGGTCAGCGTCGGCACGAAGTACAACACGCCGCCGACGACGCCGGCGGCGATGCCGATCCAGAGCATGAAGGCGCCGGGCGCGAAGACTTCAAGGATGACAAGGAGGGCGGCGAGAATAAACCAGTGCCAGTAGGTCAGGTGTTGCAGCATCAGCCTGTCGCTCCCTTCTGCCTGAGCGCGTCCCTGAACAGTTCCGCGATGCCGCCGACGGCGCCAATGACATTGGCTGCCTCCAGCGGCATGAGCACGAGTTTCTGGTTCGGCGCGCTGGCGACGGCCTGCAGGGCGTCGGTGTATTTCAGGGCGACGAAATAATTGAGGGCGTTGACATCCCCCTTGGCGATGGACTCGGACACCACCTGGGTGGCGCGGGCCTCGGCCTCGGCCTCGCGTTCGCGCGCCTCGGCATCGCGGAAGGCTGCTTCGCGCCGGCCCTCGGCTTCGAGAATGGCTCCCTGTTTCTCGCCTTCGGCCTTGAGGATGGCGGATTGCCGGAAACCCTCGGCCTCCAGAATATTCGCGCGCTTCTCTCGTTCGGCCTTCATCTGCCGGGCCATGGAATCCACCAGATCGCGCGGCGGGGTGATGTCCTTGATTTCGATGCGCGTGACTTTCACGCCCCAGGGCGTGGTGGCATCATCAACGACATGCAGCAGCTGGGCGTTGATCTTGTCGCGTTGCGAAAGCAATTCATCGAGATCCATCGAGCCCATGACGGTACGGATATTGGTCATGGTGAGGTTGAGAATGGCCAGCTGCAGCTGGCTGACCTCGTAGGCGGCCTTGGCGGCATCGAGCACCTGGAAGAAGACCACGCCGTCGACCGTCACCATCGCGTTGTCGCGGGTGATGACTTCCTGCGAAGGCACGTCGAGCACCTGTTCCATCATGTTCAGCTTGCGACCGATGCGATCGATGATCGGGGCGATGAGGTTCAAGCCGGGGCGCAGCGTTTTGGTGTATCGCCCGAACCGTTCGACCGTGAACTCCATGCCCTGGGGCACGGACTTTACACCCATGAACACCAGCACGACGGCGAGAATCAACAGCAGTATGACGAATTCCTGAAAGCCCATTATACGATCTCCTTACCCGGGTTGCGGTCACACGGACCTGTGCATGCACTTTATTCCGGTCGGATTGTGAAGTGATGTGTCGGGCTTCGCAAGCTCAGCCCAGACTGCGAGTGCTGCGCATGCCTCCGTGCGCGGCGCTACCCTGCCCCGCCTCAGATCGTCGGCCAGTAGACCGTCTCGATGCCATTGCCAAGATCCGCCTCTATCATGCGTCGGCGCACCTCGAGCAGCTGCTCGACCAGCGCCGGTTCGAAGCGTTCGTAGACCACGGCGTCCGGCACGCGCCTGACCACCACCCCGAGAAGCTCGGTGATGGCGTTGCCGATGGAGTTCTGGCTGATGGTGACGATCAGCTTACCCGCATCGTTGCGGTAGATGAGTTGCTTGAAGGCCGGCTGCCAGCGGATAGCGTTGGCGTAGGCGGCATCGATGACGCAGCGGTCACGAACTTTTTTCGCCGTCTTCAGGAAGTCGTTGTTGAACAGCAGCACGCTCTCGACCTGCTCCGGAAAGTACACATCGTCCAGCATCGGTGCGTTGCGGGTCGAGACCTGGCTGAAAAAGGTGCGGTAGAAATCGATGAAACCCTTGAGGATGGCGTCGTACTCCTGCCAGAAGCGAATGTCCTCGAGCGCCGCGACCCCGCCCTGGATCTCCCAGCTCGGCAGGCCCTGCGGGTAGCCAGTGAGTTCGAGGCGCGAGGCGGCCTCGCCCACCGGCCAGAGCATCTCCAGGTCGAGCGCCTTGTCGAAGAACTCGCGGTAAACATCGTGCATGTAGGCCTCGAACAGGCTGTGCTGGCCGCCGTCGGTGAGGTTGGGGTTCCGGGGATCGGCCAGTTCGGACTGGCTGAGTTCGCCCTTGCCGAAGACCATGAAATGGTTGTGCAACATGCGAATGCTGGGCACGCCCGGGGAGGTGAGCGGCCAGGTGGCGTCCAGGCTCGCCTCGCCCGCGAGCACCAGGTACGCCTCCGGATCGGGATAGCGTTCCAGCATGTAGTCGATGAGGATCTGGTTCATGCGGTTCCACACATGCCTCACGTTGTCCGGCACCTGGGTGCGGCGCACCGGCCGGCCCAGCGGGTTCAGAATGCAATTCGAGGTGTTGTAGATGATTGAGGTGTCGAAGATGTTGCTGTGACCCAGTGCCTTGCGGTAGAGCAGCAGGTTCTCCGGATTGCACAGCAGCCCGTTGTTGTGCGCGAGATCATTGAGGTTTTCGGTGCTGTTGAAGAACTCATTCGGCGCCATGCCCTCCGGTACATCGAGTGGAATGGGTCGAAAGGGCGTGACGATCTGTCTCGGGCCCGATTGCATGGTGGAATACTCCGCTAATCCTGATGGCGCGGCATGAAAGGGGCCGCCTGAAAAATGGATTGCCCGTGATTAACTCATAAAACGGTGTCAGGGTAAACGCTGACCGATCCGATAGCATACTTGCCTGACGGGCAGCGTTCCTGTCGACATCCTGATAGCCATGGAAGCACACGGACAAATACGCTACAGCCATCAACAAGGTCTGTGTCACTGCGGCGGATTGCAATCGGAATGCGGCTGGTCCAGAGTTCGCACCTGTCGTCACTACCGAATCCATCGACCATGAAAAAACTGCTCCTGCTCTGCTGCCTGATGGCCTCGTTACTCGCCGGGACTGTGCTCTGCGGAGAGAAACCGGTACAGCTCGCCGCGATCAAGCCGGATTCACGGACCGGGAAGGCGAAAACAGCCAACCCCTGGAAGTCACTGAATCCGAAACAGCTCAGGCTCGCGTCGGAATCCGCACTGGTGGTGGACAGCAAGGGTAACGAAGTCTATGCCAAACAGATTGACGAACCCCAGCCCATTGCCTCGATCACCAAGCTGATGACCGCCATGGTCGTGCTGGACGCCGCGCTGGCGCCGGATGAACGCATCACCATCACCCGCGATGACCGCGATCTCATTCGCTACTCCGGTTCGCGTCTGCAGTTCGGGGCCACGCTGACGCGCGATCAGCTGCTGCGCCTCGCGCTGATGGCCTCGGAAAACCGGGCGGCCAACGCCCTCGCCCGCACCTATCCCGGCGGGCGCACAGCCTTCATCGAGGCGATGAACGCGAAGACCAGGGCCATCGGCATGAGGTCCAGTCACTTTGCCGACCCCGCCGGACTGGATAGCGGCAATATCGCCACGGCCCGCGACATGGTCAGAATGGTGCGCGCGGCGCAAAAATACCCGTTGATCCGCAAGGCGACCACCACCGGCGCTATGAACGTTCGTCCCTACAAGGGCAAGGGCGAACTGCGTTTCAACAATACCAACCGCCTGCTGAAAAACGCCGACTGGCACATCCAGCTGAGCAAGACCGGCTATACCGACGAAGCAGGCCGATGCCTCGTGATGCAGGCCCGCATCGACGATCAGCCCCTCGTCATCGTGCTGCTCAATTCCTTCGGCAAGCTGACGCCCTTCGGCGATTCAAACCGGATTCGCAAGTGGATCGAAAACGGCGCACGGGGCGTGACGGGGGAATCCGGGTAAAGCCAGTCGTTGTATAAAATCCATCATCCGCAGGAAGAGTGGGTGCGTTGCTTACTCCCCGCTAATGAATGTCCATCCACAAAGAAATGAACTTGCCGCGGAGCGGTGAAAACGATGTTTATGGACAAACACCAGGAGATTCCTGACGGGTCTGCCTAATCCTCCCGTTCGGACCAGGCATTGTAGAACTGCCTGGCGGTGCGGCCGCTTCTCGATGCACGGGACATGGCGAACAGCCGTGCGGCCTCGTGCAATGCCTGGCGGTCACCCGGGTATTGCGGGAAGTAGCTGTCCACGATCGCCAGGTAGCCGCGCAGATCGGGCTGGTAGAAGGACAGCCAGAGTCCGAAGCGGTCCGACAGCGACAGCTTTTCCTCCACCGTATCGGAATAGTGCAGTTCACCCTCGACCAGCCCGCCTCCCGCGTTGTCCGTCGGGTACTCGGGCAGCAGATGCCGGCGATTCGAGGTGGCGTAGAGCAGGATATTTTCCGGCGGACGCTCGATCGATCCCTCCAGAATACTTTTAAGGGCTACGTAGGAGTTCTCGTTTGCCTCGAAGGAGAAATCGTCGGTATACACGATAAACCGCTGCGGCAGCTCCCGGATGTCATCGACGAGGTCGGGCAGATGTCGCAGATCGTCCCGGTAGATCTCGATCAGGCGCAGGCCGCGGGGATGATACTCGTTCAGAATCGCCTTGATGAGGGAGGACTTGCCAGTCCCCCGGGCGCCCCACAACAAGGCATTGTTGGCCGGTTTACCCGACAGAAAGCGTTCCGTGTTGACGGCCAGCTCGTGTTTTTGCCGGTCGATGCCGATCAGCCCGTCGAGCCGCACCGGATCGATGGATGTGACGGGATGCAAGCACTCCCGGTGTTGTCGCCATACTGCGGCTAGCGTGTGATTCCAGTCGATCTCCATTGCCTTATCCAGGGTTGAAACGGGGGTGAAAGCGGACGGGCGGCGCGAGCAGTGTCCTGCGGATATGCCATTCCGTTCGCGGCAACGGGATCGCTTATCGGGTCTACGCGCTGGCGGTTAATTCGCTGTGTCCTTCAAGGCTGAACCCCGGCATCCGTCGTCTACCGACCTTGCCGCTATCAGGAATGCCCTGCCACGCGTGTTGCCGACGCGTCAATGTACGATGCTGCTGTCGCTACCGTCTGAATCAGGCGCCTGTGGTGTGGTAATGATACGGATTACCGGAGAACCGCCATAATAGCCGGGGTAGCCACCCCAGCCATAGCCCGGATACCCGCCCCAGCCATAGCCGGGATACCCGCCCCAGCCGTAGCCCGGGTAGCGGTGGTACCAGGGGCCTCCGCGCCAGGGACGGTCGTAGTAGTAGTCGTCATGATCGTCGTTCCACCAGGCCCCGGCACTGGTCCAGCCAATGGCAGCGGCGCCGGCGACGATCGCGGTCAATAGAATGCTCGATAGTGTCTTCATCGTTCGACCCCTCTTACTCGTGGTTTTTGGCAACACCCCTTGATCGGGTGGTCTCGGGGTTACAATAGTTTATAAAATAAATGAAATTACCGGAAAGAGGCGGCAGCGGGAATTTTCCGCGAAGCGCTGCGCAACCCCCGGGTTATGGCCGGCGGGACACCCGTAAGCGGCCGTCTCACCGGGGAGATTTTCGCCGCCGCGCACGCCGAAGCATGCCCCCTCTGTCATCTTCCTGCGGGGCAGGACTACACTCTACGGTGACATGAAGAAACCGCTCATCTGCTGGCGCTGCGGCGCCGTCATAAAACCCCGACAGCGGCCGATTTCACGGCTGGAACGCTGCCATGCCTGCCAGGCCGACCTGCATGTCTGCCGACTGTGCCGCCACTATACGACGCGGATGACCGGCTACTGTGACCACGACCACGCGGAACCGCCACGCGAGCGGGAACGTGCCAATTTCTGCCAGTATTTCAAGCCGCGCCCGGGCGCTTTTACGCCCGGAGAAGGGGCTGTCGACCGGCGCGCGCGCGACGGGCTGGAGGCGTTGTTTGGTGCAGTCCCCACGGGATCGGCCGACCCGGCAAATCAGCGCCCGGAGGCCGACCGGGCGCGCGAGGATCTCGAGCGGCTGTTCGGTGCAGCCCCGGCGGGCGATGCCCGGGAAATTCCGGACGACTAGGAGTCTGTCCCCAGCTTCCTGCAACCGCGGCAGCAGCCTTGGCCGCGGTCAGACCGAGCGCCGCCTGCGACAGGATGTCGCAGGCCTCGGGGACTGCGGCGCCTTATAATTGCTGAAACCCTGAACAGGTCATCCCCAAACAGGCGGGATACAGCCATTCGTCGCATCCGGTAACTGCCGGTTAACCGCTTGCGCGGGAATGGCGGGTTTAAACAGTGGTTGCTTGAGTTAATGTACGCCGAACCAGAACCAGAAAACAGGATATCGCCTCCGAGCCGGAAATTTCTCCTCGCACTGTTGTTCAGCGCGTTCTCACATGCCGTGGCCATCACACTGGTCGATCCCGGCACCACGCCTGCGCCTGCGATTGCCCCCCTGCGGCTCGTGATCAGCCGGGCGCCGGCGGCCGTGACGGCGGTTACGCGCGTCATTCCCGAGAAACCCTCCCGAACGCCCGATCAGGCGCCTGACCCCGACGCGAAACCGGACGCGACCCCGGAAGCCGTCGTGGAAAAGGAAGCGGTTGCGGAACCGGCGCCGAAAGCCGTGCTGAAAAAAGCCGCCCGGGCGCAGAAACCGCGTCCGCAGCCACCGGCGCGTCTTCCCCCCGCCAATTCAAATCCGCCGCCGGCGCAGAAGCAGGTCACCGTGGTATCGACCCCGTCGGTGGCGCGACCGACGGCACCCGCCGCGGCGGCCGTGACAGCGGAATCCCGGGAGGTTGAATACCTTTATAACCCCCCTCCCGACTATCCCCGGCGCGCCCGCCGCCTCGGTCTGGAGGGCGAGGTATTGATCCGCACCCGGGTTATGCCGAACGGTGAATCCGATGAACTCGTGCTCGCGCAGTCAAGCGGCCATACGCTGCTCGACCAGGCCGCCATGGCGGCGGTGCGCAAATGGCGGTTTCGCCCCGCCCGGCGCGGTGACGAGCAAATCGTCAGCTGGGTCGAAATCCCGGTACGCTTTCGACTGGAACGCTAGCCCGCAGTTAGTCATTCCTGAGCAGGGCGGTTGCGACATTATGCCGCATTCATTCGGCGAGAAAGCATCGCTATGATCCCGCGCTGCCCACTCAGGAGTCGCCGATGAATACCCGCAACATCCGCCGTTTGCCGTTATTGCTCCTTGCCGCCACCGGCCTGATTGCCCGAGCCGGGGAGGTGCAACGCATGGAAGCGGTCGAATCCACGGCGCGTGAAGACCAACTGGTCCCGTCAGCCACACGCATCACGCCGGCCCGGGAGCCTGGCCCCCTCCAGCCCGATACCAGCGCCTTGCTGGAAAATACTCCGGGCGCGAGCATCGTGCGCAACGGGGATCTGACCGGGATCGTGCAGCTGCGCGGGCTGTTCAACGATCGCGTGCGCGTCGACATCGACGGTATGCAGATCACGCCGGCCTGCCCCAATCACATGGATCCCCCGCTGCACTACACCATGCCCACCCAGCTCGACAGCCTGGAGATACTGCCCGGCATCACGCCGGTAAGCGACGGCGGCGACAGCATCGCCGGCACCGTCAAGGCGCGCTCTATCGATCCTGCCTTCTTTGACGACGGCGCCGGCGTGCGCGGCGAGGCCGGCGCGAGCTACAGCGGCGAGAACGAGGGCAAGCTGGCCTCGACACACGTGGAGGCCGGTAATGAGCATTACGTACTCAGTGCCGACGGCGGCTGGGCGCGTGCCAACGATACGGACTTCGCTGACGGGCGCGTGGCGGACACCGGTTACAAGACCCGTAGCGGCGCCGTGCGCCTGGACGCCAGAACGTGGGACGGGCGGACCACCGTCGAGCTTGGCGCACAAAGCAGTGACGATGTCGGTACGCCCGCCCTGCCCATGGACATGGTGAAGGACAATGCCAACCGGATACGCTTCAACTACGGCGGCGCGCTGAACATCTATGAAGTCAACCTCAGCGCCTATTGGCACGACATCAACCACACCATGGACAACTACTCGTTGCGACCGAACACGGGCATGCGCATGGAGGCGCCATCCGACAGCCGCGACGCGGGTTTCCGCCTGGCCCTCGCGCGACCCGTCGGCGGCGGGAAGCTGAACATGGGGGTCGAGGGCTATTCCAACGCGCTCGACGTCTACCAGCGCAACGTGCAGACGTCGGCCACACAGGATACCTTCCGTGACGCCTCGCGCGAACGCGCGGGTGTATTTGCGGAATGGGAACATCAGCCGGCTCGCAACTGGCAGGCGCAGTACGGCCTGCGCACCGATTACGTGCAGAGCGACACCCGGAATATAGCCAACAGTTTTCCTCCCACAAGCGCCGACCGGGCTACCTTCAATGGGCGCAGTCATTACCGGAACCACCTGCAACTGGATGCCACGGCACTGTGGCGTTACTCCGCCAGTCCCGCGCTCGATTACGTTGTGGGACTCGCGCGCAAGACCCGTTCGCCCAGCCTGCTGGAATATTATCTCTGGACCCCGCTGTCGGCGAGCGCCGGTCAGGCCGACGGGCGCACCTATCTGGGGAATCTCGATCTGGATCCCGAGATCTCGCACCAGATCAGCCTGGGACTTGAATACCAGCCGGCCGATTTCTCCATCAAGCCGTCGATCTTCTACAACCGTGTTCACGATTACATCCAGGGCAGCCCGATCGCACGCCTTGACGCCAACGGCAAGCCGGTGCTCAAGTACACGAATTTCGATGCCGAACTGTACGGTGTCGACGGCAGCTGGAGCTGGCAGACGACCTCGACCGTGGCGCTGGGCGGTACGCTGAGTTACGTGCGCGGTAAAAACCGTACGACCGACGACAACCTTTACCGCATTGCACCGTTGAACGGAGAGTTATACGGCGACTGGCGTACCGGCCGCTGGACACACCGCGCCGAGATTCGCGCCGCCGCGCAACAGCACGAGGTCTCCAGCTACAACGACGAGCAGAAGAGCGGCGGCTGGGCGATCCTCAATCTGCGTACCCGGTGGTCCGGCAGCCAATGGCAGCTGGGCGGAGGCATCGAGAACCTGTTCAACAAGAACTACCACGACCACCTGGCCGGGATAAACCGCGTGAATGAGGGCGACGTCGGGGTGGGCAACCCGATCCCCTCTGCAGGCCGGTTCGGTTATGTCGAAGCGAGGTATTACTGGTAAGTGGAAGGACTTGCGGTCTCGTGGTTGGGAGGATGCCCCGCCGACTTGTGGTGCGCCTTCAATGCAGTTCAAGCGTCGCATAGTTCCCCAGGGCGGTCTCGATATCCTGGAGGCTGGGTCTTAAGGCCAGCGCCGGAAGGTTGAAAGCGCCGCCGCAGACAAGGGAAAGAACATCCGGCTGCCGGTCGGAGTGCAGGTACAGGGTGTAGATCTTCATCTGCCGGCCCTCGCCATCACCGCCGCCATCACCGCCGCCGTCGCCTCCCCCGCCGCCGCCGCTGGTGAGCTGGAACTCCGCGTACAACGCCACTACGACGTCTCCCGAGGTGACGACATGCACGATGTCGGCCGAGACCCGCTCGACGATGAAGCGATCGGCATAAATCGTCTGTGGGCGGTCAACCAGGCTCCTGACCGTCAGTTCACAGTGCGGCCGGTATTCGTTGATCCCCGGCTGCACCACTCCCTGCTGAAAGAACACGCGCGCGCTTTCAGGTGGGACGACGACATTTCGGTGCAGTTCAAGGCTGGCATTACGCAGCGGTACATAGCCGCGGGTTGCCTCGTTCCTGATCAACAGCGGTCCGCACGCGGCGAGTAACAACGCGGCTGACAGCGCGGCGATGATACGCCGCCCTCTCAAGGGTTCATCGCCTCTGCGCGGCGTGATCGTATCGCGATCAACTCTTGAATTGCTGCATCAAGGAAACAACCGGTGGAATCAGGGCGGTAACCAGGATCAGTATTCCGTACAGAAAAGCACGAATCGTATCAATCATCGCAGCCTCCTTGGCGACGAGAGCGCAATTCCCTGACTGAGTCATTCGATAATCGAACCACCCCTGCTTGCAGCGCATGAACGGCGGGAATGCGGGCATAGCTATCAGCCTAGTACATATTTTCCCCGGGGCAAGAAGACAGGCGACTGTGAGACGTACGTCTTCAGGCACCCCGTTTTCGCGAGGCCACTGAACATCGACCACTATACACGGAACGCCTGACCGAAACCGCGTACGTAAAGACCGCTGCGTGGGGTTAATCGGAACAGCTGGAAATCGGGCAGACCCCGCAGTGTGTTGACGAATCTGCCGAAACGTTGCGTGAAATGCTCCAGGATTTCCTCGTGGACCGGGTTCGCTCGCAGGATGGCCGACACGTCGCACAGCAGTGTGAGCCGCCGGCGGGCAAACAGATTCTGTGCCGATTCCTCGTTCTCGATGAACTGAAGGCTGACGTGTCCGGTTTCCTGGAAATCGCGGGTATGGCGCGCCAATCCGCTGACGAACACGTAATACCTGTCGTCATCATCCATCACATAGGGCGCATAACTTGCCTCCGGCACCCCGTCCTGATTTACCGTCGCCATCAGGACCGAGCGGAACAATGATTGAAACTCCCGCACCTCGTGGAGCAGGAAATCATCAGACTTCATCAGGTTGCGGGATAACATGTCGCGTCTGCTCCGGTAATCGGGTTTGTAGATGGTGGCTCGTTCCCGCTGGCGCGGGGCTGCCTTCACGGCTGGCGAACCGGTCACTGCATTAATTTCCATTAATATACAATGGGTTAATCCGATGCAGACCGATTCAACATGGCGGTGCAGGAACCTTAAACACCCCTACCTGTTTAATTTTAGATCATACCGGGCGATGACGCCTCCTCACGGGGAAGCGCCATCCGGTGATGGGAGTTGACGGCTACCCGGTAACTGCTGCTATGCTGCCGTCAAACAACCACCACACACCCTAATAACTCGCGGCGTGACCGCACCCCGATTTCTGCATTCCAACATCCCAGGAGCGTTTACAGATGAACAGATCAAATCAACCCAGGTCCCTGTTTGCCCGAGTCACCGACTTGCGTCGGCTCCTGCCGCTTGCCGTCGCCGCCGGCTTTGTCGTGGCCATGCCGCTGCAGGCGGAGGAGGCCTCGCAGTCGCAGGCAACGTCGCCGGCGCAGACAGCACCGCCCGCGGCAACACCCGAGCAAAACAAGCAGATGCAGGAAATTCAGAGTGTGCACGCCGAGTACATGGAACTGCAGAAACACATCACACAGATTCAGAATGACACCCTGCAGGCGAACCCCGAGTTGAAAACGGAGGAGGAGTCCCTGCGTAACCTCGTTCTGGAGAAGATGAGCAGCAGCGGCAAAAGCGCGAAAGAAGACATGAATGAAATCATCAAGCTGGAGGAGAAACTGCGCAGCGGCGAAACGCCTGAAGACGAACGCGAGACGTTGATGGGCGAGTACCAGAAAAAGGCGGTAGCTTTCCGCAACGCCCAGAATGAGGCCATGAAGAACCCGGAAGTACAGGCTGCGCAGAAAAAATTCATGGAGGACGTCATGACCGCGATGAAGGAGAAGGATCCGCAGGTCGAGCAGCTGATGAAGCAGCTGCAGGAGAAGCAACAGCAACTGTCGCAGATGATGAAGAGCGCCGGACACATGCAGTGACACCATCGGTATGCTGACAACGGGAGAAGCCCGAATACCTGCGGGTAGTCCAGCAAGCCGGTTTCCCCGTTAAGCCGACTGCCGTTAAAAAAATCCGCGGAACAGGTAGATGCTCAACAAGATACCCAACACAGCTACGATGCCGTTCGTGATCATTCCAAGCCCGGCATTGTAACCGGCGGGTATTTCGACTGGTCTCAGAGTCCTGAGCACCCGACGATGCTGCAGAATGGAAGCGAGGGCGATATAAGAGGCCAGTACAATGAAGGCAATCCCGACGATGAAGGAGATATGACGTTGAAACACCCTGACCTCCTCGCGTCCGGCGATTTCCAGGAACAAACCGAAGCGTTCGATCAGGAAGCCGAACGCCATCAGTGAGATGCTGGTGCGGTTCCACGACAGCAGCGTGCGCTCGGCGGCAAACAGTACGCGCGGATCATTCAGCTCTGACATTAACAGTGCCTGCTCAGGTAATGTTCGTCGCTAGCCACAATTTTCACCGCAATGTCGCTCGAGTGCGGGGATAAGGTGAGTTTATTGCTGTTAATCGCCCGAGCCATGCGGCATTCGACCGGCAGTCTTCCCTTCCAGGTCCTTTTGTTTCCCGATGCGCCAGGCATCGATGATCCCGACGATCCAGCAGACGAGGATCAGCACTGACACGGCGGTGATCATCGGGCTGTCCGACGCAGCTGCAGCCTGGGCGGCTGCCTTGCTGATCGTATCGCTGTCAGGCATTCCGCCTTCTGCCTCGATACTATCCAGAATAGCATAGGCTTGCTGCATGGCAGTCGCGATCATGATGTACAAACCGGCCATGACCGCCAGCAGCAGGGCGAACCCCCGCCAGTAACGTTTTAACGCAATCTGGCCGAGGCCGGGAAACACCAGACCTGACAACAAGGCCCCCTTCATCGAGTTTTTCATCATGCGTCTCCTTGATTATCCGGCCGTATGACCCGCTCCACACGCGCGGCGAGTCCAGCGCGCGCCTCCATCGGTGCCGGTCCGGTCTGATACCAGTCGAGCAGCAGTTCACGCAACCGCCCGGCGCCGGTGACTGCGCCTTCCTGACGATGGCCGAGGGCATCGGCCAGCCGCGACACCTGCAGCCGCATGCGCGCCTCAGCGAACTCCGCCGGCGATTCCAGACCGGCGGCGATCTCCATCTGCAGGCAGAGATCCAGGCGCCGCGCCAGATTCCGCGACAGTGTATCCAGCAGTTCTTCACGGGAACCGGTCTCCCCTGTGAGCGCCCGTCCGGCCAACTCGAAACGCTGTTGCAGCCCGAGCGCCTGAGACGCATCGAGCGGCGCGCGCGCTTCCCACGCCCGGCGGGTGTCTTCCGCCAGCCCGATCCGGTCCGCCTCCGCCAGGTTGTTTTCCAGCACCGCGGTTTCCAGGCGTTCGCACAGCCGGGACCGCTCGCGAACCTCCTGCAAAAGCGCCTGTTCGGCCGCCTTCGACTCCTGCTGCCGGCGCCTGGCGAACCGTTTCATGAGCGCCTCGTAACGCGCCTCCACACTGCGTTCCTGCTGGCGGGGAAGTGCCCCGATATCGCGCCACTCCCCGGCAGCGGTGGCGAAACGCTGCACCAGATCGTGAAGATTCGCCTGTGAGCTGTCCAGCAGGGCTTCCAGTTCGGTGCACAGTGCCAGCTTCCGATCGAGGTTTGCCTGGCGTTCGGTGTCCGCCGCCGCGCGTTCCTCCCTGGCCTTGCTGAACACAGCATCGCAGGCCTGCCGGAAAGCCTTCCACAACTGCTGTTCCTGCTCCTGCCCCGTCAGAACGGTGGGCGACCACTTTTCCTGCGCCTCCCTTGCCTCGCGGATTGCGCTGCGCAGATCCGGGGCGGCGGCGAGCTGCTCCACCCGGGCGATCAGGGCACGGCGGCGGCGCAGTTCACGCTCCCGTTCGGTCTCGAGATGCGACTCCAGGCGCGCGAGCACTGCGCGGTAGTCCTTCTCCAGGGACCTGCGCGCCTTTGCCGGTACCGCACCGATGCGCCGCCAGCGCTCGGCTGCCGAGCGCACCATCCGGTCCGCCGCACGCCAGTCCACCGTCTTCCAGTCCGTGTCGCGTTCGAAGGCGTCCAGCTCACGGCACAGCGCCTGCTTCCGCGCGAGGTGGGTGGCCAGCCGTTCCGCCTGCTCGCGCCGTTCCTGCTGATACGGTGCATAGGCCTGGCTGCAGGCGTGGTCGAAACGTAGCCAGAGCGCCTCCCGCGCCGGACCCTCGCCGCGGTCGATGCGCTTCCAGTCCTCCCGGGCGGTGCGCACCCGTGTGGCGAGTTCCGCTGCCGGAAGGACGCTGCCGGCCAGCGCCTCGAGTTCGGCACACAGGCGTTCCCGGGCATTGCCGGATCCCCAATGGCGCCACTGCCGGAGCTGTTCGAGCCGCGGGTGCAGACGCTGGAGCCGCGCCTGCAAGGCGGCGCGCTTGCGCTCGTCACTGCCCGCGGCGATTTTCAACAGGTGGCGTGCCCGGTCGCGCTGTGACAGGGCGCGTTCGAGCTCACCCTCCTTGAGGACGCTATCCATGCCGTCGATCAGGCTCTCCGCCTCTTCCAGCGCCTGCCGGCGCTGTGTTGCCTGGCGTTTCAGCCGTTTCCGCAGCAAGTCGTGCCGGCTGGCGAATTCCTGCTGCAATGCCTCGGCCAGCCCGGGTGCTGTCGGTCGTTCGAGCGCCTCCCAGCGGCGTTCCAGCTCGGTGACGCGCCGTTCCTGGAGTTCGCCCGTGGTGGCCAGCAGTACATCGGCCTGCTGCACCAGCGCGCGCAACGGGATACTGCGGGCCTGGTCCGTCGCCAGGCGGTCCGACACGGTTTCGATCTGCCTGTCCAGATCGGCAAACCGTCGCGCCAGCGGGTCATCATCGGCCGCCGCAGGCGTGAGTTCCTGCCAGCGGGTACGCACCTGATGCATCCGCTCGGGCATATCCGGCACGCAGACCGCGTCACGTTCGGCAGCACCCTGCAGGTTTTTCAACACGCCCTCGAGATCAGTGCAGAGTGACTGCCTTGCGGCCAGCACCGTGTTGAAGTGTTCAATCGCCGCGGCGACCTGTCGGCGCGCCCGGGAGAAGCGGGCCACCAGCAGCGGGGCGGGCTGCGTTTCCAGTTGATCCCAGTGGCTGGTCAGACGCAGGAAATGCTGCCGGCTGCCGGCCTCTGCTGTGCCCGCCGCCAGTACCTCCAGCTCAGCGCACAGCCGCTCCGCGATCTCGCGTTCCGCCTGGCTCTTGCGGTGCGCATCCAGACGTTCACGGGCCATGCGGCTTATTTGCTTGTCCTTGTTGCGGGCATCCCGGGCCACCACCTCCCATCCCCGCGGATCGTCGATCCGCTCCAGCGCCGCACGGCGGACGCCTGCGACCGAATCGTCGACGGCGATGGCGCACAGGATATCGGTATCGCTGACCTGCTGCAGGGCCGCGACGCGTATTTCCGCCACCTGTGCGTCATGCGCCAGAAAGTTCCAGAGCCCGGGTGAGACCGTCTGTGTCATGGCGCGCAGCCGCGCGGCCAGTGGTGGTCCCGATACCAACGGACCGGCCAGTACTTCGCGCAGGCGGCGACTTGCCGCCTCCCGGATATCGGGGATCGGTTCCGAAACAAACAGACTCGCAAGCAGCTCGGGGTCGGCCAGACGCTCCACGGCGCAGCGGCGCACCGACGGGTCCTGATCCTCACGAGCTGCCTTTGCCAGCATCTCCGGCGGCACATCGCCGGATTCAAGCGCCTGACAGCGTATGCGGGGCTCGGAGTGTTCCCATTTGGGTTTGAACAGACGCGTAAACATATTGTGATTGAATACATGGAGGCCGGCAGGAAGCTCACCCATTGAACCCCCATTTCACTGCCAAATCAATCCGCGCGCCAACGTTGGCGCCACGTCCTGCTCCCGCCCCTTGCCCGCATGGCCCAGGCCAGCCTTTCGACCGGTTCCCGGTCTCTCCGTCTCCCTGCCGGCGTGCCAGCTCCTGCAAGCAGGTTCGTTCCCAATTTTTCGAGGTGCCCTTTAGTCCCATGCACCTGGGTTCAATAGACAACGCCTGCAGGGTTTCTGACAATCAAGGCCAGGAAGACGCGATTGTGGCGTGTTTCCGGAGGCACTCACCATGATCTATGTATACCGACTCGGACTAGGCAGATGGGGGCTGCTGTGTGTGCTTTTTATCGGCGGGGCGTTGCTGGCCATTCAGCAGTATTCCGACGGATTTGACCCGAACACCCTGCCCCCGACGTCGGCCGGCATTCCGCTGCAGCAGACCGAGGGCGAATTCCCCTGCAGGAGCATGGTCTACAGCATCTCCCGGGACGGCGTGCACTATGTACGTGAAACCGGCGGAGGAACCGTCTTCGCCGCCACGCTGAACCAGCGGGTCAATTTCTATCAGTTGGACTCCTATGGCTTCATGATGCCGGTCGCTCGGGAGACGCTGGACATCGAAACCACCGGCAGGCTGAGCAATGCATTGCTGCAATGCCTGGGTCCCTGGCTACCCTCGGGCGCCTGGTTCACCCTGAGCGCGCAGTCGGAACCGGAATCATCCCTGAATTAATGCCCCGGAAAACGGTGCATGACCTCCGCGGTCATTCCCAGAGTTCCCAGTCCACCCCCGAATTGACCGGTTCGATCACCAGGTCGCTGCCCGGATAGCCGACGCAAACCAAGCCTTTCCCGGACCCTGCATCCTCTTCCGCCAGCGCCAGTGGCGGGCCATCCGGATAGGTGATCCGACCATCGATAATCCGGCTGATACAAACCCCGCACATCCCGCCATGACAGCCACAGGTCTGTGTTACGCCCTGGCGCAGTCCGGCCTGCAGAATGGTCTCCCCCGCTTCCACGGTGAACCGGTCTCCGTAACTGCGGATGGTAACGGTATACGTCATAACGCCTGAAAATCTCGCGGGCCATTTCCGACGGGTACAGGAACACCGACAGCCATCCCCGGCTAACTCCCAATCAGCCGGAGCTTTCCTACCGGGGCATCAGCAAATTATAACCTGAGGGAGTGATCCAACTACCCGGAGTGGCGGTGATCGCCTTTCCTGAGAAGACCCGCCAGATCCACAAGCCAGATCACCGAGTGAAACACACTACGCAATGGATTGGGACGTGTCGTCACCCGGATGTGAGTGCAGCGCCTGAATGCCATAGACCAGATCAGGGGACTCATGCCGTTCACCAGAAGTTGATCATTTGACGATACTATCGACACAGCCTTGATCCAACTGTAGTCGAACGGTTTCAGTCCCAGCGGAACATCCTGGCGGCAATCAGCAGCAGCACCAGGCCCATACCGCCGAGCAGAACGATCTCGGGCAGGACCTGGGCGACGCCGGCACCGTCCACCATGACGGCCCGCGCGGCATCCACCAGGTGCGTCAGCGGCAGCAGGCGGGAGACGAACTGGGCGGCCGGGTTGGTCCCCTCCATGGAGAACCACACCCCGGAGAGCAGCAGCATCGGCCAGGACAGTACATTGAGCACGCCATCCGCCAGTTCTTCCGTGCGCAGCCGCGCGGCGATGATCAGCCCCACGCTGATGAGGCAGAGCGAACCCGTGGCATAGACCAGAATCAGCGCCGGCCAGGAACCTCGCATCACGAAATCGAGAGCCAGGTCGGCGCCGGCATACACGACGGAGGTCGCCGTGAGCACCACTGCGAGGCGTGAGATAACCTGCGCCGTCAGGAATTCGAAAGCGCTGAGCGGTGTCGCCTGCAGGCGCCGCAGCACACCATTCTTGCGGTAGCGCACGATGACCCAGCCGACGCCCCACAGACTGCTGAACATGATGTTCATCGCGAGCACACCGGGGAGCACCCAGTCCACATAGCGCAACGCCCGTCCGCTCACGGTCTCGCGCTGCGGCGGCGGCTCACCGCTCCCGGCATAGGACGCCTGCAGCAGCCGTTCCACCAGATAACCCCGGGCCGAATGCACGTTAATCCAGTAGCGCGCCGCGCCGTGTGGATCGAGCAGCAGGTCGATCTGGTGCCGATCCACCTTCGCAATGGCGCTCTGCGCGTCATCAAACGGGAGGAAATGGATATACCGGGTAGCGAGAAACGGTGAGACATTCGCCGCAATTTCATTATGTTCTCCGAGCACCCCGACCTTGAACAGATCCTCCGGTTCGCCCCGGAAGATGAACGCGAAGCCGAACACCATGAGCACCGGCATGGCTATATTCCAGCTCAGACCGGCCCGGTCCCGGTAGAACTCCCGGTTACGCGCCCGCAGGATGGCGAGGATGCGACGCCACATGGCTAATCCGTCTTTTTCCGGTTAGACAATATTTTCATCACCCTGATGCCGTGTGTCATTCGATCGCCGCCCGGTGAGAGATGCGGGCTAATTCCTCAGGCCGTGACCGGTAAGCTTGAGGAACAGATCCTCGAGATTCGGCGTCTCGACCTTGAGTTCGTTCAGGTTCGCGCCGCTGCGCTTCAGCTGCTCGAGCAGGGGCGGAGCCTCCTCGGTGAACATTTCGATGTAACCGTTGCGCAGTTCGCCATTCACCGGCAGCGGCTGGCCCGCCGGCCAGACGTTCGCCGGCAGGCGCACGACCACGGCGGGGAAATGCGCCTGCACGAGCTCGCCGGGCCGCCCTCGGGCGATGACCCGGCCGCGATCGACGATCACGATTTCGTCGCAGAGCCGCTGCGCCTCCTCCATGTAATGGGTTGTCAGCACCACGGTCTTGTTGCGCTGCAGAACGATCTCGATCAGACCCCAGAAGTTGCGCCGCGCCTGCGGGTCGAGGCCGGTGGTTGGTTCGTCCATGAACACGAGCCGGGGATCGTTTACCAGGGCGATGGCCAGCAGCAGACGCTGGCGCTGCCCGCCGGAGAGCAGGCGCGTATCCTGGTCGAGAATCTCCTCCAGGTTGCACAGCATGATGAGCTCGCTGATGTCGGCGGTGCAGCGGTAGAGGCTCGCGAACATCCGTAGCGATTCGCGCACGGTCTGGAAATCCTGCAGCGCCGTGCTCTGGAACTGGATGCCGATGTCCTCGCGATACGCCCGGTCGAACTCGCGGCCCTCGTAAAGGATCTCTCCGGAAGCGGGCTGCGATATCCCTTCCAGCATCTCCAGCGTAGTCGTCTTGCCCGCCCCGTTCGGCCCCAGCAGGCCGAAGCACCGGCCCCGCTCCACGCTGAAGCTGATTCCATCCACCGCCCGTACGCCGGGAAAAACCTTGACCAGATCGCGGGCTTCTAGGAGATGGGCCATAGGGCGATTATAACGGCTGTCAAGGACACTGGACTGCCGGGAAGAGCGGTCAATTCTGCCAAACGGCGCAGCCCTGACGCCGTAGCCACCCGGCCAGCGCGGGCTCGCGTTCCTCCTCGCGCAGTCCCGTATCATCGAAGCCGTCCAGCAGGTCCTGCGCCAGCTCGACACCGTAGCGTTTGGGATACTTGCTGCTGCGATAGCCGGCCATGTGCTGCTCGAAGCGGTCGCCCGGCTCATGAATCGTTATGCCGACGTACAGGCACGGCATGCCCTCGAGGTAATCCGGGTTGGCCGCGCGGAAATCCCTGCGCTCCAGCACCTCCGGCATCAATGTGATGATATACAGCTTGCGGCGCGTCCTGCGCTTCGCCGCCGCACGCGCCTTTTGCTGCCAGCGCGCGATCTTCCGGTCGCGTTCCTCGTCATCCATGGGTGGTGATTGTGCCGTGATTCGCGCGGGCGAGTCCAGCCACTCGATGCTCACCCATTGGCCACGTCGGTGGCAG